>PMST01000578.1 GCA_003168295.1 Actinomycetota bacterium
GGATCAGCAGCGGGTTGACGATACCGACCGTCGAGGTCAGCACGATGAGCCCGACGACGAACGCCACCTGCAGCCGGTACGGCCGGAACAGCGGGATGACCCGCCGGGCCGTGTCCCGGCCCGCGTGGGGCAGGCGATCCCTGCGTCACCGTCGGCCTGCCACGAGCAACAGCCTAAAACGCCCTACCCCAAACCGGCTACCGCGGTGGGGCGACGAGCGTGGCGGTGCCCGACAACGACCCCGACAGGTTCTCGGCGAAGGAGCCGACGCTCAGCCCGGTAAAGGTGTGCGTCAGCGCCGTGGTGAACCGATGGCCGCTTTCCCCGGAACGGACGGTGAGCGTGAGCACGGGAATGGTGACAGCGTTCCCCTGGTCCCGGAATATCCCGTCGAGCAGCGGCAGCGACGGCGTGGTGAAGCGGAGGTCGAGGGGGCCACCCGACGCCCCCTGGGAGAGCTGGACGGCCGTCACGGCGTAGGCAGGCGCCCCGGTCCCCATGGTGACGTACACCTTCGTGGCTAGCGCAGGGCCGGAGAGCCCGGCGAACGGGCCGACGCGCTGTAGCGCACCCGGCGTGGTGACCACGTGGCTCAGCGCGGGAAGCGCGAGCGAGACGGTGCCCGCGGGCGGGCCGGACAGCTGTTCCTTGACTGAGGCGACGGAGGCCGTGCCGAACGTGTCCACGAACTCGGTCGTCGGCCGGCCGTTCAGGCCGGGCGTGCGAAAGGCCAGGCTGACGTGCGAGATCCGCCCGCCGGCCGCGGCCGCCTTGAGGATCTCGCCGAGCAGCGGGAGCGAGGACGTGTTGAATCTGAGCTTGGCCCGCGCCGACGCGGTCGACAGGTTCACCGAGGTGATGAAGTAATACTCACGGTCGGCCCCGGAGGTCGCCGAGCCCAGCTTCAGGTACACCTGGGTGCTCGCCGAGTCGGCCAGCAGCGACTGCGGGGACTCGGCGTGCCGCAGCACCGCCGTGTGCAGCAGCGGCACGGGAGCCAGGAAGGCGCTCGCCACCCCTCCGGCGCACAGGGCCGTCAGGGCGGCACCGGCCGCGGCAGGCCGGGGCAGCCGGGCCCAGGACCGCCGTCGGCGCTCCGCGCGCAGGCGTCGCTTCTCGAAGCGTTGCAGGTACTCCGGAGCCGGAACCCCCACGGCCCACAGGTTCCACACGGACGCGATCGGACCGCAGAGGTAAACGGTGGCCTGGATGAAGAGAATGAAGACGAGCAGCCACGGCGGGCGATGCGAGCTGGCGAGGAGTCCGGCACCGACGTACAGCAGGACGGCCAGGGTCGTCTCCACCCGGGTCAGCCGGAGCGCGGTGCGGATGCGGCGGCGGCCGGCCACCTTGGAAGTCCGCAGGAAAACCGCGTCTCGCCGGGCCATCCCTTCGAGGCAGCCGAGTGCGACGACCCAGGTGACCGAGAGGCTGATGACGAGCGATAGCAGGGCCCGCTTAAACGACATGGTCGTCCAGAGGCGCAGCGTCCACAACATGCAGATCGTGGCGATGACGATGAGCGACAACGGCAGCAGCGACCGGGTGCCGTCTATCGGGGAGACGGCGAAACGGGAATCGGCGACCAGCAGGCCGGTGATCACGAGCAGCAGCAGGCTGAAGGCCAGCATGAGCAGGTCCCGGAACCACCCGACCGACGCCATCAGGTAGTCGCGGCGCTGCGCGCTGGTGAGATGGTTGCCCGGCGAGCGGTCCCACGGCATCAGGCTGCGCCAGTGCAGCCGCATGATCTGCATGCCGCCGAAGCACCAGCGGTGACGCTGGGTGAGCATTCCCTTGAAGCTGGGCGGCACGACGCCCCGGCCGAAGCAGCGCGGAATGTACAGGCCGGACCAGCCGTCCCTGGTGACCCGGAGCGAGGCCTCGGTGTCCTCGCAGATGCACCATTCGTTCCATCCGCCCACGGCCGTCAGCGCACTGCGGCGGAACAGCCCCATCGTCCCGACGAACGGGATCGTGTCCCGCTCGTTGCGGGAGGACATGACCGACAGGTAGAAGGCCTGGAAGGAGTCCACGCAGGCGGTGTAGTAGTTGCTGCCCTGGAACTCGCGGTTGCCCTCGAAGGTCTGCACGAAGCCAAGGTTGGGGTCGGAGAAGTACCCGGCGGTCTCGCGCAGGTAGTGCGGCTGGACGATATCGTCGGCGTCGACCAGGCCGATGATCTCGGCCCGCGGGTCGGTGTAGCGGCGCAGGACGAGGTTGCAGGCGCCCGCCTTGTAGCCGGGCCAGGGGGCGACGTGGACGAAGCGGACGCGCTTACGACCCCGGCAGTACTCCTCCACCGGACCCCACACGGCCGGATCCTTGGTGTTGTTGTCGATGACGACCACTTCGAAGTTCGGGTAGTCGATCCGCTCGCACGCCTTGATCGTCTCGATGAGCAGCTCGGGCGGCTCGTTGTAGGCCGGGATGTGCAGCGACACGAAGGGCTTGTAGCTGGGGTCGGCCTTGGGCAGCGGCCGCGTCCGGCGGCTGCGGCACAAGACGTCGCTCACGTAGTTGATGTTCGAGATCCACACCACGAACGCGGCCAGGTCGAGCACGATCACCAGCGAAGCCGTCAGCGCCTCGAGGATCGAGTGCGAGGCCACGACGGCGAGAAAGGCCGCGTAGACGATGAAGGCGAAGGACGCCGAGAGGTACGAGGCGTAGAACACCTGGCCGATGACGTTGGTGTTCGGCTGCAGCGCCATCACCACGACCGAGACGACCACCAGCAGGTAGGCGCCCGTCTCCAGGCCGGCGAACGGCAAGCCCCAAATCTCGTGGGTGAGCACGCAGGCCAGAGCCGAGATGGCTACTGCCTCCACGCCGCCGACGAAGAGCTCAGTGATCCTCGAGCCAGTCCAGCGAAAGCGGGCGCCGATGCCACGCGCCGGACTCAGCACGAGTATGGTCGACAACATCAACTGCATGAAGGCCAGGAAAAAAAGGTCATAAATATTAAACTTCAGAAACATCCTTAACTCCCCCTAGCGTCCCCTCCCAAAGGATGCTTCCACCACTTTAGCCGCAATTAGTCCCACTAGAGACAGAGACGCCCGATTTAGGGAGAAAGTGACAGTCGTCAGGATCGGTACCTCCGGGTGGAGCTATGACCACTGGGAACCCGAGCTTTACCCGCCCGGGCTTCCGGCCGCCGGCCGGCTCGCCCGCTACGCGGCCGCCTTCGACACCGCCGAGCTCAACAGCAGCTTCTACCGCTGGCCCCGGCCCGCCACGTTCGGCTCCTGGCAGCGCCGGCTCCCTGACGGCTTCGGCCTCTCGGTCAAGGCACCGCGGGGCCTCACCCACGGCCGTCGGCTATACCGGCCCGAGCCCTGGATCCCGCGGATCGAGTCGGGCTGGCACGAGCTCGGTGACAAGCGAGCGGTGCTGCTGGTCCAGCTCGCGCCCGGACACGAGCGCGACGACGCCCGGCTGGCCTATTTCCTCCGGCTGCTCCCGGCCTGGATCAGGGTCGCGGTGGAATTCCGGCACCCCAGCTGGCACTGCGAGGACGTCTTCGCGCTGCTCGCCGCGCACGGCGCCGCCTACTGCGTTATGAGCGGCGCGAACCTGCCGTGCGTCCTGCGGGCCACCGCCGACTTCGTCTACCTCCGGCTGCACGGCCCGGATCATGATCACCTCTACGCGGGCTCCTACCAAGACGCCGACCTGATGTGGTGGGCGGACCGGATAAGGGAATGGCGCGCGGCCGGACACGACGTGTTCGCCTACTTCAACAACGACGGTGACGCGAATGCCGTACGAAACGCCCGCACCCTCCGCGGCCTGCTCGACCGGTAACGACGCATCCACGTAAGCCTTGAGCGCGAGCAGGGTACGAGAACTTTCGACCCGGAACGAACGGACTATCACCGCCTGGATAACCCTCAGCGGCCAGGGGGTATCGATGGTCACGACGCGCGACACGTGCGTCGACTCCCCGCTGGCCGTCAGCGTGTAGCGCAAGGTTACGTCGATGGTCCCGGCGTGCAGTTTCATCGTCATCGGCTGGTGGAAGGTGATCGACGTCGGCCGCTCGAACTCGGTGACGGTCCCGTTCCGCACGCCGAGCGGCCCGGGTTCGCGGTAGGTGGTCCCGAGCGTGACCGGGTCCGAGGAGACCTCGGTCGTGCCGCGGAAGGCCGAGGACTTGGCCAGCCAGCGCTCCTGGCCTTTGAAGTCGATGATCAGGTCGAAGATCTTCTCGGCCGGACCACCGATGTCAGTCTGGGACGGTATGTCGGGCATCGCCTGAATTCCCTCTCCCGCGGACCTAGACGCGGTGTTCCCGGGTCCGCGTCCATCCTGCATCATGGTGCCATGGCAACGCAGCCGCGCCGATCGGAGTGGCCGCATGGCGGTCACACCTACCTTCCCTAGCCGTGACACGCTGCGGCGATTCCGGTTCCGGCCGGTCGACGTGCTGGTCGGGGTCGGCGTGTTCTTGCTGCTTTACGCCGTCGTGCGGGTGGGCGCGAGCGCCCATGTCCCGTACCACCCCAGCCACGTAATCCCGTTCGACACCTCGCCGGCCGAGCTGCCCTACTACGCGGCCCGCAGCTTGCTGCGGATGTTCGTCGCGCTGTTCTTCTCCTACGCGTTCAGCCTCGGCTACGCGCTGTGGGCCGCGCGGAGCCGGCGGGCCCGGCGGATCCTGATCCCGGCCCTCGACATCCTCCAGTCGGTGCCGGTGCTCGGCTTCCTCGCCATCACCGTGACGTTCTTCATCGCCCTGTTCCCCGGCTCCGAGCTCGGCCTGGAGGCGGCGGCGGTCTTCGCCGTCTTCACCTCTCAGGCGTGGAACATCACGTTCTCCTTCTACCACTCCCTCGTCACCCAGTCCGGCGAGCTGGACGAGGCGAGCCGGCTCATGGGACTGTCCCGCTGGAAGCGGTTCTGGAGCATCGACGTTCCCGGCGGTGCGATCGGGCTGGTCTGGAACGGCATGATGAGCTTCGGCGGCAGCTGGTTCTTCCTGACCGCGTCCGAGCTGATCACGGTGGGCGGCCGCAGCTACACGCTGCCCGGGGTCGGCTCGTACGTCGGCGTGGCCGTGCGGCAGGGGGAACTCGGGCACGTCGCCTGGGGCATTCTCACCATGATCATCATGATCCTGGCGGTCAACTTCGTGTTCTGGCGGCCGCTGGTGGCCTACGTGGAACGGTTCCGGATCGAGCAGACGGAGTCGAGCGCCAAGGCCCGCTCGATCGTCCTGAACGTGCTGCGGCGCTCCAGCTGGCCGGCGCTGGTCGGGCGGGGGCGGCGGGCCCTGGCCCGGCCCGTCAACCAGCTGATGGGCGCGGCCACCGGCATCGACGACCGCAGCCTGGTCAGTCACGCCGCGCGACGGCGGGCCGGCGACACGGCCTTCGCGGTCGTGGTCGTGCTGGTGCTCGGCTGGGGCCTGTACAGCATGCTGGCCTACGTGGCCGGCGGCCATCAGGGCCTGGGCATCTTCGGGCACGCGTTCGCACTTGGCTTCTTCACGTTCCTGCGGGTCGCCGTGGTGGTGGCGGTGGCGTCGGTGATCTGGGTGCCGGTCGGCGTCTGGATCGGCTTCAACCCTCGGGTCGCTCAGTTCATGCAGCCGGTCGTCCAGGTGTTTGCGAGTTTTCCGGCGAATTTCATCTTCCCGTTCGTCATCGTTTTCTTCCTGGACATCGGGCTCAGCCTCAATTACGGCAGCGTCCTGCTGATGGCGCTGGGTACCCAGTGGTACATCCTGTTCAACGTGATCGCGGGCGCCAGCGCCGTGCCTTCCGATCTGAAGGAAGCCATGGACAATCTCGACGTGCACGGCTGGGAACGCTGGCGGCGGATGATCATCCCCGCCGTGTTCCCCGCCTACGTCACCGGGGCGATCACCGCGGCCGGCGGCGCGTGGAACGCCACCATCGTGGCCGAGATCGTCACCTACAAGGGGCGGGTCCTGGCGGCCAGCGGACTGGGCGCCTTCATCACCGAGGCGACCACGAACAATGACTTCCACCAGATCATCGCGGGCATCCTGGTCATGTCCGTCTACGTCAGCGGGCTGAACGCGCTGCTGTGGCGGCGTCTGTACGCCATCGCCGAGTCGAAATACGCGCTCGCATGAGCGAGCCGGCCGGGCCCGGCCCGCTGATCAGCGTCCGGGCGCTGAGCAAGTCATTCTCTGGTCCGGACGGGCATCCGGTGCCGGTGCTCGAAGGCATCAACCTCGATGTCGCCGAGGGCGAGTTCGTCGCGCTGCTCGGCCGCAGCGGCAGCGGCAAGTCCACCCTGCTGCGGTGCATCGCCGGCCTGATGGCGCCGACCTCCGGGGAGGTCCTGTTCCGCGGCCAGCGGCTGGTCGGCACCAACCGGGACACCACCATGGTGTTCCAGACCTTCGCGCTGCTGCCGTGGCTCACCGTGCAGCAGAACGTCGAGATCGGCCTGGAGGCGCGGAAGGTACCGCCGGGACCGCGCTCCGAGCGGGCGCTGCGCGCCATCGACCTGGTCGGCCTCGACGGCTACGAGTCCGCCTATCCCAAGGAGCTTTCCGGCGGCATGCGCCAGCGCGTCGGCTTCGCCCGCGCCCTGGTCGTGGAGCCGGCCGCGCTGCTGATGGACGAGCCGTTCAGCGCGCTGGACGTGCTCACCTCGGAGAACCTGCGCGGCGAGCTGCTTGAGCTCTGGGAGGGGCAGCGGTTCCCGACCAAGACCATGGTCATGGTCACGCACAACATCGAGGAGGCGGTGCTGCTGGCCGACCGGATCCTCGTCCTGGGCACGAACCCGGGCCGGATCCGGGCCGACATGCCCAACCCGCTGCCTCGGCCGCGGCGTAGGCGAACCCCGGACTTCGACGCGCTCGTCGACGAGATCTACCGCCTGATGACCCACCGCGACAGCGTGCCCGCGGAGCCCGCCGCCCAGGCCGGCGGCACGCGGGCCGGCACGGTCGGCGACTCCCCGCTGCCGCTAGCCACCGTGGACGGGCTGTCCGGCCTCGCCGAAATCCTGCTGGGCCGTCACGACGGCGCGGCCGATCTGCCTGACCTGGCCGACAACCTGGGCCTTGAGGTCGATGAGCTGCTGCCTCTGGTGGACGCGCTGGTCATGCTCGGGTTCGCCCAGCTCAGCGGCGAACGGCTGGCCCTGTCCCGCGAGGGCCGGATCTTCGCCGGCGCGAGCATCCAGGACAGCAAGGAGATTTTCGCCCGGGCGTCGCTGGACCGGGCCCCGCTGGTCCGTACCATCTACCGGGCCCTGGGCAACAGTCTCGACGGCAACCTGCCGTCCGGCTTCTTCACCGACATCCTGCGGACCAGGTTCGGCGAGGACGCGGCCACCGCGCAGCTCGACGTGGCCGTGAACTGGGGCCGGTACGCCGAGCTCTACGCCTACGACGCGACCCGCGGCCAGATCATCCGCGAGGACAACGGCATCGGCGCCATGCTGGCGGCCCCGGCCGAGCCGGTCCGGCGGGGCACGCTGCACCTGTACCTCGGCGCCGCGCCAGGATCCGGAAAGACCTTCAGCATGCTCAGGGAGGGCCGCGCGCTGCGCGACCGGGGCGAGGACGTCGTGGTCGGACTGGCCCGAACCCGGGGCCGGCCGCGCACGGCCGAAGCCCTCGCCGGCCTCGAGGTCATCCCGCCCCGCCCGCCCGGCACCGGCCCTGACGCCCGCGACCCGGACGCCCGCGAGGAGATGGACCTCGACGCGGTCCTCGCGCGCAAGCCGGCCGTGGTGCTGGTGGACGATTACGGTCCGAACATCGAGGCGATCAGGTCCCTGCGGGACGCCGGGATCGACGTCATCAGCACCGTCGACGTGGCCGACCTGGAGCGCGCGGCCGAGACCGTCCAGCAGATCACCGGACAGCCCGCCGCGGCCACCGTGTCCGATGCCGCCCTCGCCGAGGCCGATGAGATCCGGTTCCTGGACAACTCGCCCGAGGCGCTGCGTAAGCGGCTCGGGCACGGGAACATCTACCCGGCCGNNAACCTCGCCGCGCTGCGCGAGATCGGGCTGCGGGTGGTGGCGGAGACGCTCGCGGCGCCGGGCACCGTGCGCCAGCGGGAGTCGCAAGACGTCCTGGTCGCCGTGACCGCGCCGGACCAAGCCGACGCGCTGATCCAGCGCGGCGTCAGGCTCGCCCGGCGCAGTAGCGCGGCGTGCACCGTGCTCGTCTTCGCCGCGCACGCCGGCGGCCCGCCGGGAGAGGTGACCGAGCACATCAAGTCCGCGGCGGCCGATGCCGGGGCCGCGGTCATCGTCCGCCAGGGCCAGGATGCCGCGGCGGTGATCGCCCAGGCCGTGCGCGAGACCGGCGCCCGGAGCCTGGTCATGGGGGCGCCCCCACCCGGGCTACGTGACCGCTGGCGCCCCACCCTGGTCGAGCGGGTGGCCGACCAGCTCCCCGATGTCCACCTGCACATCACTGCCGGCCCGGCCTCCGGGGCGGCCACGGGCGCCCTCTCGCAGGCCGCCGCGAAGGGCGTTGACGGCGAGAAGGGCGTTGACGGCGAGAACGGCCCGAACAGCCCAGAGCGCCGCTGGGCGCGCGGTGCGATCCGGGTCTATCTCGGCTACGCGCCAGGCTGCGGCGTGACGACCGCGATGCTCGAGGAGGCCAGACGCCGGAAATCGCGGGGATCAGACGTGGTCGTCGCGGCCGTCGATTGCCGCGGCCGGGAGGGCGTGAGCGCGCTGCTCGAGGGCCTGGAGCTTGTCGGCGACGGTACCACCCTCGACACCGGCGCGGTGCTGGCCCGGAACCCCGAGGTGGCCTGCGTCGATGACCTGGCGGCCGTCGACGCCAGCGGCGAGCCCCGCTTCGCGGCCGCCCGCCGCCTCGCCGACGCGGGCATCACCATCGTCGGCACCGTGCACCTCACCCACCTGCGCACCGCCGCTTCCCCGACTACCGCTTCCCCGACTACCGCCGCCCCGACCGGCGCCTCTAGTGCCGTCCCGACCAGCGCCAACACCTCTAACGCCGCTCCGACCGGTGTTGCCCCGGCTGGTGCTTCCCCGGCCAGTGCCGCCCCGGCCAGCGCCGGCATCTCCAGCGTCGGCTCGGCCAGCGCCGTGGCCGCCAGCGGGGCACCGGATGAGACCGCGGCCCTGGCTATCGCGGACGAGATCGAGCTGGTGGACGCTCCGCCGTCCGAACTCGCCGACCGGGTGCGCCGGGGCGAGGTCGTCCCGGCCGCCGAGGCCGGCCGCGCGCTGCCCACCGATTACGGGCCCGAGTCGCTCAGCGCGCTCCGGGAGCAGGCCTTCACCATCGTGGCCGAACACGCCGACCGGCAGCTGACGGCCTACCGGCACGGCCCCTCGCCGGCCGGCGAAGCCGCGCCGGCCATCCTGGGCTGCACCGCGCCACGAGCCGGGATGGAGCCGCTGATCAGGTGGTCGGCCGCCCTCGCCGCGCGGCTGGCCGGGGAGCTCCGAGTCGCCGCCGTGCCGCCGTCACCGCCCCCAGCGGACCTGGACCAGCTGCTGGCGGGGTACGCGGCGTTGACAGCACAGCTCGGCGGTCAGTTCGCCGTCCTGCACGGCGCCCCGGCCGCGGCCCTGACGGCGTACGCGCGCGAGCACCACGTCACCGAGATGGTGCTGGCCCGCGGGCCAGGGACCCGGGGCGGCCGTCACCTGGTCCTGCGCGACCTGGTCCGCAGCGTCGGCGACATCGAGGTGCACGTGCTGCCCGCGCAGGCCAGCTAGGGCCAGGGTCACGGTCCTCGCCAGGTCACTGCGGCACCCAACGCGCACCACTGATCCCATAAGAAACCCCAGTTCCGTCCTCTTGATCGAAAACATATGTTTCATTGTGAATGGATGTGACAGTCTACACAAAAGAGTGTTCAGATTGTCACATCCATGCACGAGGGAAAGCGAGCCCGGGCGCTTGGGGGAGATGCGGGACCGGGGGCCGCTCGGGGAAGGCGGGCCGGGGGGAGCCTGGTGGAGGTGGGACGGGTGGGAGAGGTGAACGTCAGGCGCTGAGAGCCTCGGCGGGCTCCGCGTGGGCCCCGGGTTCCGCGCAGGCCCGGACGATCTCCTCCAGGGACAGCCCGAGGGCGGCGGCCAGGGTGGCCACGGTGAAGAACGCGGGCGTGGCGATGCGGCCGGTCTCGATTTTGCGCAATGTTTCCGCGGGAACGCCGGAGCGGGCGGCGATCTCGGCCATGCTGCGCGGTCCGCGTGCCTCGCGCAAAAGCAGGCCGAGCCGTTCCCCGCGGGCATGCTCGAGATGGCTCAGTGGCGGTCGGACCATACCGTGATAGTAATACCGGTATAGTTATCCCGCAAAAGGGAGGTGCAACCCATGGTGGAGATCAAGACAGCCGGAGAGGTCCAGGCGATGCGGGCCGCCGGGCAGGTCGTCGCGCAGATCCTGGCGGCCACCCGGGCCGAGGCGAAGGCGGGCATGGCCCTGACCGAACTGGACGAGATCGCCCGCGGCGTGCTCGCCGAGGCGGGGGCCACCTCGCCGTTCCTGGGCTACCAGCCGGGGTTCGCCTCGATCCCCTTCCCCGCGGTCATCTGCACCTCGGTCAACGACGCCGCGCTGCACGGCATCCCGGGCCGGTACCGGCTGGCCGCCGGTGACCTGCTCAGCGTGGACTGCGGCGCCGTGCTGGACGGATGGGCGGGTGACGCCGCGATCTCGTTCACGATCGGGCCGCCGGATCCGGCCGACGCGCGGCTGATCGCCACCGCCGGCGAGGCCCTGCGCGCGGGGATTGCCGCCGCGGTCCCGGGCGGGCGGATCGGCGACATCTCGGCGGCCATCGGCGCGGCCGGCCGCGCGGCCGGCTACGGGATCTGCACAGATTTCGGCGGTCACGGCGTCGGCCGGGCGATGCACGAGGATCCCCACATCCCGAACGAGGGACGGCGTGGCCGCGGTCCCCGGCTCGTGCCCGGGCTGGTCGTCGCGATCGAGCCGTGGTTCCTGGCCGGCGGCCGGGACAGCTACGAGATCGACGAGGACGGCTGGACGATCCGCAGCGGCGACGGCAGCCGAGCGGCTCACGTCGAGCACACCGTGGCGATCACCGCCGACGGCCCGCAGATCCTGACGGTCCCCTGACCCGCCGGTCCGCCACCTCTTGACAACGATACCGTTGGTATTCGAATATCATCGGTATGAGAACTCGACTGTCCCGGGCCGAGCAGAGCGACAGGAACCGCGCCGAGCTGTTCGCGGCCGCCCGCCGGGTGTTCCTGGCCAGGGGGTATCACGCCGCGACGCTGGAGCAGATCGCGGACGAGGCGGGTTTCTCCAAGGGCGTCGTGTACTCCAGGTTCGCCAGCAAGGCCGACATGTTCCTGTCCCTGCTGGAGGACCGGATCGCCGAGCGCGCCGGGCAGAACGCGGCGGCGGCCCGCCGGCTGGCCGGCTCGGGTGACTTCGGCGCCCTGCTCGACCTCGCTCAGCAGGCCGAGCATGCCGCCCCGGGCTGGCGACTGCTGGTCCTCGAATTCCGGATCCACGCGGCCCGCGACCCTGAGCTCAACCGCCGGTACGCAGCGGTGCACGCGCGGACGGTCGAGGGCATCGCGCGGGTGCTGGTAACGACCAGCCCGGGGGATGGCGAAACCCTTCCGTCCCCGCCGCGGCAGCTGGCCGAGCTCCTGCTGGCCATCGAGGCCGGTATAGCGCTCGAGCAGGCGGCCAACCCGGACGCCCTGGGCGGCCCGGATCTGCCGGTGCTCGCCCGGCTGAACCGCTGGCTCGCGCCAGCCTCCGTCCCCATCAGGGAGGAAACATGACCGTCCCCGCCACGATCTCCGATATCGAACTGCTGCGGACCCGGATGGCCGGCGCCATCGGCCGCCGGATGCCCGGCGCCATCGAGCGCCTCGGCTGGAGCGCCGGACAGCTCGTCGCCTTTCAGCGGGACCGGCTCAGGGCGCTGCTCGCTCACGCCATCGAGTGCTCGCCCTTCCACGCCGAACGCCTCCGCGGCATCGACCCCGGCCGGTTCGAGCTCGCTGACCTGCCCCGGCTGCCGGTGATGACCAAGGCGCAGATGATGGCGGACTTCGACCGGGCCACCACCGACCGGCGGCTGACCCGCGACCTGGTGGAGCAGCACCTGGCCGGGTCGGCCACCGAGCCGTCCCTGCTGCTCGGCGAGTACCTCTGCCTGGTGTCGGGCGGCAGCTCCGGGTTGCGCGGCCTTTTCGTCCAGACCGTCGGTGAGTACGCCGAATTCGCCGCCTCGATGATGCGCCGGGCGATGGCCGCGGCCATGACCTCCGGCGGACTGCCGCCGGAAGGACTGGTGATCGGGATCGTCGGGGCCGGCTCGCCCGTCCACTCCAGCGGCCTGGCCGCCGCGACGGCGACCCGCCCGCCGGTACGCCTGATCCCCGTCCCGGCCAGCCTGCCGACGGCCGAGATCGTCAGGCGCCTCAACGCGGCCCAGCCGCCGGCCCTGATGAGCTACGCGACCAAGCTGGCCGAACTGGCTCACGAGCAGCGGGAAGGTCGTCTGCGGCTGGCGGTCCGGTCGGTCAGCTCTAACTCAGAGGCGCTCACCGAACAGGCGCGGACGGCCATCGGCGAAGCCTTCGGGGTCCCCGTGATCGACAATTTCGTCTCGACCGAAGGCCTGGTCGGCCACAGCGAGCCCGGCCGCCCGGTCTTCACCCTCGCCAGCGACAGCTGCATCGCCGAGTGCGTCGACGACGCGGGCCATCCCGTCCCCGACGGCACCACCTCAGCGAAGGTGCTCATCACCAACCTGCACAACCTGACCCAGCCGCTCATCCGCTACGAGCTCACGGACCGCTTCACGCCGGCCGCGGCCAGCGCGGGCGGTTACCTGCGCGCCTGCGTCGATGGCCGCTCCGATGACCTGTTCCGCTACGGCGAGGCCAGCGTGCACCCGTCGGTGTTCGCCGCGGTCCTGCTGCCTGTCCCCGCGATTCGGGAGTTCCAGGTCCGCCAGACCGGTGACGGCGCCGACATCGCCGTGGTCGCCGAGGGTGACTTCGACCGCGGCACGGTGACCGCCGCCATCGCCGACGGCCTGTGCCAGGCGGGCGTGACCAGCCCGCACGTGTCTATCCGCCGGGTCGAGGCGCTCGGCCGCGACGCCATGACCGGGAAGTCCAGACGCTTCATACCGCTGGGCCGCGACGCCAGGACCTCCTGACCGGCAGCTAAAGACCATCTGCGTTCCGTGCATACGATGGGCGGATGCAGCGGGGGCGACGGCGGTACGGCGATCGGCGCCAGCCGGAGCCTTTTCGGCCGCCGCCCGAACGCCTGCCGCCCGAACGCCCGCGGCCTGCTCGCCTGCTGCCCGCACCGCTCCGCCTCCCGGCCGTGGCCCTGCTCGCCTGCTGCGTGACCGTGACGGTGCTGCTGGGGATCACGTTCGCCGGGCAGCGGCACGCCGGGTGGCTGGATACCGCGGTCGATACGCCGGTCAAGTCCGCCTTCAAGCGGTTTCCCGCGCTGCTTAACGTCCTGGCCGATACCGGCACGCTGATCCCGGTGACCCTGATGACCCTCGCGCTGGTCCTGGCCTGCGTGGCGACCCGCCGGTGGACCGGGGCCATCCTGGCCGCCGTGGCGACGCCCGCCGCGAGCGCCCTCACCGAGTTCGTCCTCAAACCGCTGGTCGGCCGGACCATAGGCGGCACGCTGAGCTTGCCCAGCGGGCACGCCACCAGCTCGTTCGCGCTCGCAGGCACCTGCGCGGTGCTGCTCTTGGATCCGTCTGGGCACCGGCTGTCCGGGTCGGTCCGCCTCGTCCTGGCGTCCCTGGCGCTGCTGGTCGCGACCGCGGTCGCCATCGGGATGGTGGCCAAGGGCGCGCACTACTTCACCGACGTCGTGGCCGGTACCGCCGTCGGCATCGGAATGGTCCTGGCCTGCGCGCTTATCCTTGACTGGCTCGGGCCGGATCGCGGCGCGCTCAGCTGGGGAGCTGCACGCCGGCCAGCCCGGCGCAGTAGCTGAGCAGTTCGTCCTGGACCGTGACGTCCCGTGCTGCGGCCGGCGTTTCGGCCGGCTGCTCGTGGTAGAAGTAGCCGCCGCTGACCATGGCCGCGGGATCGGTGCTGACGGCCAGCCACGCCTGCGTGACCGGGGCCAGGGACATGTCGTCCGGCGCGCCGGGACCGCCCATCTTGGTCGGTACCCAGCCGGGCGTGAGCGCGTTCGACAGCACGTCGGGCCACAGCCGCGCGACGGCGAAGGCGAGCACCACGTCGAACAGCTTGCTGTCGGAGTAGGCCTGCGCGCCGTTCCAGCGTCGGCGCGTCCACTGCGGGTCGTCCAGATCGGGGTTCCCGCCGCGGTGCATGCCCGAGCTCAGGTAGAGCAGCCGGTCCGGCCGGTCGATCAGGCAGGTCAGCAGGTAGGGCGCGAGCACGTTGACCGCGAAGACCTGGCAGAGGCCGTCGGGCGTCTCGACCCGCCGCACCTCACGGTAGCCGATCCCGGCGTTGTGGATGATCGCGTCGAAGCGGCCGGAGGCGTTGGCCTGCTCGGCGACCTGGCGCATCCCGGCCACGCCGGACAGGTCCCCGATGACCACGCCGTCGGCCTGCGGCAGGGCCGCCCGGGTGTCGTCGGCCCGGGCCTGACTGCGGGCGTGTAGCGTGACGGAGTGACCGTCGGCGACCAGCAGCCGGGCGGCCATCAAGCCCAGACCATCGCTTGACCCGGTGATGAACACGCGAGACACAGAACCCCCTGTAAGACTCCGATCGGCCTAACCTAGGGTCGGGCCAGGAAAGGAACACCGATGTCATCCTCGCCGGAGCAACCGCACCTTGACAACCGTCACCGGAACACGCTGCGCGAGATCTTCTCACATCCCACGAGCCACAACATCGAGTGGCACGCGGTGACGTCACTGCTCGAGGCGATCGGCACGGTCACGGCGCACCATGACGGCAAGGTCACCGTCACGGTCGGCTCCCAGACCGAGATCTTCGACCCGCCCGCGGACAAGGACGTCGACGTCCAGATGGTGGTCGACCTCCGCCGGCTGCTGAGCAGCGCCGGTTACACCGCGTCCTGAATCCCGGGCGGCTGCGGGTGAGGAGCACATTGTGATGCGAGTGCTGGTCGTCAAGCACCACGGCGTGGATTCGGCCGGGTTCATCGGCGCGGCCTTCGAGGCGCTTGGAGCCGAGATCACCGCGCACCTGGTGCCCGACGACGGCCCGCTGCCCGCCCTCGACGGCGTTGATCACGTGCTGGTCCTCGGGGCCGAGAGCTCGGTCAACGATCCCGACCCGTGGATCGCCGAGGAGCTGGCCTGGCTGCGCACGGCGGACGAGGCGGGCGTACCCGTGCTCGGCATCTGCTTCGGCGCCCAGGTCATCTGCGCCGCATTCGGCGGAAAGGTCGAGGCCCTGGCCCGCAAGGAGATCGGCTGGCGGCTGGTCGACTCGTGGGACCACGAACTGGTCCCGGTCGGGCCCTGGCTGGAGTTCCACGGTGACCGCTGCCGGCCGCCCAAGGCGGCGGAGGTGCTGGCGCGCAATGACGTGGGCGTGCAGGCCTTCCGCCTCGGCAGGCACCTCGCGGTCCAGTTCCATCCCGAGGTCGACGGTCCGTTGCTCAAGCGCTGGCTGGACGCGGGCGGAGACCAGGACGCCGAACAAGTGGGGCTCGACCCCGGTCAGTTCCTGGCCCAGACCATCCGGGAGGAGCCGGGCGCCCGGGCTCGAGCCGGCCGGCTGGTGGCCGCCGCCCTGCGTTTGGCCGGTCAGGGGCGGGCAGCGCAGGCCTGAACCGCCCGCGGAGGACCACGCCTGCCCACTGACCCGGACAGGCAGCCCGGCTATCCGCTGACGCCCGGCCGGTTGTACAGGGCGGTCATGGTGGCCTGCATGACCGCGAACGGACGCTGGCTCCCGTCGGCGAACGCCTCGCCGCGGCAGACCACCAGCGTCCGGCCCGCCCGGACCACCTCGCCGGTCATCGCGAACCGTTGCCCGGCCGCCGGCGCGAGCAGGTTGATCGTGTAGGTCGCGGTCAGCACGGCCGCTTCCGGCGGCATGGTGGTATAGGCGGCGTACCCGCACGCGCTGTCCAGGACCGAGGCGACCGCTCCGGCGTGCAGGAACCCGTGCTGCTGGATGAACCTGTCATCGTGCCGCAGCGCCAGCTCGACCCGTCCCGGCTCGACGGCGATCACCTCCACGCCGAGCGTGGCCATCATGCCCTGCCGGTCGAAGCTGGCCCGGACGCGCGCCAGCATGGCCTCGGTGGACTCAGCGTCAGTCACCCGCTGATTGTGCCAGAGCGCCCGCCGAGCGGGCGTCCGGGGCTGAGACGGCGCGGTCCGGTTTTCCGCGCTAGACCTATATCCCTAGGCGGGTCGTCGAGGCGACGCCCCATACGAGCGGAGGCGGCGGTGGCAGATCAGGACGGGCTGGTCGTTCGGGACGTGGCGGTGCGGCCGGTGGTGGTGCCGCTGCGGCGGCCGCTGGCCACCAAGGTGGGGGATTTCTCCCAGTGGCCGCTGCTGCTCATCGACGTGACGACCGAACAGGGCCTCACCGGCCACGGTTACCTGGCGCCCTACCTGACCCGGGCGACCGCGGGCCTGCGGACGATCCTGGCCGACCTCGGGGGCGCCATGCGCGGGCAGCCGGTCGCGCCCGCGGCGGCCATGACCGGTGCCCGCGGCTGGCTCGGCCTGGCCGGATATCAGGGCCTGGCCCTGGCCGCGGTGGCCGGCCTCGACATCGCGCTGTGGGACGCGCTGGCCCAGGCGGCCGGGCTGCCGCTGGCCGCCCTGCTGGGCGGGACGCTGGCCCCGGTGCCCGCGTACAACAGCAACGGCCTGGGCCTCATACCGCCGGAACGGGTCGCCGACGAAGCGCTCGAATTGCTCGACGAGGGCGGGTTCACCGCGCTGAAGGTGCGGGTCGGCCGGGACCGCCCGGCCGACGACATCGCCGCCGTGCGCAACGTCAGGGCCGCGGTCGGCGACCAGGTCACGCTGGTGGCGGACTACAACCAGGGCCTCGGGCTCGGCGAGGCGCTCGAGCGCTGCCGGGCGCTGGACGGGGAGGGCCTGGCCTGGATCGAGGAGCCGCTGCGGTACGACGACCTGGACGGGCACGCCAGGCTCGCGAGTGGTCTAGCCACGCCCGTTATGCTCGGGGAAAACTTCTACGGTCCGCGGGCGATGTACGACGCGATCCGGTCCCGGGCCTGTGCCCTGGTGATGCCGGACCTGATGCGGATCGGCGGGGTTTCCGGCTGGCTGCAGGCCGCCGCGATCGCCGACGTCACCGGCCTGCCGATGTCCTCGCACCTGTACCCCGAGGTCTCCGGGCACCTGCTGCGGGTCACGCCGACCCGGCACTGGCTGGAGTGGCAGGACTGGGCTCACCCCGTGCTCGCGCGCCCGTTCGAGGTCCGGTCGGGTGAGCTGCACCTGCCCGATGTCCCCGGCAACGGCCTGGCCTGGGACGAAGACGCGGTCGCCCACTACCAGGCCGAGCTGTGACGCGCCGCCGGACTGAGCCGCTCAGCTCGCCGTGCCGCCGCCGAGCCCGGACGTCCTGGCCAGCACGTCCGCCAGCTGTGACCGGGTGGTGATGCCGAGCTTGGGAAACAGGTGGTAAAGGTGCGAGCCCACGGTGCGGTGAGAAAGGAACAGCTGCCCGCCGATCTGCCGGTTGGATAGTCCCTGGGCTGCTAGCTGCGCTATCTGCAGCTCCTGCGGCGTGAGCTGAGCCAGCCCGGGAGTTCCGTGCGGGCGGCCTGCTCCGCCGGCGGCCCGGAGCTCCCGGGCCGCGCGGTAGGCGAATCCGCTCGTGCCCAGGCGGGTGAACGTCTCCTGGGCCGCGGCCAGCACGTCCCGGGCCTCGCGCATACGGCGGTGCCGCCGCAGCCATGAACCATAGGCTAGCCGCAGCCGGGCCCGGTTCAGCTCGCCGCCGCCCGGATCGGCGGTCAGGGCGGTCTGGAAACGGGCCATCACGGTGCTGGCGTCGGCGCCGTCGTCGGTGCGGATCGCGTCCGCGAAGAGCACCGCGTAGCGCACCGCAGGGGCCGGGTGTTCCCGCAGCTCCGCGGCCAGCCCGGCGAGCAGCTCAGCACTGTCGGCGACGTGGCCGGCACCGACGGCGGCTTCCGCGAGGTCGGCGATGATCCACTGGCAGGCGCCGTAATGGAACAGGTCGTCGGCCGGGTCCACGATCCGGCGCAGGTACTCGTAGGCTTCGGCGTACCGTCCGACACCGAGTGCGGCCACGCTCAGGCCGTAGATCGCCATCGCACGGTAGAGCCGCACGTCGCGATTCTCCCCGCTCGCCAGCTGCCGCCACAGTTCTTCCTTCGCCTGCGGGTAGTCTCCCCGCAGCGCGCGCACCAGGGCGAGCTCGAGCATGGCCGCACCATGCCACATCGGCTGGTTCTGCTCGCCGGCCAGGCGTCCGGTCTCGTCGGCGAGCATCGCCGCCGCGTCCAGGTCGCCGGACCACAGCGTGGACCAGGCCTGCAGTGCCTGCAGCCGGGCGATGACACCGAGCCGCCCCTGCGTCCGTGCGAGCTTGACGGCGGCGCTGAACAACCGGACGGCCAGGGCGTGGTCGCCGAGGTTCGCCGCCGCGCTGGCCATGAACCGCAGGCTGGTCAGCTCCCGGCGCTCAGCGCAGGCCTGCAGTAGGTGCCCGTGCAGCTCCGGGCGGCGGTCGGCGGTGACCGTGTAGGCCAAGATGGCGATCCGCCGCGGGTCGGCGGCAGGCAGGTCCAGTGCCTGCGTGGCGGCCGCCACGCCGAGCCGGTCGCCGGCGCCGGCCGATGTCCACCAGCAGCGGGACGCCGCCGTCCACAAGGTGGCTGCGGCCAGGTCCGCCTCGCCGGCGGCGGCCACCGCGCTGGCCGCCTCGATGAAGTCGGCCACGGCGACGCCGCTGCCGCTCACGCCGGGGTTGACTGCCTCCCGGATGATCAGTAGCCGGGCCGGGCCGGTCGGCTCGAGCTGCCCGACGTCAGCCCGCGACGCCAGGTCGAGGGCCAGCGCGCCGCGGCCGAGCTCGACCGCGCACTCGCTTGAGCGCAGCAGCAGTTCCGCCTCGCGGGCCTTGTCGGTCACCAGCGAGGAGGCGCGGTCAAGCGCGGCGATGGTGACCGTCACCGCTCCCCGGCGGGTCGCGCGGTCGGCCAGCGCTTCCAGTTCGCGGGCGACAGAGTCGTCCGGGCCGAGGGCCGCCGCCGCCAGATGCCACACCCGGCGGTCATCGCCGGCCGGGATGACCCGCGCCAGCGTCGTATGGACCTGCTGGCGCTCGCCGACGGTCGCGGACTGGTAGATAGCCGCGGCGATCAGCGGATGGCAGAAGGTGACCTTGTCGCCGTTCGGGCGCACCAGGCGGACCAGACGGGCATCGATGGCAGGCTGGATATCCGCCTCGCGGCCCGGGCTCCCATCCACGATGGTCGCGGCGGCGCACAGCTCGCCGAGGCGGCAGCCGGAATCCGCCGAGATCACCAGCAGGAGCGTCTGGGTTCTCCCGGGCAGTTCGGACAACCGGGTGGTGAAGGACCGTCTGAGCAGGTCACCGACGGGCAGCCGGTCGGGCAGTGGTTCGTCCGGGCGCAGCGTGGCGGGAAGTTCGGTCAGCGCCAGCGGATTGCCGGCCGCGTCGGCGAGCAGGCGGTCGCGAACCTCGTCCTTCAGCTGCGGCGCGACCCGGTCGAGCAGGGCCCGGGACGAGTCCGGGTCGAGCGCGCTTACGGCGAGGTCGGGAATGCCCGACCCCTCGAATGGATTGTCCGCGCCGTCGCGCGATGAGAAGAGCATCGACATCGGCTCGGCGGCGATGCGACGGCCGGCGAACGCGAGCACGTCCGCGGAGGCACGGTCCAGCCAGTGCGCGTCGTCGGCCACCACCAGCAATGGCGCCTGGGCCGCGACCACGGCGAGCAGTTCCAGCGCGGCCAGCGCGACCCGGTACAGGTCGGCCAGCGCGTTTTCGTCCAGACCCAGGGCCGCTCGCAGGAGATCGCGCTGTTCCGCGGGCAGGCCAGCCGCCAGGCCCAGGACCGGCCGCAGCAGCTGATGCAACCCGGCAAACGGGAGGCGGGCCTCGGCTCGCACCCCGCTGCAGGTCAGCGTCCTCATTTCGCGTCGCGCCGCCAGCCGCTGCGCCTGGTCGAGCAGGGTCGTCTTGCCGATGCCCGCCGCGCCGTGCAGCAGCAGGGCGGAACCGGAACCGGCCGCGGCCTGATCGAGCAGGGACGTCAAGGTGGCTAGCTCGCGCTGACGTCCAAGCGCCGCCGACGCCGCCGGTGCCGTCGGCTCATCGGCTACGGACGCAACCGCATCAGAGCTGCCCACAGCGCCCAGTATGCCCGTCCGCTCGCGGCAGGGCCCGTTCGGATTTAAGTAGCCGTTCAGTCGGGGTGACCGATGACACCGACCGCTGACCGAACGACGATGGCCTCATGACTACAGCAGATCATCCTCACCCGCCCGTCGTTCCCGTAGCCGACCAGGTCGCCCAAGCCAATGCATCGGGCCGCGTGCCCGTCGTGTTCATTCACGGCCTGTGGCTGCTGCCTTCCAGCTGGGACCGGTGGGCCGCCATGTTCGCGGACGCCGGCTACGCCCCGGTCAGCCCCGGCTGGCCCGACGACCCCGACACCGTAGCTGAGGCGAACGCCCACCCCGAGGTCTTCGCGAACAAGACTGTCGGCGCGGTCGCCGACCACTATTCGCAGGTGATCGGCACGCTGACCCGGCCTCCCGCGGTGGTCGGCCATTCCTTCGGCGGCCTGCTCGCGCAGATCGTCGCGGGCCGCGGGCAGTCGGCCGTGACGGTCGCCATCGACGCCGCGCCGTTCCGCGGCGTGCTGCCGCTGCCTCTTTCGTCGCTCAAAGCGGCCTTCCCGGTCCTGGGAAACCCGGCCAACCGGCACCGCGCCGTGCCGCTGACCTACGAGCAGTTCCGGTACGCCTTCGCCAACGCCGTGCCCGAGGAGGAGGCCAGGCAGCTGTACGACACGTTCGCGGTCCCCGGGTCGGGCGCGCCGCTGTTCCAGGCGGCCACGGAAAACTTCAACCCGCGGACCGAGGCCAAGGTCGACGCGGCCAACCCCGATCGCGGTCCGCTGCTGATCATCTCCGGCGAGCAGGACAACACGGTGCCCCGCGCCATCAGTCATGCCGCCTATAAGCGGCAGCAGCACAACCCGGGTGCCACCGAGTTCGCCGAGATACCCGGCCGCGGCCACGCCCTGACCATCGACAGCGGCTGGGCCGAGGTGGCCGGGATCGCGCTAGCCTTCATCCGTCGCTTCACTTAAATGTCGTCAGTCGGGCCGATCTGGGCCGCCG
>PMST01000518.1:0-1151 GCA_003168295.1 Actinomycetota bacterium
CGATCTGCGCAGCATTAATATTCTGTGGCCAACTAGTTCGTCGCTTCTTATCTGCATGTTCTGCGCGCGGAATTGGCTGGCCAGCAGCCCGTGGGAGCGTCCGGCTTGGGTGCCTATAGTGGCACTCGTGAGACGGGTCATCTTCATGTGCGGGCCAGCCGGGTCAGGGAAGTCCACGGTCGCGCGGCAGTACGAGCAGCAGGGAATGACCCGCCTGTCCTTCGACCAGGAGGCATGGTCTCGCGGCATTACCACGATGCCGCTGCCGCCACAGGTGCACCGCGACATCGAGCACACGCTGCGCGCGCGCCTGGCGGACCTCGTGCGCGCCGGGTCAGACGTGGTCCTCGACTTCTCGTTCTGGTCACGCGGCATGCGTGAGGAGTACCGAGAGCTCCTGCGGCCGCTTGGCGTCGTGCCCGAAACGGTGTACCTGGCGACCGATCGCGCCACCGCGCTCCACCGCGTCAGCGCCCGGGCCGCGCGGGACGGCGACGACTTCAAGGTCAGCATGGAGCTCGCGGCCTTCTACTTCGATCACTTCGAGGCCCCCACAGCGGCCGAGGGACCACTGACCGTCATCAGCAACGTCGTGCAGTAGAAGTCCACCAGCTGTTTCGATGCCGTGTTCATCGCCGACGGCATCAGGATCGGCCGGCCCGCCGCAGGCACCTAAGGCTAACTAGCCGTTTTGCAGCCAGGGCGGCGAGGTTGCGTGATGGACGACTGGACTCATCGTCCGCCGGTCGCAAGAGAGGCCAATCCCCAACAGATGTTCTGCGCGCCCGGAATCGCAGATTCCTACCCGTTCGGTAGCAATTCCTATTCGGCAGGGGCATCGGTCAGGATCGTCGCGGTGACCTTGCGTGATAATCCGAACGGGCCGACAGTGAGATAAATCGTTGTCGCTGGGGCCTTGGGTGGGCCCAGGATCTGATCCACGATCTCGGTGAGCAGCTCATCGGGGGCGGTGAGCGCAGCTAGCGGTGACACCCAGTTGGCATGCCAGTCAGGCCTGTTCCGGCGGCTCGGCCGGACTAGAGCCACCGGACGCCCCGGGAGCCGGGGCAATCTTGTTCAGCCAGCACAGCGGGCACAGCGCGTGCGGTCGTCCGTGCCGGCCCTGCTCGTGCTCCCACGCGAAGTACGCC
>PMST01000518.1:1227-15263 GCA_003168295.1 Actinomycetota bacterium
ACCCATGTGGTCGGCCAGCCTCACAGCGCCCGGATTCGGCGATCTCGCACCACGACGCAGGTCGGCGTTAGTCACAATATGCTGTCGGTCTGGTCACTCATCGCGCGCGGGATCCGCCGTTCTGCACGCTTGGCTGCATGAAGGTTCTGCACCCGGACGGTCGCCGGGTCTGGGCTGCGCTGGTCCGGCAGGACTCACAGGGGTGCTGACGGCCCGGAGCCTCTCGGCGTAGCCGTTGGCCCGTGCCGGCGGCGCGTTCTGCTTCGGATCTCATCTCCTGCACCGAGGCCGGGGACCTGGCGCCCGCGCCGAACGCAGCGCGAGGTGTCACCGCCTGAGCGACCGGATAGCGCGAGATAAGGCCCTGGCCCTTGCTGCCTCGGCATCGCCGCCGTTCACTGCGCCGCAAGCGGCTTCGGCTAGCTGCGCGGTATGGCTGGCTCGCGCGTTGCCGTCGCGGATTCAGGCGGCCAAGCCGCTAAATATAGGGCACCGGCCAGGGAATCTAGGGGATAGCTCCCGATGCCGGGATTCCGCTGTGTTTCCTACGGTTCGAGAATCAGCGCGGACCGCCGCCCAGCCATGTCGGGCTTCTCCGGAGGATTTTCGTGGTCCTGGGAGAGACACGGGCGCCTGACCCGGCACGGGCCAGCACTAAGGAGCGGACAATGAACCAGGCACTGAAGACTGTCAGATCAGCCCGGCGGGCGGTCATCGCCCGGGTACGGGCCAGGATGCTCGCCGGGGCGGGCGCCGCGGTGGGCCTGGCCGCCGCGGCCGCGTTCGGGCCGGGCATGCCTGCCGCGCTGGCCGCCACGACTTCGACGCCCGCGATCACGGTGGCCGGCGGCAACTCGGTCATCGCCACCCAGACCTCCGCTAACGGCCTGCGGTTCTACTGGAACATGTACGGTACTTCATACTGGTTCGGCCAGCAGGTCGTCGGCAACAACAGCACATACTCCGCGCCGGCCATCGCCCAGGATCGCAACAACGTCATCATCGCCGCGGAGGGCCCCGACCACAGCCTGGACTTCTACTGGCAGCAGATCGGCGCCACGGGCTGGAACGGGGAGAGGGTCGCGGGACCGGGGACGACGTACTCCGCGCCGTCGATGGCGGTCAACGGCAACACCGTGAATATCGCCGTCGACGGGCCCTCGGGCACCGTGGAGTTCTACTGGGCGGTCAACGGCAGCCCGACCTGGCACCCGGAACCGGTCACCGGGATCAACACCACCTTCGTGGCGCCGTCGCTGGCGGTCAACGACGGGGGCGTGGACATCGCTATCCAAGCCGGGGACAGTCTGGACCTGTACTGGGCGGTCAACGGCAGCTCGACCTGGACCCGGGAGGTCGTGGCCGGGGCAGGGCAGGTCTTTTCCGCTCCCTCGGTCACCGGCAGCGACGGCACCACCGACGTGGTCGCGGAAGGACCTGGCCTCTCCCTGAAGTACTACTGGGCGGTCAACGGCACCACGACCTGGCATCAGGTGTCTCTTACCGGGCCAGGGGCCATCCCCGCGCCGGCCATCACGACGGACAGCGCCAGGCCGGTCGTCGTCGCCCGCGCCGTGCAAGGCGTCCTGCAGAGCTACGCCAGCCTGAACACCAGCGGGAACGGGCAGTGGGTGGGGCAGCGCGTGAACAACCCGGGCCCGCAGGCAGCATCCGCCGCGACCGTGACAATCAATCAGGGCAGCGAGAACATTGCCGTCTTCGGGACCGCCGGGGACCTGGAGTTCTACTGGGAAGACAGCACGGGAGCCTTCCACGAGGAGACAGTCGCTGCGGCGGGAGCCAACTGACCTGCTGACGGCAGGGGAGAAAGGCGCGTCGACCAGGGCAGATGTCCTGCTCAACGCGCCTTTCTCGGCGCGTCCAGGGCAGCGGCCCCGGGCCGGCCAGACCGCCGCCGCGCGGCTGCCAGGAAGACGGCTCGCGCTATAGCCTCCCGAGCCGGCTCGCCGGCCCGGAGCATTCGGCGCGGAGGATCTTCAGGCATCGCCGGGTGTTCGGCAGGGCATGAAGGACATCAGCGAGCCGGAGCGTTACTACCAGCTGGCCGGACCAGGGTTGCGTGAGGACTTCCCGCCGCTATGAGCCTGGGCACGCAGGCGAGCCTACCGGTGTCGGCCACGCCGCTGGTCGGCCGCGAGGGCGACCTGGACCAGCTATGCGCTGCCCTGGCCGGGCCGGGGGTGCGGCTGGTCACGCTCACGGACAACGGCGGGCTCGGGAAGACACGGCTGGCCCTGGCGGCCGCGGCGGCGCTAAGGCAGGGCTTCCCGCACTGTCGGCCGCGATCACCACCGAACTCGGCCCCCGCGCCAGGCGGCCCGCCTGACAGGCGCCGCGGAAGGCAGCCGGCAGCAGGCCGGCCTGCCGAGAACCGACCTAGAGGCCGCCATGATGGAGCGGTACCCGGCTCCAGCGCGCGCCGCCGTCACCGACCAGGCCTGGGCCGCCGAACTGGCCGCCGGCCGGACGCTGACCCAGGCCGAAGCCGTCACGCTCCTGCCTCGCCCGGCCCGGCACACGATATGGTTCGTAGCCGCGCTGATCGGCTCGGCGTGGCATGCCCGGCGGTTCCTGGTAGCGGTGCGAGATTGACCCTGGGCCGGGCTGGATGCCCGGCCCCGCCGTCCGGGATGGGGTCAAACGGTTTGCTGTGCTGCTCAGCTGGGTGCAGATCAGGCAGTTACCGCGCCGGGCCTTCCTGCTGGCCGGCGATCTCGGTGAACGCCGTGAGGGCCTCGGTATCGGAGCAGTGGTGAAGCACGTACTCGCGGGCCCATGCCGCGCCGTCGGGGTACCGGCTGGCCTGGATCACCTCAGCGGCTGCCGCCGTGTCGTAGCGGGTACGGTGCAGCCAGATACCTTGCCCCAGCAGGGCCCAGTGCGCACCTGGCGGGCCGTAAGGCATGCCGACGCTGCCCGGGTTGACGACCCGGCGCCCGGCGGCGAGCCGGTCGAACTGCATGTGGGTGTGCCCGCAGACGACCGTCTCGACCTCGGCGCCGAGCCCGGACAGGGCCGCGTCCCCGCGTTCTGCCGGCCTGTCGACCAGCAGCATTTCGTCATCGCGGCGCGGCGAGGCATGACAGAACCCGCACACGCCAAGGCCGTCGATCTCCAGGGTCACGGCCAGTGGCAGGCGATCCAGCATGTCGCGGTGCCGTCGGCTGATCAGCCTGGGCGGCCAGAGAAGGAGCTAGGCGGTCCGGCAAGGGCGAATATTGCTCTGGTCACGCGAGCACCATGATCCGGTGAAGGTGAAGGGATCTGGTTGCTGGCGGTCGTAGGGAATAGATACTATTACGTAGTACCTGTAATACAGGATACGCTCACCGGGAGGCCGTTATGGTGCTGAACAGCAAGGGTCAGCTGACCATCCCAGCGCATCTGCGGGCCAAGTACGGGCTGCACGCCGGAGACGAGGTCGAGGTCGTGGAGGTTGGCGGCACGCTTCAGATCGTCCGCCCCGAGGGGGCCGAAAGCAGGGGGCAGCGACTGGTCCGACGGCTGCGCAACACGGCAACCGGCCAGGAGGTGTCGGGCATGAGCACCGACCAGATAATGGCGCTGCTGCGTGGGGAGTGACCCTGCGGCGATACGCCCTGCCATCTTGGTCGATTCCTGCGTCCTCCTTGACGTCATCACCGGCGACGAGCAGTGGGCCGACTGGTCGGCACAGCAGATCGCGGCAGCCATGGACACCGGCCGAGTCGTGATCAACCCGCTCATCTACGCCGAGGTCTCGGTCGGCTACGAGACCGTCGAAGAGCTGGAGGAACTCCTCCCGGCCGCCGATTACGAACGCGAGCCGCTGCCCTACCTCGCGGGCTTCGCTGCCGGGAAGGCGTTTGTCCGGTACCGGCGCGGTGGCGGTGAAAAGCGGTCACCGATGCCGGACTTCTACATCGGCGCCCACGCGGCCATAACGGGCTACCGGCTGCTGACGCGCGACGTCCGCCGCTACCGGACCTACTTCCCGACCATCGATATCATCGCCCCGCCGCAGGCGGAAGACGAGCCAGCCCGATAACCAGCGCAGCCGACCCTGCTCTTCGAACGCTCCCGCACGGCGGATCTGGCATGTCACGTAGCGCGATAAATCGCCCGTGTTTCCCATTCAAGATCCGCCGTTATGGGCGGCAATCGTGTCGCCTGGCTGCCTCGCGGGTGTCACGCGGGAAAGAACGTTCTGCGGCATAGATCGCCGACGCGTTGTCATGCCGGGCGCCGGCCGTATCACCGGGACTGAGGGGTTGTCGTGACGAGCGCATCGGTGCGGGCTAATCCAGCTGCGCCGGGGAATCTCGCAGGAACGTCAGGACCGCCGTGACACGCCTGTCCTGGGCGGGTTCTGGGCCCAGGCCGAGCTTGGCGAAGATGGAGCTGACGTGCTTTTCGACGGCGGATTCGGAGAGCACGAGGGCGGCGGCGATGCCGGGGTTGGCCCGGCCGCGGGCCATCTCGCGCAGGACGTCGAGTTCTCGCGGGGTGAGCCAGCGCAGGGCTGAGTCGACGAGGCGGGTGCGGCTGGAGACCAGCGCTTCCACGACGAGCGGGTCGATGGAGGATCCGCCGGAGGCAACCGCGGTGAGGGCTCCGCGTAGTTCGTCCAGGTCGCCTATGCGGTCTTTCAGCAGGTAGGCGAGCCCGGCGGTGCCGTTTTTGAACAGCTCGAAGGCGTAGGCGTCGTCGGCGTGCTGGGACAGGACCACCACCCCAGTTCCCGGGTGCCCGGCGCGGATGGCGTGCGCGGCGGCGATGCCTTCCATGTGATGTCCCGGCGGCATCCTGATGTCGGTGATCACGACACCGGGCCGCAGCCGGCGGACAGCGTCGAGCAGCTCTTCGGCGGTGCCGACGGCGGCGACGACATCGATGCCGCCGCCGTCCTCCAGGAGCCTGCGGGTGCCCTCGCGCACCAGGTAGTTGTCCTCGGCGATGACGACGCGCAGCGGAGAGTCAGGCACCGGCCGGCCTCCGCCCCCGGGCCGGCAGCTCGCCGGCCAGCCGGGTGCCGGTTCCGGGGCGGGACCGGATGGACAGGCTGCCTCCGACGGCCTCGATCCGGTCGGTCAGCCCGGTGAGCCCTGAGCCGGCCGCATCGGCCGGGACGAAGCCCGCCCCGTCGTCGGTGATCTCCACGAGCAGCCGGGATCTGTCATCGGACAGCGTCACCTGGACCTGGGATGCGTGTGCGTGCTTGACCACGTTCACCAGCGCTTCGCAGACCAGGAAGTAGGCGGCGCCCTCGATTTGGTCGGGGTAGCGGGCGCCGGCCAGCTCAGGCCCGGCGGTCAGCCGGACGCCGATCGGAAGCCGGGTGATCCGGGACTGGACTGCGGCGAGGATGCCCTGGTCCGATAGCACACTGGGGTGGATGCCGCGGGCCAGTTCGCGCAGGTCCTGCAGGGTCTGCTGCGCCTCGGCCTGCGCCTCGGCCAGCGTCTGCCCGGCGACCGCGGGGTCGCGGGCGAGCTGGTTGCGGGCCAGGCGCAGCTTGGCCATCAAGGCCACGATCTGCTGCTGGACCCCGTCGTGCAGGTCGCGTTCCAGGTCGCGGCGGGCCTGGTCAGCGGCGGCTACCAGCCGCTGCCGTGATGCCCGCAGGTCCTCGACCAGCCCGACATTGCGCAGGATCAGGCCTGCCTGCCCGGCCACGGCCTGGACCAGCCGCTCCCCGGCTGCAGTCAGGGGTTCCCGCGGCGCGAAGGTGACCCGCAGCGAGCCCAGCCGCTCACCTTGATGCTCCACCTCAAAGACGTGGGCACGGCCGTTCTGCGCCCGGTCCGCCTCCGGCGCTGCCGTCAAGGCCGGTGCGGGTGGGGCGTGGGTCACCGGGAGCGGTGCCGCGAGCGGCTCGGGGGCCGGTGCTGCGGCCGGCTCGCCGGGCGGCGGCGCGGAGAGGGCCTGGGCCGGCCAGGCCGCCGCCAGCTGTTCGGTCCCCCCGGTCCGCATCCACACTTCAGCCCGCTCGGCGCCGGTCGCCTGGCCGACCATCGCCGCCATCCGCGGCAGCACATCCTCGACCGGGTAAGCCCCGGCCATCTGCCCGGAGAATTCCGACAGCACCTCATACGGCGTGGCCCGCCTGCCGTACACCAGGCGGTCGGCCAGCAGCCCGGCCCGGGCGCGCACCGGCTGCAGCAGCACCGCCGCCAGCGCCGCCGCCGCGAACGTGAGCGGGCTGCTGCCCGGGCGGCCGGTCACGGCACCCACCGCGACCACCACGATCGCGTAAACGGCCGTGAAGGCCCCGGCGACCAGGGCGGCCACCACGGTCTTGCGGACCACGACGTCCAGGTCGTAGAGCCGGTACTTCAGAACCGCGACCGCCACCGCGGGCGGCACGGTCAAGATGGCGAGCGTCAGCGCGCCCTCGGCGATGCGAGCGGGAATCCCGGGGGTCAGCGACAGGATCGTCGACGGCACCAGCGTCAGCGCCACCAGGCAACCCGAATAGGCCAGCCATTTGATCTGCTGCCGCTCGATGTCTGTCCCCCGGCGGGCGCGCGCGGACAACGAGCACACCGCCAGGACGGCGCAGCCGAGCAAACCGGCAAGCGCGAAGGAGATCGCATCGAACGAACCAGCGGGCAGGGGAACCCCGAACGGGTTCTTTAGCGCTGGCAGGTTGGGCCGGTCCGGTCCGGGACTGAGAGCAAGCCCTGTCACCGCGATGGCCATGAATCCCCCGGCCGCCCAGCTGACCGGCCGCCACCGCGGTGACGGCAGCCGCCCGTCCGGGAACAGCAGGGGCAGGTAGACAGTGATCAGCGCGATGAACGGCACCCAGATCCACTGCTGCGGCCAGGCCAGATACTCACCGGCCGGCAAGCCACGATGATCGGCAGCTGCCAGACCGTACTCGAAGCTGACGAAATCCACCGCCGCCAGCAGCCCCGCAGCCGCCAGGATCCAGCCCACCGGGTGGCTGGGACGGCGCCAGGTCAGCAGCGCACCCATGCCGCCGAACCCGAGCGCCCACAAGCCAGTGAACCCACGGACGCCGAAGAACCCGGCAGGCGTCGGTGCCGACCAGTCCCAGACCAGCAGCGACAGACCGATCGCGGCGATCACCAGCGTCAGGATCCACAGCGACCACGCCGGCCGGCGCGCCGGCCGCATCACGCTCGCGTCACCTTCGACGGCAGCCGGCCACCCCGGAAGATCGTGATGATCACAAGGACCGCCGGCCAGCGGCGAACCACCGCCACACGCCCCGGTCTGGGGGCAGGCACAGTCCGGTGGCCCGGCCCGGGCAGCCAGGATCCTCATGCACCTGATTCCGGCTCGCGCCGTAACGCGCCAACAGGGTGCGAGCCATACCATCCCGCTCGTGCTAGCTTCCTCCCAGCACAGCTCACCGCCACCTATCTCGCGCAGGACGTCGAGTTTTCGCGGGTGAGCCATCACGGTGGCCATCGCCAGCAGCAGCCGCGGAACTCGCTCCGCGGGCCGCCACAGGCTCAGCGCGGTGCCCGTGGCCAGCAGCGGCAACAGCCCGGCCAGCGCCCACACCTGCGGCTGTGCCACCCCGGACGGGCCGGGAGTCGGCACGCCGAACGATGCCTCGACCACGATCCCCGCCAACCCGGCCAGGCCGGCCAAGACGATGACGGCGACCGCCACGCGTGTCCGCATAGCCCCAGGATCGCGTAGCCGCAGCCTGGTGAACAGGGGGCCGGCCGCATCTGCGGGGTGTGGCCGGCTGCACCCCGGCCCCGCAGCGCCGCGCAGGCCAGAACGGGGGTGAGCCCGGTTCTCCCGGACCGGCGGTCTCCGTACCGTTCCTGGCAGCGGGCGACCACCATCGGCACCGCATCGCAGACAAGGAACGGATCAATGACCATCGAATTGCGCAAGATCGCAGGAGTGACCCTGGTGGCAGGCGGGATCTTCGATCTCGTCGCCGGCATCCTGCACCCGCAGGGCGCCAGGGGCAACGGCAGCTACCGCGCCACCATCGCCGCCTACCTGCAGGACCCTAAGTGGCCGGCTGCCACCTGGACGGAAATCGCAGCCTTCGCCCTGCTGGCATGGGGCGTCTGGCTGCTGATCGATACCGGCGTGACCCGCCGGTCGGCCTTCGCCCACGGCGGTGCCCGGCTGCTGCAGGTAGGACTGGCCGTCATGATCGTCGGGGCCGCCGTCGATATCGCCGCCCGCCCCGAGGCCGCCGTTTACGCCGCTGGCGGCGCTGCGCCGCTCGTCTGGCTGACCGCGCCGCTGCAGACCATCGGATGGCTCGCGTTCGGCACCGGATTCGCGGCGCTGGCGCTCGGGGCACGGTCGGTGGTACCTCGCCCGGTCGGGATCCTCGGCGCGGTCGGCGGGCTTGGGATGGCCGTCGCAGGCGTGCTAACCGAAGGGTTCCGCCTGGTGGCTGCCGGGCCGCTGTTCATCCTCGGTGCGCTGACCGCCCTGTGGCTGGTCTGGGCCGGGGTGAGCCTGGTGCGCGCGAAGCCCGTCGACGCGACGGACCCTGTGCCAGCCGGGCACGCTGCCCAGCGTGTCTCCGCGGCCAGTCCCAGCGTCGCCCCCTGATCACCCGCCCCCATCCACCCTGCCCTTGCAGAACGCCAGGCCCGCCGGAGGCAAGAATGCAAACCCTGACCCGTATCGTGCTGTCACACCGGCGGGCCGTCGCCCTGATCTGGCTCTTGCTGGCGGTGGCCGGCGCCGCTACCGCCAAGACCACCATCGGCCGGCTGACCACGAATTACGCACTGGCCGGATCCCCTGGATACGTCACCAATCAGCGGATCGCAGCCCTTTATGACAACGGGGGTGCCGCGACACCCACGGTCCCGGTCATCACGCTGCCAGCGGGCCAGACGATCGACGGCCGTGGTATTGCCGCCGAGGCCGGCCGGGTGTTCGCCGCTGGGCACGCCGTGCCGCACGTCAGGATCGCCGACTATGCGACCACCGGCGACCGCGCCTTCGTCACCGCCGGCGGGCGCAGCACGTTCGCGCTGATCTTCACGCCAGGCAACCAGCCGGACACCCTGCAGCCCGCGGACTTCGCGGTCGCGCGGGCGGTCCAGGCCGCCGCCCCGGCGGGCTGGACCGTGCGCATGACCGGGCTGCGCCAGCTGGAAAACACTAAACCGGCGAAGCAGGGCACCGCCGTGATCGCGGAGGCCATGATCGGAGCCGTGGGGGCGCTGGTCGTGCTGGCGTTCGTCTTCGCCAGCTTCCTGGCGGTGCTCCCGCTCGCCGTCGCCGGCATTTCGATCCTCACGGCGTTTCTGCTGCTGCGCGTGGTCACCGAGGTCACCGACGTGAGCTTCATCGCCGAGTACCTGATCGCCTTGGTCGGCCTCGGCGTAGCGATCGACTACTCGCTGCTTATGGTCAGCCGGTGGCGCGAACAGCGCGCCCGGGGCCAGGACCCGGTATCCGCCGTCTACGCGGCGATGGCGAGCGCCGGCCGGTCGGTACTCTTGTCCGGGCTGGTGGTCAGCGTGGGCCTGCTCGCGCTCATCGCCCTGCCGGTGCCGTTCCTGCATGGCCTGGCGTATGCCGGGCTGCTGATCCCGCTGGTTTCGTCGGCTGTCGTGCTGACGCTGCTGCCGATCCTGCTGGCCACGGCCGGGCAGCGACTGGATTGGCCGCGGCGGCACATCGCGGCGCCGCCGAGCCGGCGCTGGTCCGGCTGGGCCCGCGGTGTGGTGCGCTGGCGGTGGGCCTCGGCTGCCGTCGGGCTGGCCACACTGGCCGCGCTCATCATTCCGCTGTTCTCCGTCCAGATCGGGCTCCCGCGCACCACCTCGCTGGCCGCATCCGGCCCGGCACGGGCAGGCCTGGACACGCTGCTCGCCGGAGGTGTGCCCTCGGGGGTGCTCACGCCCATCGAGGTTCTCACCACAGGCGACACTCGTGTGCTCACCGCGCGGCTCGCAGCGCTGCCAGGGGTGTATACAGTGGTGGCGCCGTCCAGCCCGGACTACCGGGCCGGCGGCACCGCCGTGATCAGCGTGCTCCCGGCCGCCGAGGCCAACCTGCCCACCGGGCAGCGCACAGTCGGCACGGTCCGGAGCGCGACGGCCCGCGACCCGGCAGTACTCGGGGTCGGCGGGGTCGGCGTCGAGATCATCGACTTCACCGCGGCCACCTACGGCAACTTGTGGAAGATGCTCGGCCTGATCGCGCTGGTCACTTTCGCGCTGCTTGCCGTCGCCTTCCGCTCACTGCTGATACCGGTCAAGGCCGTAGCGCTGAACTTCGCCGCCGTGGCGGCGGCTAATGGCGTCCTGGTGTTCGTGTGGCAAGAAGGCCATGGCAGCGACGCGCTGTGGCGGGTAAGCGCCACCGGCGCCGTCACCTTCTGGGCGCCGGTCTTCGTGTTCGCCTTCCTGTTCGGCCTCTCGATGGACTACGAGGTATTCATCCTGTCCCGCATCCGGGAGGAGTACCAGGCCACCGGTTCCACCCCCGACGCCGTGGTCGCCGGCCTCGGCCGCACCGGCCGGCTCGTCAGCAGCGCGGCACTGATCCTGGCGCTGGCGTTCCTGGCCATGTCCAGCGCCCCCTCGACCGCCATCAAGATACTCGCCACCGGCCTGGGCGCAGGCATCCTCATCGACGCGACCATCGTCCGCTGCCTGCTCGTCCCCGCGCTCGTCGCGCTGTTCGGCCGGTGGAACTGGCGGCTGCCGGCCCGCCCGGCACGGCCGCACAAAAGATCGCCAGCCCGCATGCCGGCTCCAGACAATGCCAGCCCCAAAATGCCGGCCACTTAAGCCGATGCCCGGACCCGCCAGATTGCAGAAGGCGGCTGTTGCGGCGTTTGCCGCAGGAGGTGCAGATGATGACAGCAGAACTACCGGCCGACACCCGGATAATGGGAATCGTGCACGCCGCGTTCCGCCGTGACCTGACGCGGGTCCGGCTGGTACTCACCACAACACCGGTGCCGCAGGGCAGCCGCAGGCAGGCGGTGGCGGGGCAGGTCCTGTGGCTCACCGAGATTCTGCATGCGCACCACGAGGCCGAGGACGCCGGCTTGTGGCCGTTCATCCGCCAGCGCAACCCGGCCGCGGCAGAGCTGCTGGACGCGATGGAGGCTGACCACCGGGCGATCGTGCCCGCGGTCGAGGCGGTGACCGCGACAGCGCAGCAGTACCGCTCCACCGAGAGCGACGGTCCGCGGCTCGAGCTGGTGCAAGCGCTGAACTCGCTCACCGATGTGCTGCTGCCGCACCTGGACCGGGAAGTACAGGAGGCGATGCCGGTGGTGGCGGAGACCCTCACCGCGCCGGACTTGGATGCCTGGCAACACAAGTACGTCGTCAAGCCGAAGTCGCTCTGGCAGCTCGGGCTGGAAGGGCACTGGCTGATCGACGAGATCGACCCGGAAGGCTACCAGGTTGCGGCGCATCAAGTGCCGGCCGTGCCGCGGTTCATACTGCTGCACGGGTTCGCCCGGCCCTACCGGCGCCGCACCAACGCCTGGTGGAGCCCGGAGGTGCCGGCTCGGCACCGTGCCGCTCCCAGGTGACGGCCCAGCCAGACAGTCCGGTGGCCCCGCCGGTCGCCGCGCCATCACCAGCAGGCGGCCGAGACCGGCGCCCGATCCTGGCGGCTGCGCCGGCGCCGTTCGCCGAACAGGCAGCACACAATGCGGCCTCCTGGGACCAGGCACCGCCCTGAACGGCCTGCGGGTCTCGGAGGCCACCGGAGCTGACATCGAGCACCTGGGCCTAGAGCGCGGGCACCGGACCCTGACGATCACCCGCAAGGGCGGCAAGGTCCTCACCATCCCGCTCGCGCCCCGCACCGCCCGGGCGATCGACCTGGCCACCGGCGAACGCTGCGACGGACCCGTCTTCCTCACTCATGACGGACGGCGGCTCGACCGGCACGGCGCCGGACGGATCGTCCGCAAGGTCGCGCGCCGCGCCGGCATCAGCAAGAACGTCGGCCCGCACACGCTCAGACACGCGTTCATCACCGCCGCGCTCGACGCTGGCGTGCCGCTGCGCGACGTGCAGGAGGCCGCCTCCCACGCTGACCCCCGAACCACAATGCGGTACGACCGGTCCCGCGGCAGCCTGGACCGGCACGCTACCTACATCGTCGCCGCCTACGTCGCCGGCGCCGCCAGGTAACCGCACCCGCTAACAGCTCCGTCTGGCGGCCCCGGCCGCCAGACGGACAGGCCAACGGCCGCCCGATGACGATGGCCGCGAGGCGGTCACTGACCGCTTCCCCAACATGCACGGGAACCGCCGTTAGGCGCGACGGACTGGCGAGTGAGGGTGCCACCGTAATAAGGCCAGATGCGGGTGTTCTGCGTGCGGTCCAACGCACCGCTGCCTAGGCGCGGGACTCACGGATGGTCTTGAACCAGCATGCGGGTCAGCAAGAACCAGCCGATCTCCAGCGCGATGATCGCATATGCGTAATCGCGGCGCCGCGGTGCCAGCCGGGGTGCGCCACGCCGGCGATGAGCGCGGCGGCGGCAACGACGGCCAGACCGGACTGGCCGATCGCGCCGGCCTTCAGCCATCCCAGGCCGGCCACGGGAGTGTCCCAGCTCCCCATCACCAGGCCTGCCAGGCCGGCCACGACGAACAGGCCCCCCGCGACGACCGCGGATACGCATGGCAGCCACATAGCCCAAGCCAGAGGCGGCCAGCCGGACCGGCCCGCGGAAATGCCCTTCATAACCCCATTCTCCGGCATCCCGCAGCACCCCGGCGCAATGCCAGGACCAGTAACCGCCGGCGGCGGCTTCCCCCGGCAGCCGGGCGGCCACCCGATACCGCCATCCCGCCCGTCCCGCCAGGCGAGCCTGCTAATGAGCAGAACCGGCAATTCTGCATCAACCACCGGACACCGAACCTGCCGAGGCAACAGTGCCTGATCGGCATCGATCTGTGTGGTTCTGAGCTTGCCATTTGTCGTTGCTGTGTGTAGCAGGGTCTGGGTTTGTCAGGGTAACTGGAGCCGCCTGCAGGTTGATGGCCCAAGTGCGCCGCGTGGCGGTTCAGGCGCTGGTGCCGCGAGGGGGCCGCGCTCGGGGGATGATCGTGATCTGTGTCAGGGGGGCGGTCAGCGTGTTCGTCGCAGGCCCGCCGGGGCCGGGCCGGAAGCGCATCTGGACCTGGAGCCAGTACCTGCCGGGCGGTACGACGTAGCCGAGGTCCTCGCGGGTGCTGGCGGTTCCGTAAATGACCGGGATGCTGGCTGATCGTCCCGGTGCGAGGTCGATGATCAGTCCCGTGCCGGCGATCCAGCCGCCGTAGCCGCCGACGGCCTCCAGGGAAGCGTTCAGCAGGGAGCCGGCCAGCGGCTGGCCGGCGCCGAGCGGACCGATCCTTTCTGAGCTGCCGTTGCGCAGGACGAGCCGGCCGTGGCCGTCGTCGCCGGCTTCAAGGACCTGCTGGCCGGCCTCGACGCTCATCTCGAGCCCTTCGAAGACCTGCTCCTGCAGCGCCGGCCGGGCGGGCGGCCGCGGGTGGCTGCGCCGGCGGGCCGGGAAAGGGAACCATCCCACCCGCAGCTTGACAGCGTTCCCGTAGCGGGCGGCGAGCTCGCTGGCCAGAGTCTCCTGGTCGGCTCGCAAGGTCACGCTGATGACTCCGGCTCCCTCTCCGATGGAGGTGAGGAGGACCGGGCGGCCGGCCTCCGCGGCTCGCTGCCCGAGGTCGCGCTCGATCTCCTCTCGTATCCGCCGCAGATCAGAGAGCGAGAGCTGCCTGCTCTCCACGACGAGCCGGCCAGGATGCCGGAGCCTGGGGCGCAGCGCGGCGTCGTGCCGGGCGGCATCGCCGGTGAACGCGGCGACGATACGCACGGCCGGCTCGTTGTCGAACCACGCTCCTGCCCAGGTCCCCGGGTGCCCCTCGCCATAGCCGACGATGAGTTCGAAGTCGCCACGCAGGGCTGACTGGATCAGCTCTTTGCCGCCCAGGTCGTCCAGGTCGTCCACGGCGCCCTGTCAATCTCCAGCCGTCAGCGGGTGAGCGTCAGGTCCTGACCCCGATCATACGGGTGATCGTCGCAGAGCC
>PMST01000518.1:15279-23548 GCA_003168295.1 Actinomycetota bacterium
GGACGGATGCCGGGTCAACCGGTTATTGCGGCAACTGCTTTCCAGATCTGGTTGATATGTGCATTCGTGGCGGAAAGCCTGGTCATGTGCTGTTGGGCTGGGACATGATAAGCGGCGTGACTGGTGAGCCTGGTGTGTATGTGGCCCGCTACGGGTGGAATCGCCGCAGCGGCAGCCTGATCATGGGAGCTGCCGTGTTCGTGCTGGTCGCGCTCACGGTGCCGATGTCGCTGGCCCTGCGGGTGGTCACGCTCGTGTTCTTCGGCGGTGGCGCGCTGGTGTTCATCGCGAGCATCGCGACCCGCCGGGTTGCCCTGCGGGTGGATGCCAGCGGCGTCACCCTGGGCGGTTCGCCCGGGCGGTACGGCGCGACCACCGTGCTCATCCCGTGGGCCGACATCAGGGAAATCGTGCTCTGGCGCCAGCCGATGCCTTACGGCCGTTCCATCCGCTACGTCGGCGTGACCCGCCGTAAAGGCACCCGCCCGCTGGCCGGGCGCCGCGGCCAGCGGGCCGCCAAGGCGACAGCCCGGGCACTCACGGCTGGTGTCAGCGGTGACACGCTGCTGGCCAGCCGCGCGGTGAACATGTGGCGCCTGGATACGCACCGCATGGCCGCCACCGCGGCGCATTTCGCGCCCGGCGTCCGCGTCATCGACCAAGACACCGGCCAGGTCACCGGACCGTCGGCTGACCCGTCCTCAAAGGCCACCCGTCATCGCCGGTGAACTCATCCCAGGCCATCGAGCCCGCCTATGCACGGCGACGTTTCTCCGGTGCCCGACCGCAGTCGCGCCGAACGGATGGATCTGGCGCTAGTGACAAACCTCGCGTGCTACGGCTCGGACGCGCCGATTCGGCGATCAGGTCGCTCGTGCTCTTGAGCATAGGCGACGCAGTGTCACGATCGCTGGTTACGGCCAGCACGCGAGATCCGCCTAATTGTTCCTGAGGGCGCTTCGGGTTGTGCCGTAGCGTTCGTGAGGTCTGACGGGCTGGCTCCCGAACCGCCTGCCGACCGTGCCGGTTCTGGCTCGGCCGGGCTTTATAACGAGGTGCCAGCCTGCCAGGTCTTGCCGTGGCGTGGCTCGAAAGAGGTGCGAGCGCTAGCAGATCCGGAATTAGGCATGCCCGCCACGTTCGCTGTTTCCCGGTGGTCGCGACCTGGAGGATGCTGATGGTGGCAGTGATGATCGGCGTGGACCCGCATAAGGGATCGCACACGGCGGTGGTGATCGGCCCGGCGGAAGAGCCGCTGGGCGAGATCCGGGTCCGCGCGTCGGCTGGGCAGGCCGGGAAGCTGGCGGAGCAGTCGGCGGCGTGGCCGGAGCGGACCTGGGCGGTCGAGGGCGCCGCCGGGCTGGGCCGCCTGCTGGACTGGCAGCTCGTGGCCGCCGGTGAGCGGGTAGTGGATGTGCAACCGAAGCTGGCGTCGCGGGTGCGGCTGCTGCAGGCTGGCGACACGAACAAGAATGACCCGGACGATGCCCTGTCCGTGGCGATCGCGGCGAGCCTGGGTCCGAAGACCGGGAGCGTCCGGCCGCCACGGTCTTGCACTCGCCCTGGTCCCAGGGGAGGATCGCCAGAAGGAAGTCCGACCGCCGCTCTTGGCTTGGCATCGGTGTCCGGGATTACATGGAGCCTGGGGGGATCATGACGCTCTCGGCCTCGTACTGGCCCGCCGACTTCTCGCAGCCGGTCGTCGACGTTACCGTGGGCGACGCCCTGCGCGGCGCGGCGGCAGAGGCGCCGTACACCACCGCGCTGGTGGAGGGAGTGGTGGACCCAGCGGCCCGGCGGCGCTGGAGCTACGCCGAGTTGCTGGAGGCATCCGAGCGCGCGGCGCGGGCGCTGCTGGGCCGTTTCGCCCCGGGGGACCGCATCGCGGTGTGGGCCAACAACATCCCTCAGTGGGTGATCCTCGAGCTGGCCGCCGGCCTGGCCGGGATCACGATCGTGACGGTCAACCCCGCGCTGCGGCCGCAGGAGCTGGCGTACGTGCTGGGCAAGTCGCAGGCCGACGGCATTTTCCTGGTCCCGGCCTACCGCGGAAGCCCGATGGCCGAGATGGTGCAGCAGGTGCGCGGTGACCTGCCCGCGCTGCGCGAGGTGGTCTCGTTCGCCGGCTGGGAGGCGTTCTGCGCCGAGGGCGCGCCGGACCGGGCGCTGCCGGAGGTAAGCCTGCACGCGCCGGCTCAGATCCAGTACACCTCCGGCACGACCGGTTTTCCCAAGGGCGCCGTGCTCCACCACCGGGGGATCGTCAACAACGCCCGGCTGTACACCGCCCGCCTGGGCGTCGGGCCCGGCAGCGTCCAGCTCAGCGCCATGCCGCTGTTCCATACCGCCGGGTGCGTGATGGCCGTGCTCGGCGCGGTCGTCACCCGCGGGACGCTGGTCCTGCCGCCGTACTTCGATCCCGGCCTAATGCTCGAGCTCATCGCCGCTGAGCGACCCGACACCCTAGGCGGCGTGCCGACGATGCTCATCGGCATGCTGGACCACCCCGGGTTCCGCCCCGGCCGGCACGGTATCGGTACGGCAGTTGTGACAGGCGGGGCCGTCGTGCCGCCCGCGCTGGTGGGCCGGGTGGAGGCCGCGTTCGGCGCGCCGGTGTCGATCGTGTTCGCGCAGACCGAGGCGTCCCCGGTGATCACCCAGACATCGCCGCAGGACACTGCTGAGGACCGGGCGCGCACCCTGGGTCAGCCGCTGCCGCAGACCGAAGTGAAGATCATCGACCCCGGATCGGGGCAGACCGTCGCGCCCGGCGTAACCGGCGAGCTGTGCACGCGCGGCTATCACGTGATGACCGGGTACTTCCGGGACCCCGGCAAGACCGCGGCCGCCATCGACGCCGACCGCTGGCTGCACACCGGCGACCTGGCCGCAATGGACGAGCGCGGCTACTGCCAGATCGCCGGGCGGCTCAAGGAGATGATCATCCGTGGTGGCGAGAACATCTACCCGCGCGAGATCGAGCAGGTCCTGTTCGGTCACCCGGCCGTGGCCGACGTCGCCGTGGTCGGGGTGCCCGACGCGAAATGGGGGGAGCAGGTCGCCGCGTTCATCCGGCCTGCGCCCGGCCAGACTCCCGACCCCGACGAACTGTTCGCGTACTGCCGGGAGCACCTCGCACCGCACAAGACACCGCGCTACTGGACGGTGCTCGAGCAGTTCCCCCTCACGCCGTCGGGCAAGATCCAGAAATTCGTGCTGCGGGAGCGCTTCCTTGCACGGGGGCCTGATCTCGCGACACGGGCCGAAAACACAGACATCGCTGCCGCAGCCCCACCCGCCTCGTGATCGCCGTGACAGCCGCGCACGACATGCTTCGCTGATTGGCCGTCGGCCAAGGCCCGATGCTGTCGGCCAGGGTGCCAGCCTCGCGCTGGCCGAAGATGGATGATCACGCTGATGACCACCCACGATCAATCAAGGCGGGACCGTAGCACGCGCAGATCTGGATGATCGGAGTGCGCACGCGTCTGCAATCACGATTGCAGTTGGCCGCGCGTAATCGGCGTTATGCGCGGTTTGATCCATCGACGCACGTTCCATTCGTCGCGATGCGTCATTCCCGGCCTGGCGTAGGGGTAGCTGGATGAATGGCTGACCATTTTGGGTAGCCGACGGCGCCGGTCTTCGAGCCGCGGGGGGCACGCCGGTCCGGGGGGCGCAGGCGCGACGGCTGACCTGGGCTGCTACGGCCAACTGAGGCCAACTCCAAGATCGGATCCCCGGCTCCCCTCTGCAGCACGGTCTCCCCGCTAGCTCGTCGCTCGAACGATCTCCTGAGCCGCGGATTCAGGGATGGCCCGCTGAGTGTATGTGTCCGCCCCTCCAGCGACTCCACCCACATCACTCGAGAGGCTTGTGCGCCGCTACCCCCTTCCGGTACGCGTGCGGGCATGGCGACGATTTTCGAGGTGGACCCGGTTGGCTGATCAAACTCGGCTGTTTGCTGCCAAGATTGCAGGAGGAATATTGGCTTCACCTGGGGCGGATCGCAATGTGGCGCATGGTTACGTCAGGAGTCTCGATTGTTGCGGCGTCAGCCGGCGGCGTGGCGGCGGCGCTTATTACAGGGCGGCCGTCGCTGGGGTTGTGGGTGGCTTTCGCAGTTCTCGTGGTAGTCGGCGCAGCCCCGGACGCTTTTCTGACCTTGACGTGGAGTGGGAAGCGGCGGCCGCCGTGGGTGCTCGCCGCCTTCGCGGCGGGGTTCTCGGTTGTTGCGGCGGCAGTGGGCGGCGTGGTGGCGGCGCTTATTACGGGGCGGCCGATGATGGGGTTGTGGGTGGCCTTGGCGGTTCTGGTGGTGGCTGGCTGGGCTCCCCTGGGTGATCTAAGGCTGCTTGATCGCTTGCCCCTCCCCGGTGTGGTTGGTGCAAGGACGCTCGAGCAACTCCCGGGACGAAGCCCGGGAGGACGCCCGCCTCGGACGAGCCGTCGCCTTTACCGCCATCCGGTCCAGGCGTCACCACCACCGCCTTCGGCTTCGGCTTCGGCTTCGCAAGCAGTCGGCTACGACGACTTGGTACAAAGTGCAAACGCCGACCTGGTTAAGCAAGGGCATTTGTTGTTCAACCCGCCCGGCCGGATGAAACTGAGCCAGACGGAACTAGTCGAAGTGCGAGTGACCCGCACCCTCAAGCTGGACGCGGAACTTCTCGAATACCTCCGCGGACACGGCAACCCCCCGCTGGCAGAGATCCCGACCGCGCCGTTGATGGCGGTGACTCTTAGCGGTGATGGGTTCCGAATCAAGGCTTACAGCGATGAGGAGCAAAGCGTCACCCAAGATGTCAGCACTAAGTGGCAGTTCGACATCTGCGCCCTCAAACGAGGTCAACAGCGCCTGGTCATGTCTGTCAGCCTCCGGATTCCATTGGCGGGCCAGCCATTGGTGCACAAGAGCCTCGCTGTGCGCGAATTCACGATCGACGTCCAGGTAGGGGCACCTGCCCTCGTCGGGCACTTCGTGTCTAGCTCTTGGCAATGGCTCATAACTACTGCGATTGGGATCGCCGCCGTGGTCGCAGCGGTGCGCTATCACTAAGCACGGCTGGCAAGAAACTCTTCGGAACCATTGCGAAACGGTGGCCCACCGGGCCGACGTCGTCGCCGCCTGATGACAGCAGCAAGTCCGCGCACTCGCTCCATGATCCAGGCTCGATGCTCCCCAAGGCGTGCAGCCCAACCTGATGGCATGGCGGACAGTATCCCTAACCCAGGACCACGGCGGGCTCACACTGGCAAAGTTCCGTCTACGCATGGAAACGCACTCTCATGCCTGAGGTACGGCACTGATGAGCGTCAAGAACTGGACGTTCTGTACGTCTGCGTGCGGTCAGTCGGCGCGACTGCTCGTGGCACAGAGTCGGCGGTCTGGAGCGCTTTTCTGGAGACTGACCTCGCTCCAGGTTCCGGCGATCTGTGACATGGAGTGATCGGCTGGGAAAGCTTACGTTGGGTTTCCGCTCAATCGCTGGGACCCGCCGCTGGCCCAGCCAGAGAAGTAGGCTTTGATGCCAGCAGGTGCACCAGCGGCCGGTCCCCGGGCCGACGCGCCGCGATCTGGCCGAGCAGTTCCTCCATGCCCGACAGTCCCGAGCCCGCCGCGTGCAGCTCAGCCAGGCCCGCCCAGATGGCGAATTCCCGGTTGTCCGCCGCCAGGGCCCGGTAGGCAGCCTCGTAGACCTCCAGGGCCTTGGCCGGCACCTCGCCGAGCACGGCTTCCGTACGCTGCCTGCGGCCGGCATCCAGCTCAGCCCACACCGGCAATCCGGCCACCAACTCCAGAACCCTGTCCGACATCCTCCGGTAGCAATCCGCTAGCCGCGCGCAGACCACGGCGAACGGCGACGACGAATTCGGCACCGGGAGCGGCTCCCTGGCCAGCAGCTCGATCATGCCGGCATACCCGCCCGGCAGCGTCCCGCTGCCCGCAGCCAGCGACACCTGCTCGGCCGCGGTAAACGCGAGCCGGACCGCCGGCACCGGCAGCTGCGCCACTCCTAATGCCTCGAAATACGAAGAGACCACCAGCACCGCATGCGCGGCGAACAGCCGCTCAGACCGGCTGAATCGCGACAGTCCGCTGTGCCATTCCGAGACCCGGCGCATCACCTGCTGCCCGAACCCCACCACCTCGTCCTTCAGCTGCAGAAGGCCAAGGGCAATGGTGGCATCAGTCCCGGCGAGCATGCTCGCTGTCGCCCAGGCACCAAGCCCGCCCGCCTACGCCGACGGCTATGTGCGGCTGTGGAACCCGGCCACCGGGCAGGCCGTCGGCACTCCCCTCCCGGCCGGCGCCGGCTCGGGCGGGAGCGTGTCCGGCGCGGCCTTCAGCCCGGACAGCAAGCTCCTGGCCACCGCCGACACCGACGGCACCATACGGATGTGGCAGATGCCGCTTTTCGCCCATCCGTACGCAGCGCTCTGTGCCGATGTCGGACCACCGACAAAAGCGGATTGGGCGCGTTACGCCCCGGGTGAACCGCGGCCCAGCGCCTGCCGATGACACATGCCGCCGCCCGCCGGGCTCGTCACCCCCCGCGGCCAGTCCACCACGAGGTTCACCGTCGCCTTGTCCTCGAAGCCGCTGGGCTGGCGTTCGTCGCCACAAGCCCGAATCCACATCAGCACCTGGTGCGGGGACACTCACGGTCGCGAGCTCGCCCGTGTTAACGTCGGATAGCCGCTCCGGACCTCGGTGGCTGATGGCGCTTGCCGCCTGCAACGCCGCCGGGATGCTCGGAGCTTTCGATGCTGGGATCGGGTAAGACTGGCACGGACCGTTCTTCTGCCGCGGCCGGCTCTGGCTGCAGCCGGGACATTTACCGACGTTACGCCGTCGCGCTTTATACGCAGGCGCTGCTAAATGTCGATGACCCGGCCTCGGCTGAGCAGGTCCATGACGTCGCCGTCAATGAGCGCGCGCTGGCCCTGGTGCGGGCGCGCGGCGAAGACGATGCACGTCATCGGAGAGTGCTGGGGATCTATCCGCGTGACATGACGGCCCTCTTGCGCGCGGCACTACGCAGGCTAACAAAGGTGAACTAGCTGTCGCATATTTACCCGCGATGGCGCTGGGTAGGCATTCTCCTAACCGCGGCTTACGATAAAACGGAGGATATTCATGAGCAGCCCTTACCAGCCGTACCCGCAGGACCCGTCAGGCGGTTACGGGCAGCCGCCGCAAGGCGGCTGGGACCCCAGCCAGCGGGGCTACCTGCAGGGCGGGTCCGTCGGCTTCGGCGAGGCGATCTCCGAAGCTTTCAAGAACATCGTCACCTTCAACGGCCGCGCCTCACGATCCGCCTTCTGGTGGTTCTTCATCGGCGCCATCATCATCGACCTGATAGGCGCCATCATCGGGAGGGCGGCCCATGCCGTCGCCATCCAGTACATCATCTATTTGCTCGTCGCCATCGGGACCGTCAGCCTGGCGGTCCGGCGGCTGCACGACTCCGGCAAGAGCGGGTTCTGGTGGCTCATCGGCTTCATCCCGCTCATCGGCACCATCACGCTCATCGTGTTCTACTGCCTGCCCGGGACGCCTGGGCCGAACAAGTACGACGCATAGCGGGACAGTGACCGCGTGCCGTAACCGGCTTTTGCTCACCGAGCCGGGTCCGGGGCGCGCTCCGGCGGGATTGACCGGACCGACCGCGCCCTGCAAAAAGCTAACGGGGAATGACGCCACCGCAGTCAGCCATGCATTCCGCAGGCTAAGGGACAAGCGCTGAAATTTACGCAGATGGGTGGCATCGGTGCCGGGCGGGCGGGGACTATAGGGGTCAAGTGCGCGCTGCTGGGGAGGGGAGCGGACCGTTGCCTGCGACTGACAATGAGCCTGCGGCGGGAGATCCGCGGCCTGATGCGTTCGTGTCCTACCGGCGCCTGTCGGACGATACGGCGTTCGTCGACCGGCTCCAGGAGACGTTAAGTGCCCGGGGCAAGCGGCTGTGGGTGGACCGGACCGACATCGAGCCGGCGGAGCTTCTTGCTGCGCGGGCTCGATCTGCGTTCGGCGGAGCAGTGGCTGGCTCAGGCGGCCGGGCACGAGAAGGTCCCGCCCACCGATCTGCAGGCCGAGTACATCCTGGCCAGCCGCAAGGCCGCGATCCGGAACGTCGGTCCGCCGCCGGTTCCACACCTGCCGACCGGTATACCGGGGATTGGCGGCGTCGGCCGCTGGCCGTACTGACCTTCCGGCGGGCCGGGCCCGCAGCGGTGCCGCCGGGCCAGGACCGGCGGCCGACGG
>PMST01000519.1 GCA_003168295.1 Actinomycetota bacterium
TCAGCGCGGCGGCTTCAGAAGAAGGATCTTCCTCGAATCAGTGGAATGAGGCAGCAGCACGGTCGAACCCCTTGCCGGTGCGGTGACACATGCACTCATGCATGCCGAGATGAGTGCGTTGCCTCTGCGCATACTTATCGTGTGCATCGCCCCGCATACTCACTCGTGATTCTCTAGCGAACAAGGCTTACTATTAAACTGACAGACAGGTCCGAGGGAGGGGGAAAGTATGGTCGCGCAATGTTGGGCGCACGTTCTTGCGGTTGCGGTTGTGGTGCAGAACGGGCCGGGGGTGCCTGATCCACTCGGTACATGTTTCGAGTGCTCGGTATTCGGATGCGCTGGTCACGCCGAGAAGGACCAAGGGTCAGGGAAATGGATCTGCTTCACAAGCGTTGCTAAGGCAGTCGCCGCGTCAGCGGGGGTCGGCGAGCCTGTGGCCGGGTTGGAGTTGTCTAGTTCACAGGAGTTCGAGGGACGGTTTCCCGCGCTGGCAGATGCCACTGTGGAGCTGAGAGCAGCAGCTAGAATCCGGCTCGCGAGGCACGGTATTACTGCGGGCGTCCGGGACACGCAGCTCCTAGCCGACGCTGTCGGTGTCGCCCATGCCCTTGTACCAGAGGACCATGAGCCGGGACCCCTTGTAGAAACGTTGATCTCGGCAGGCCGTCTGGGCCGGTACGAGGCGGCCACACGGCGTACCGGAACTCTTCGGTATCTATTTCCCGGGCAATTCGGTGAGCTTCTCTCGGACTTGGAGACGTGATGGTCGCGCAACAGGCGGATCCGTGGACCGATGTTACGATCACTGGGATTGGCAGCGTGGTAGTACAGGGCATGATCTTGTTCCCTATCGGCAGCGCGCCGCTCAGTCGGGTGGTGGTTCGGGCGGCTAACGGGCGCTCACGGCTCTTGTCAGCCGGCCAGCGTGGGGATGAGGGGACGGCAGCCGTCTTGCCTGGAGATTTGTTGGCGGTTCTCGGCGGGAGGGACGCCCATATTCAGTACCGCCCAGCAAAATGGCGAGACGTTATCCGTTTCAAGCCGATGGTCAAGGTTCAGCTCGGCCTAGCCATTCTGACTTTGATCGCCGCCGTCATGGCAGCGATTACCAGCTACGTTGGCACGCGATCGCCCTCCACACCTGCCTTCACCGCCGAGGCCGCGCCATGGGTCCTGTTGATCGCTCTAGTCCTAGCTGTGTGGAAACTCTACAGCGACATCCAAGGCGACCTAAAGTAGAGAGTCGGCGATGTTCGGCCACAAGTACTCTCATGCCGCGAGTCGGGTCAGTCGATGGGCTTACGGAAGAACACCCGATTGAATCCGTCTTGCTCGGCCCGGTGGGTCTCGGCGTACCCATGGCGAGGGTAGTAGGCGAGATTCTCGGTCATGGCCTCGTTGGTGTACAGCCGGATCTCGCGAAGACCCAGGCCGCGCGCCTGTTCCTCAGCCAGTGCGAGCAGCCGGGCGCCGATCCCGCGGCCCTGGGCTGCGGGCAGAACGGCCACATTGTCCAGCAGCAGATAGCCAGGCTGGGCAATGATGATGGCAAAGCCGACGATCTGCCCGTCCTCGAGGGCAGCCCACGCCTGCCCCTCGCGGACCGCCTGCGCATAGTCAGCGGTCATCGGCGCCGGAGCCTTCCTGAGCCGGCACACGTACTTCTGGTAAGCGGCAGCCGCGATCGCGCCGAGCTCATCGACGTCGCCTGGGCCAGCACGGCGCATCATGACCACAGCCGAAGAATAGACAGTCCTCCCGCGCGCAGCGGGCGAGAGGCGAGCGGCTGCCCTCTGTGGCGGGGTGCCGCGCTCAGCTCACTGGCATCGTGCAACCCTGACGTGGCGTGGCACGTCTAACCGGCTATGAGAGGCGCAATAGCTGCCCTGCTCGCTGTCGCGGCGGCGGTGCTGCTGACCGCGTGTGCCCACGGAACCGGTCAGGCGGGCGGCCAGCCCCGGGCCACTGCGGGAACCTGGGCCTCGGCGGAACCGGCCGCGGCGCCGGTTCCCGGCTGGCGGGTACTGCCGGGGCAGTTCGTCTCGTTGCGGTTCGCCCCGGCCAGCCAGCAGGCCCAGGGGCCGATGGGGTTCCTGGAGGTGGCGCTCGGTGACGTGCGGACCGGTGCTGTGGTACGGCGGCTGTTCCCGGCTTCGGCCAGCAGCGGCAGGCAGGTGTCAGGTTTGGCCCTGGACCGGGCCGGCGACCTGTGGATCACCTACAGCAAGGGGCCAGCCTACGGGGGTGACGTCGCGGGTGGCGATCCGCGCCCGGATACCTGCGCAAATGAGATCGACGAGGTGCACGCCGGCACCGGGCGTGTCACCGTTTTCCTGCGCACCGGCGACAACGTACTGATCAGCGGGGGGCGCCCGAGCCCTGACGGCACGCGGCTGGTGTACACCGAGTCGGCCTGCGCCGCGTACTTCGGCGCTCACCTGCGGGTGACCGATCTAGGATCCGGGCGGAGCTGGACAATCGGCCAGGGCGTGCCGCGCTGCCACCTGCTCACCAGCCCGGCGTGGAGCGCGAATGGCCGGGACCTGCTCGTCGGCTACGGGCCGCCCGGCCAGGCCGGCTACAGCGGGCCGCAGGGCACCTGCCCGGCCTGGTCGGCCGGGCGGCTGGTCGAGCTGGACGCGCTGACGGGCCAGCCCGGGCTGGCCGGGACAACCGTGCGGGCTGACCCTGGCTGCCAGATCACCTCCGTGGTCGGCGGCACCGACGGCGGCATGCTCGCTATCGAGGGGTGCGGCACCGCCCCGGAGTACACCAGCGGCCCGGCCCGGCTGCTCGTCCTGTCCGCCAGCGCGCACCCGGTACGCCGGCTCAGCCTCGGCGCGTGCACCGACAGCAGCGACCTCGCCGTCAGCCAAGCCGGCACGAGTTCTCTGATCAGCGCCTACCTGTACTGCAACCCGCCGGGTCACCCCGGGCCGGTGACCCGGCTGTGGGAGTATCACGACGGCACGCTCCGGCTGATCACCAGCATCCCGGGAGACACCAGCGGCGCCACCATGATGTCGTGGCTGAGCTAAGTTAGCCGGCGCAAGCAGGCCAGGGAACTACCCCGAGGCCGCGCCGATCAATGCCGGCGAGGTCACGGCCGGAGCTTGCCACCGGGCCGGCAACCGCCGCGCGCCTGGTCCCCCAGCTCTAGTGCACCTCGATCGGTCCCGGCGGTGACCAGCACCTCATCCAAGCGTTCCACCACCAGCGGCCCGCCACAAGCGCCTCCCCTGCACGAACCTGCCCAAGGACCCTGCACCGAGCGCACCCAGGAAGGTAATCCGCCCTCTATGGTCAAAGGCGCCCTCCTGACGCCACGCTGAACCGGATGACCTGTGATACAGCGCCGCCTAACTGCCGACCAACGCCCCGATCTGCGTGAAATGAGTATCGCGTCCGGTGGTATATCTATTAACGACCTGGAATACTCACCCTCGCTTTCTGGATCCTGTCGACGGTTACCGTCCAGCCTTTTCCATCATTTTAGTAGGGAATCAGATCGCCGATTCGGCACGGATCGTCGCCCTCTCTCTACAACTCGGCCGGAGTGTCCAGAACTCGGAATTATGTGTGGGCGGCCCCTTATTGCGTATGCGCTGCTGCCCGGAGTCTTCATGGGTGCCAGAACCACGGTCTGAGCGAGATTTGGAGTGTACCTGGAGCGACTTGGCTCCGGCCATGGTGATCTGGAGCATGATATGTTTAGCTCGGGCAGTGAAGGCAAAGCAAAAATCTTCAGATTAGCCCGCCGTGCGTCTTTTGGCTCACTTCTTCCGGAAACCACATCCGCCCAGGTCGGCTTATTCCAGATTCCGCCGAACAGCGCAGTAATATGCGGCGCGTAAGGAGGTTGCGCATGCTAAGCAAAGTAAACGCAATAGCCGTGGCTGCCGTAATGGCCACCGGCACAGGAGCCGGCCTGACGGCGCAGCCAGCGACGGCCATCGCCGTGCCGTGCAGCGCCCAGGCACTGGCCAGCGCGGTGGCCAGTGCAGCCAGCGGCACCACGCTGAGCCTGGCCGCCGGCTGCGTCTACAACCTGACCGCAGCCCTGCCCGAGGTCAGCCAGGTTCTCACCATCACCGGCAACCACGCTACCCTGCAGCGCAGCCATGCTGCGGGCACTGCGGCATTCACCATACTGACCGTGGCGGGCCCGGGCATCCTGACCGTTAACGAGCTGAACTTCCGCAACGGCGACGGCGCGATCGCCGTGATCGACCAGGGCCAGCTCACCGTCAACGGGGGGACCTTCACAGNNACCAGCATGAGCGTGAACGGCTCCGTATTCACCGGAAATAAGGCCGGATCCGGCGGCGCCATCCTTGAGTTCGGGGTTGGCGGGGTTATAACTGACTCCACGTTCCGGGATAACACGGCCGAAGGCGGGGGAGCCTTGTGCCTCAGCGAAAACGGCGGCGAGACCTTCATTGATGTAGTGATTCAGGATAATTCCGCCAGCGGGGCCGGAGGCGGCATCCTCGCTGACGGAAGCGGGGTCGGCGGCGCGTTCCTCGATGACAGCACGGTCTCCGGCAATCATGCCGATGAAGGCGGCGGGATCTATGACGGCAGTGGCGAGCTGTCGGAGGTAACTGGCAGCCGCATCCAGGGGAACAGCGCAGCATACGGTGGTGGCATCTACAACGATATCGGCGCCGTCTTCTCGCTCATGGGCAGCACGGTGTCAGG
>PMST01000163.1 GCA_003168295.1 Actinomycetota bacterium
CGCCTGGTCCACGGTGACCATCATCCCGGCTTCGACCAGCGCTCAACCGGCCGTCTTCAGGCCGGATGTCATCATCGCCGGGCGCGACACCAGGATCTTGATCGACCAGATCCGCACCATCGACACCGCCTACGTCACCGGCGAACTCGTGGACTACTTGTCACGCGATGACATGGCCCAGGTCGAGCACAGCCTGTCGCGCTACCTCGGCCTCCTGCGCTGACAGCTGTGCGTGCCCAGAATCCTGTCCATCGCTCTGACCGGCAGAGTTGCTCTCCCGGGGAGCTACCTCTCTTCGGAGAGCTGCAGGCGAGTATCGGCCGCCGCGTCCGGGCCGTGCGCATCTCGTCGGGAGTGCAGCGTGACCAGGAATGCCGCGAGCCCGGTCAGGTAGAGTACGCTGGCCGCCGCGCCAGCGGTCAGGAACGAGGCGGGCTTGTTGCCGATCCACCACGAGGCGCAGCCGGCAGCCGGGACTACCGCGGCTGGCAGAAGGTTGGCTAGGGCGAGTCCGGTAATCGAAACAGGCCTGTTGGACGGTTCCTTGTGCGCGCCGCTGGCCAGCACGACACCGCAGAATCCCGCCCCGGTCCCGATGACGAACAGCCAGGTCGCTGTCGGTCCAGGGTAGCCCCGGTGCCCGGCGGTGATGGCGAACACGCCCGTCACCGACAAAGCAAACCCCTGCGGGACCACGAGCATCTGCGTGATGCCGCGGACGGCGTCACGCCATGTATCAGCTTCGCGGTAGCTCACCGGCCTGCCACGGTCCGTTTTCGCGGCGGCCGCTGTGAATCGATGATTTTCGTGGCGACATGTGCGCTCAGCCGGTGGTCGGGGTCGGCCAGGTCCAGCGACGTGAGCTGTTCGATGCGCTGGATCCGGTAGGTGACGGTGTTGACGTGGACCCGCAGAACCCGGGCCGTCTGCTTGAGGCTTTCATGCTGGTTCAGGTAGACGGACAAGGTTCCGACCAGGTCGACCTTGTGCCGGGCGTCATATTCGAGCAGCGAGCCCAGCACGTCCTCGGCGAACTGCCGCAGCTGTTGCATGTCGCCTACCTGCAGGAGCAGCCGGTATATGCCAAGTTCCTCGTAGCAGATGGTCTGCCCGGCGCGCCCGAGCCGGACGCCCAGATCGATGGCGTGCTGGGCCTGCCGCAGAGCCTGTGGCGCCAGCTCTGGCCACCGGGTCAGTTCGCTGAGCCCGCACGTCAGCTTGCCGGCCCCGGCCTGCCGCAGAAGCAGCTGGACAGGCGCCGCGGGAGAACCCGGAGCCGGTACGTCGGTACCGTCTTGCTCCGGCATGAGTATCACGATCTCGGGCCCGCGGACGGCGGCCGCCCCCTGGATCGAGCTGGCCACCCGGGTAAGCAGTTCCTCGGCGAGATCCTGCTCGCCGGAGGGCGGCTGGGCCATAGCCGGAACGCTGACCCGGGCGACCGCGACCCGGAAGGGCTGCCCGTCCCCGACGCCGAGGACGCGGGCCTTGCGGCGGGCGTCCTGGCGGTCCAGGAAGTGCCCGCTGACCAGGGAATCCACGATCGCGCTCCGGTAGCGCAGGCCGAGCTCCAAGCTGGTCTGCGTCCTGGCGAGCGTGAGGGCGAACAAGGTCGCGGCATAGCTGGCCACGATGAGGTCCACGTCGTCCGCGCTGGTGGCCGTCTCGTCAAGGATCAGCAGATAACCCAGGATGGTGTCTCCGACGATGACCGGGGTGGCCAGGCAGCCGCCGGCGAGCGAGGAACCGGGCACGGGTGGTACCCGAAGCGGCCTGCGCTCGGCGGCTAGCAGGCGGAGCAGCTTGGCGAGACTGGCGTCACCGGGATCCCACTCGCCTACCGATCCGGTACGGGCCGCCTGAGCCTGGGGGCGCAGGTCGGGATCCAGCAGGATCACGGTCTTCCCGGCTGCCTCAGCGAAGATCCTGGCCAGGTCCGCGGCGTCGGCCCCCTGGACCGCTGCGCCGGCGAGCTTGTCGCACGCAGCCATCGTGCGCCGGTATACCGAGTTCTGTCGTGACAATCCCGACACCAAGCCCGGTACCGGGTCCGCGTCGGTATCCGGACCCGCCGTGCTGGCGTCCGGGCCCGATCCTGCCCTGGTGCCGCCCGCCGCCGCCGTCACGACGCCCGCCGCAGGGCGGCCAGCTCGCCGACCAGGCTGGCCATCCGGTCATCTGGTTCGGCTGGAGGGTGGATCAGCACCCCGGCGATGAGGCCGCGGAGGCGGCCGACGCTGTCAAGCATGGCGGAAACGGGATCAGCCGGGGCTCGCGTGGCCTCCTCCTGGGACGGCTGCGCCGTTCCCGGGACCTCGTGAATGAGCCGCATGACCGTCTTCGGATCGCTGAACGGCGCGAAGACGGCGAGGACCGGCAAGTCGATCCCGTGCGCGCGCAATCCGGTGAGCAGCCGGAGCGCGATATCCAGGTCGTAGATTACGTCGGTGACCAGGAACTGTGCCCCGGCTTGCGCCTTTGCCCCGGACCTGGTCAGCTCGTGGCTCGTGTCGGCCGCCGCGGTGTGCACGCAGGCACCGACCACGAAGCGGGTCCGGTCAGGCGCGGGAACACCGCGCCAGTCGGCTCCCTCGTTCAGGCCCGCCAGGGCCTCGATGAGACGGACCGAATCGACGTCGCCGATCCAGTGCGGGTCTGGGTAGTCACCGGCCGCCCACGGTGTTCCGGTCCGGCACACCACGGTCTGCACTCCGAGCGCGTAACCGCCGAGCAGGTCGGCCTGAAGCGCGGCCAGGCTCCGGCCCGCGGTCTCGATGTCCACCATGACGTCGGCGCCGGCTCGCTCGCGCAGCACGGCTGCGGCCGCCACCGGACTGACGCGGGCGGAGGTCTCCTGGCCGACGATCGCCAGGAGATCGGCGCCGGAGGAGACCAGCCCGGCCGCATGAGCAATGAACTGAGGGATGTCCTGCCCGCCCGGTGCCCGAACGCCGGCTGCCACCACGAACCGGCCCCGGTCCGGCCATCCGCCCGACGCCTCTGGCACTGGCTTGGGTGGCGTGGTGAGCACGGCCCTCGGCCGGCGGACCGCCGCCGCGGGAGCCGCCGCGGGAGCCGCCGCCGGGCTCGGGCGCAGACCCTGCACCGCTCGCGCCATGGCCCTGATGTGCGCCGGGGTGGTCCCGCAGCACCCGCCCACCAGGGCTGCGCCGCCGGCGACGAACCGGCGTGACGCCTCCGCGAAGTACTCGGTGTCGCGCGCATACCGCAGCTGGCGCCCCAGACGGCGGGGCACGCCCGCGTTGGGCTGGACACTGACCGGCAGCGCGGATCCCTCGGCGAGCCCGGCGACGACGTCCTGCAGCACGGCCGGCCCGACGGTGCAGTTCGCGCCGATCGCCGTGATCTTGAGCGCGGCCAGCGCGGCCCCGGCCGCGCGGGGTTCCTCGCCGCCCAGGGTCCGGCCGTCGTCGCCGAAGGTGAGCTGGGCAATGACCGGCAGGTCGCACTCGGCGAGCGCAACCGACGCGGCCTGGGCCAGCGACTCGATGTCGCCGAAGGTTTCCAGGATGATGAGATCCGCCCAGCTGGCCAGGATCGCGATCTGCTCCCGCAGGACCGGCTCGCGATCCGCGTGCGGGATGCGCGGTGCCGCGGCGCTCATCACGGGCCCGACGCTGCC
>PMST01000548.1 GCA_003168295.1 Actinomycetota bacterium
GGCGTGCTGATCGGCGACATGGTGATCCTGCGCAAGGCCGGCGACGTGATCCCCGAGGTGCTCGGCCCGGTCGCCGACCTGCGCACCGGGGCGGAGCACGAGTTCGAGTTTCCCGCCGCGTGCCCGTCCTGCGGCACCCCGCTGGCCCGCGAGGAGGACGAGGTCGACTGGCGCTGCCCGAACACCNNGGCGCCTTCGACATCGAGGTGCTCGGCTTCGAGGCGGTCAGCGCGCTCCTCGACTGCGGCCTGGTCGCCGACGAGGGCGACCTGTTCGCCCTCACCGCCGAGCAACTGGAGACGTGCGCGTTCTTCATGGTCAAGCAGGGCACGCTGAGCGCCAACGCGACCCGGCTGCTGGCCAACCTGGAGCAGGCCCGGACCCGGCCGCTGTGGCGGATCCTGGTGGCGCTGTCCATCCGGCACGTCGGGCCCACCGCGGCCCGGGCGCTGGCGGCCGAGTTCGGCTCGATCGAGGCGATCGAGGCGGGCGGAGTGGACGCGCTCGCGGCGGTGGACGGGGTCGGGCCGACGATCGCCGCGTCGGTCCGCGACTGGTTCACGGTGGACTGGCACCGGGCGATCATCGCCAAGTGGCGGGACGCCGGGGTGCAGCTCGAGGATGCGGGTTTCGATCCCTCGCGCGCCGCGGCTCGCGTCCTGGCGGGCGTCTCCGTGGTGATCACCGGCTCGCTGGCCGGCTCCAGCCGGGAGGAAGCCGCCGAGGCGGTCCGGCAGGCCGGCGGCAAGGTGACGTCCTCGGTGTCCAAGAAAACTGACTTCGTGGTCGCGGGCGAAAACGCCGGCTCCAAATACGACAAGGCGGTCGAGCTAGGCGTCACGATCCTCGACGAGCCCGCCTTCCGCCTCCTCCTCACCGAAGGCCCCGACCCCCTCCGCCCGGAGCCTGCCGGCCCCTTATCGTGTGCCGCCGCACCCCCTCCAGGGGTAGCAGCGACGCACGATCATGGTCGGGCATTACGGCTCGCTGGCCTCGGCGAGCCTGCGGCCGAGATAACGGCGCTCGGCGTCGGTGCTGGTCAGCTCCAGGGCCTCTTGGTAAGCGGCGGCCGCCTCCTGGCGGCGGCCCAGGCGGCGAAGCAAGTCGGCCCTGGTCGCCGGGAGCAGGTGATAGCCGGCCAGTTTCCCCGAGGCCTCAAGCGCCGCGACGAGCGACAGGCCGGCCTCCGGGCCGCGGGCCATCCCCACCGCGACCGCGTAGTTCAGCTCGACCACCGGGGTGGGCACGAACTCCGCGAGCTTCCGGTACAAGGCGGCGATATGCGGCCAGTCGGTGCGGTCCGCGGTCGGCGCGGTCGCGTGGCAGGCGGCGATGGCGGCCTGTACCTGATACGGACCCGGTCGGCCGCCCCGCAAGGCGCGGTCGAGCAGGCTGACGCCCTCGCTGATCTCGGTGGCATCCCACTGGCTGCGGTCCTGGTCCTCCAGCGTCACCAGGTCACCGCGGGCATCGAGTCGCGCGGTCCGCCGCGCGTCGTGCAACAGCATCAGGGCCAGCAGGCCGGTCGCCTCCGGCTCATCGGGCATCAGCCGGATCAGCACCCGGGCCAGCCTGATCGCTTCGGCGCTCAGGTTCTGCCGGACCAGATCCGCGCCGGCCGTAGCGGAGTAGCCCTCGTTGAAGAGCAGGTACAGCACGGCGAGTACGCCCGGCGTGCGCGCGGGCAGCAGATGCGCCGGGGGTACCCGGTAGGGGATCCCGGCCTTGGCGATCTTCTGCTTGGCCCGGACCAGCCGCTTGGCCATCGTCGGCTCGCTGGCCAGGAACGCCCGGGCGATTTCCGCGGTGGTCAGCCCGGCCAGCGTCCGCAGCGTCAGCGCCACCCGCGCCTCAAGCGAAAGCGCGGGGTGGCAGCAGGTGAACATCAACCGCAGCCGGTCGTCGGGAATGCCGCCGTGGTCGGCCCCCCCGTGGTCAGATCCGCTGTCGTAGACCGGGTCCGGCTGGTCGGACGTGGCGGCCACCTCCCGGAGTTTGGCGGCTCCCACGGCTCTTCTGCGGAGCACGTCGATGGCCCGGTTACGGGCGGTGGTGGTCAGCCACGCGCCCGGCCGGCCGGGAATGCCGTCCTTGGGCCAGCGCTGCAGGGCCATCGCGAACGCGTCCTGGGCGCATTCCTCGGCGAGGTCCCAGTCGCCGGTGGTCCTGATCAGCGTCGCGACCACCCGGCCCCACTCATCCCGGAACGCCGCGTCGACCGCGGCCTTGACGTCAGCGTCCATGGCCGCCACCCTCCTTCTTTCATAACCCTGACGAACGGAACGACGCGAAATGACCGCGCCTGACCACGCTAGCCGCCTTATTGCTTACAGCCTGCCCCCATACCCGCCCTAGGATGGCGTGCATGCCGATTACCCGTGACGAGGTCGCGCATCTGGCGCGGCTATCCAGAATTGCGCTCAGCGACGCGGAACTAGACCACCTGGCGCCCCAGCTGGATCAGATAATCACGGCGGTCGCGCAGGTCCAGGAGGTCACCGCCGAGGGTATCCCGCCGACCTCGCACGCGACCGGCCTGACCAACGTGTTCCGTGACGACGAGCCACGCCCGTGCCTCACCCCTGGACAAGCCCTCAGCCAGGCGCCCGCGGTGGAGCAGCAGCGGTTCAAGGTGCCGCGGATCCTGGGGGAGGACTGATGGAACTCACCCGCATGACCGCCGCAGAACTCATCGCTGCGCTGGCCAGCAGCGAGGTCTCCGCGACCGAGGTCACCCAGGCGCACCTGGACCGGATCGCCGCCGTCGACGACCGCGTGCACGCCTTCCTGCACATCGCGGCGGACAGCGCGCTCGCGCAGGCCGCGGCGGTCGACCAAAGGCGCAGCACCGGCGAACCGCTCGGCTCGCTGGCCGGCGTGCCGGTCGCGGTCAAGGACGTGTTCACCACCGTCGGCCTGCCGACCACCTGCGGCTCGCGCATCCTGGCCGACTGGCATCCGCCGTACGACGCGACGATCACGCAGCGGCTCAAGCAGGCCGGCGCGATCATCATCGGCAAGACCAACATGGA
>PMST01000240.1 GCA_003168295.1 Actinomycetota bacterium
CGCCCGGGGTTCCGGCGAGATTCCGCTCGCGGATAGGGCCGATATTCCGCTGGCACCGTGATACACACCGACGAGCTGACCACCGTAAGCTCTGTGGCCAGGCTCTATAGCTTCGGCCCCGGTACCCTGGCCCGGGTCTGCCCGTGACCGATTCTCTCCTCAGAGGCACCGCATGATAACCGTCGCAGGCGAGGTCCTGATCGACCTCATCGTGGATCCGGCCGGTCACATCGATCCCAGGTTCGGTGGCGGTCCTTTCAACGTCGCGCGCGCCGTCGCCCGGCTTGGTCAGTCGGCGGCCTTCCTCGGCCGGCTGTCCGGTGACCGGTTCGGTCGCCTGCTGCGAGGCGACCTTGACCGCCACGGGGTCCTGGTCGCCATCGAGGCCCCCGCCGACGCCCCCACCACGCTGGCGGTCGTCGATGTCGATCCAGCCGGCGTCCCCGGCTACCAGTTCTACCTGAACGGCACGTCGGCGGCGGCGATCGAGCCCGGCCAGGCCGGCCTGCCGGCGGGAACGACAGCACTGCATATCGGCAGCCTCGGCCTCGTCATGGAGCCGATCGGCACCAGCCTGGAACAGCTGGTTGCCACGCTGCCGGCCGGCATTACGGTCATGCTCGACCCGAACTGCCGACCGGGTGCGATCGCGTCGCGGCAGGCCTACCTGGACCGGCTGGACCGGATCGCGCGCCGGGTGGACGTGATCAAGACCAGCACGGAAGACCTCGCCTACCTGTTCCCGGGGAAAGACACGCAAAGCGCTGCCGCCGAGCTTTTCGCCCGGGGGCCCGCCTGCGTGGTGGTCACCGACGGCGCGGCACCGGTACGGGCCTTCGCCGCGGGCGAGGAAATCCGCGCCGAGGTCCCGCCGGCCAAGATCGTCGACACCGTAGGCGCCGGCGACGCGTTCGGCGGGGCCTTCCTCACCTGGTGGATGGGCAACGGACTCGGCCAGGCTGACTTCCGCGTGCCCTCGGCCGTGCGCAGCGCGACCCAGGCGGCGATCTACGCGTCGGTGGTTGCCTGCACGCGCCGCGGCGCGCAACCGCCCTGGGCCTACGAGCTGGGCGGCCATGACGGCTGGACCTGGCTGCCACCGGGCCCCGACCGCGATCACGGCACCCCGGAGAACACCGAGGTAGGTCACGCCTGACGGCAGAAATTCCCGCGCTAGCCCCTTCTGAGCAGGATGCCGCTGATGAAGGCGGCCTGGCCGGCGTGCTGCAGGCAGTCGGAGATGACGCTGACGAGCCGGACGCCCAGCGTCACGGGCGGATCCCAGGCTTCGTCCACGACCCGCGTCAGGTCCGCGTCGGTGATATCGGACACCAGCCGGATGGTCTGCTCGTGCACCGCGTCGTGGTACCCGACGAGCAGGTCGGCCGATGAGACGGTGACCTCGGACACCTGCCGTGAGCTGTGCCCGTAGCCGATATCGGATGGCTCGAAAGGCAGCTCGAACCGCTTCCCGTACTCCATCCATACCTGCGGCGCGCCGAAGGCGCCCGCCACGTGATCGTCCTGGACCCGGGCCAGATGCCAGCACAGCCAGGCAACCGAGTTCGCGTCGTCGTCGAGCCTGGCCGTCAGCTGGCTGGCGGTCAGGCCCTCGACCGCCTCGTGGACGGTCTCCTGCACCCGGCCGAACGCATCCGCCAATAGTTCCGCACTAGTCATGGCGTGCCCCTCCCTCAATCAAAAGAAAAATTTACCCGAACGGCCCGTGTGACACGCCGCGCCGACCTGGTCTGGTGTCCCGCGTGGTCGCCCCGCCGGGCTGCACGCGATACCGTTCCGACGTGCCCCCAGGCCGCAGCCGGAAATCACCACCGGTTCCCAGCGACCCTAGTACCCCTGTGGCCAAAACCAGCCCCAGAACCCCCAGCAGCCCCAAAACCCTCAGCACCTCTAAGGCCCAGAGAAACCCCAAAACCCCCAGTAGCCTTAAAGCCCCGAGGGCGCCCAAAGCCGACAGCGACCCCAAGGGCTCTCCGGACTCGGACATTTTCTCCGACCTCAGCCACACCACCAGTGTCAGCAAGGCGGTGCCTGATGTCCCCGACCTTCTCGCGGCGGCGGTCGCAGGCATCGGCGGTGCCGAGCGGCCAGGACAGGTCGCCATGGCCCAGGCGGTGCAGCGGGCCATCGAGACCGGCGATCACCTCGCCGTCCAGGCCGGAACGGGAACCGGAAAGTCGCTGGCGTACCTGGTACCGGCGGTCCGGCACGCGCTGACGACCGAGAGCACGGTGGTGGTGGCGACGGCCACCATCGCGCTGCAGCGCCAGCTGATCGACCGTGACCTGCCACGCCTGGTCACGGCCCTCGCGCCGCTGCTCGGCCGGGAACCGGATTTCGCGATCCTGAAGGGCCGCCGCAACTACCTGTGCCTGCACCGCCAGCGCGGCGCGGACCCGAATACCGACGACCCGCAGGACACGCTGTTCGAGCCGGTCGATACGGGCCCCGCCTCGCCGCTGGGACGGCAGGTGAAGCGGCTGCACGAATGGGCGGAGGAGACGACGACGGGGGACCGCGACGAGCTGGTCCCCGGCGTGCCGGAGGCGGCCTGGCGTCAGGTCTCGGTCAGCGCGCAGGAGTGCATCGGCGCCCATCGCTGCCCGTACGGTTCCCGGTGTTTCGCCGAGCGCGCGCGCGACGTCGCGGCGAAGGCACACATTGTCGTGACCAACCACGCACTGCTCGCGATCGACGCGACGTCCGATATCGACGTGCTGCCCGAGCACGACGTCGTGATCATCGATGAGGCCCATGACCTGGTGGACCGGGTTACCTCGGCCACGACGGGCGAGCTATCCGGGCCTGGCGTGGACACGGCCGCCCGCCGCTGCGCGCGCCTGACCGATTCCGCGGCGGCTGAGGGATCGCCCGCCGTGGCGGACGGCCTGCGTCAGGCGGCGGCCGCGCTCACGCTGGACCTCGGTGACGCGCCCGGCGGCCGGATGGACGTGCTGTCAGGCGCCCTGGGCGCGACCCTGACCTCGGTGCGGGACGCGGCGGGCGCGTGCGCGGAGGCGATTCGCGCCAGCGCACCTGGCCAGGAGGAGGATCCGCAGCGGATGGCGGCGGCCCGGATGACCCTGGCCGGGCTCGATGAGATTCAGCGCACCGCTGGCCGGATGCTTGACGCGTTCGGCGTCGACATCACCGCGCGGGATGAGGTGGTCTGGCTCGACCGGCCGCTCGTCGAGGACGCGCGGCGGGCGCCCACGCTGCGGGTGGCGCCGCTCGAGGTCGGCCACGTGCTGCGGACACGGTTGTTCGGCCAGCGCACGGTGGCGCTCACCTCCGCCACCCTTGCCCTCGGCGGTTCTTTCACGCCGCTGGCCGTCCAGTGGGGGTTGCCTCCCGCGAATGGCCAGTCGCGGCCCGATGAGGATGAGCAGCTGACGTGGACCGGACTTGACGTCGGGTCGCCGTTCGATCACCCGCGCAGCGGCATCTTGTACGTAGCCAGGCACCTGCCGCCGCCGGGCCGGGACCAGCTGCCTGAGGCGTACCTGACCGAACTCGAGGAGCTGATCCGCGCGGCCGGCGGCCGTACGCTCGGACTGTTCTCCTCCATGCGGGCCGCGAAAGAGGCGGCCGGGGCGCTCCGCGGCCGGATCGCCCATCCGCTGCTCTGCCAGGGCGACGATGTCACGGCCCAGTTGGTCAGGCAGTTCGCCGAGGACGAGCCGACTTGCCTGTTCGGCACGCTGTCGCTGTGGCAGGGCGTGGATGTGCCCGGCAGCTCGCTGCAGCTGGTCGTGATCGACAGGATCCCGTTCCCGCGGCCCGATGATCCGCTGGCCTCGGCACGTCAGCGCGCGGTGGCGGCCCGCGGCGGCAACGGGTTCATGACGGTCGCCGCGTCTCAGGCCGCGCTGCTCCTGGCTCAGGGGGCCGGGCGGCTGCTCCGGACCATGACCGACCGCGGGGTGGTCGCCGTGCTCGATCCCCGCCTGATGACCGCCCGTTACGGCGATTTCCTGCGAGCTTCGTTGCCGCCCTTCTGGACGACCGCCGACCCCGCCATCGTCCGTGCCGCCCTGGGCCGGCTGGCCGTGACGTCCGCGCCTGCGGAACCCGCGGCGTCCGCCGCCCATGCTCCCGCCTAATGCCGCATCAGGTCACCTTCGCCCGCTCGGGCTCGCTCGACCCGGCGCTTGGTAACCGCCACGCCGACCACACCCGCCCACGTCAGGTCGCCGCCCGAGCCAACGTGGCCTGACCAGCGACTGCCCGAAACGACAGTCCTCAGCCCGCGGTCTTGGTTTTGATGAGCGGCGCGTCCCGCGTGAGCTCCCGGAACCCGACGCTGTAGTACAGCCCGCGCGCCTTGGGATGCCCCGGCGCACCCAGGCATGCGACCGTCGCATGAGTGGCCCCGGCCGCCCGCGCCAGATGCATCCCGTGCAGAAGCATCGCCCTTCCCAGCCCCAGACGCCGGTAGTCCGGATGCGTCCCGACCGGCTCGAACTCAGCGGTCTTGTTCGCTTCATCGAGCCACATGATCGTCGAGGAGGCCATCGTTCCGTCCGGCGCCTCCACCAGGATGTGCAGGTCGCCGCGATACGCCGTCGTCTCCCGGACGCCCTGGTAGCCCTCGGCCGTGTACGTCGAGGGAGCCCACGCGTCCAGACGGGCCTGAACCGCGGCCTCCGGCCCGGCCTCGTCGGCGGTGCGGAACCGGAATCCGTCGGGCAGTACCGGCTGTTCCACGTCGGTGAGGTCGCGCTCGTTGAGCTGGGTCCAGGACCCGGCGTCGCCGAGCGCGGCCAGGTCGGTCTCATAGCCGTGCACCGCCCATCGCTTCACGGCGAACTCACCGGCGGCGCTCGGCATCACCGTACGCTTGATGCCCGCCGCCGTACCGTCGTACCAGTCGATCACCTCGTCAACCAGCCCGGCGTGGCCGGGATGGACCTGATAGGCGAGATAGGCGCCGGTCACGTCCTTCACCGACCCGTCGCTCCGCTTCACCTGGTGCGGGAGATAGGCCCAGCCCCACGCCACCAGGTCGCCGCCAGAGAACCACAGCCGACGCGCCCAGCTTGCGCCGTCGCTGGCGTGCCCCTTGCCCCAGATCCAGGCCAGCTCGCCGAACGACGCGTCGCTGTTCACCAGGTCCGGGCGGGTGGCGGTGACACGCTGCGCCAGACCCTGCATGAGCTGCACGTCCGCGGCGGTAACCAGGTCGAAGTTCGCCATAGTGCGCCACTGTGCCAGGACTCCGCAAAACCGTCGAACCGTTTTCCGCGGCCGCCAATCGCGGCGACTGCGGACATCGACCACGCGCGTCACGACCTACCGCGCGAACGTCGCCTGCTACGGCACTCGCTACCGCCCGCCTAGCTGCCGCCCGCGCGGTCCGGCCGCCTGTGTTGCCGCTTACGGACATGTTACGAATTGTCCGATACGGATGAAACGCGCGTTACTGGGTAACATTTCGGGAACTAGAGGCATTTAACATCCGTTGGGCAGGGGACTGGGCACCCAGTCGCAGCGGGAGGTCGGGTATGCGGGAACGGCCGCGAACGGGCAAGCGGCACGTGCTCCGCTGGGTTGCGGTCGCGGCGGTCATCATCGTCGGTGCCGGAACGCTGACCGCGTACCTGAAGTACCGGGCCGTGTACGACAGCATCACCCGTGTCACGGTTCCCGGGCAAGCGCTGGGCCACCGCCCCCCGGTGTACAGCACCAACTCGATGAACATCCTGGTGTACGGCTCGGACAGCAGGAAGGGACTGACCGCGCACGAGCAGTACATCCTGCGCACCGGTGATGACCAGACCGACAACACCGACACGATCATGCTCGTCCACATCTCGCCGGGGCGGCAGCGACTAACGGTGATGAGCATCCCGCGCGACACCATGGTGCCGGTGTACGAGTGCGACAGCGGACCGGGCTACACGGGCCAGCAGGCCGATCCCAGCGCCGAGGTGATGATCAACTCGCTGCTGCAGATCGGCGGCCCGACCTGCCTGTGGAAGACGGTCGAGCAGGTCACCGGCATCCGCATCAACCATTTCATCGGTATCGGCATGCTCGGCTTCGTCAAGGTCGTCAACGACCTGGGCGGCGTCAACGTCTGCGTGCCTTACAAGGTGAACGACCCCGTGTCCGGCCTGGACCTCAAGGCGGGCGAGCAGCACATCAACGGCATTCAGTCGCTGGCCTTCTGGCGTACCAGGGAGGACATCGGGACAGGATCGGACCTGGAGCGGATCCAGCGCGACCAGTTCATGTCCGCNNTCCATGACCACGGACAGCGGCATGACCGTATCCGATCTAGTGGAAATCGCGGAGAGTTTCCACGACCTGTCGAGCGAGAACGTGCAGTTCATCACAGTCCCGAACCAGCCCTGGACGCAGAACCCCGACCGGATTCAGTTCGAGCAGCCGCAAGCCGGCCAGGTGTTCTCGGCTATCGCCCACGACACGACCGTGCCGAAGGCCTCACCCGCCTCGGCATCCCCGTCGGCCGGGGCGCAGGTGCTCACCACCAGCCCATCCAAGGTCAAGGTCGAGGTCCTGAACGGCTCAGGTGTCGCGGACGTGGCGGTCCAGGCCGCTACCGCCCTCACTAGCCGGGGTTTCGACGTGACCGGCACCGGTGACGCGGCCAGCTTCGCCTACACGAACTCGGTGATCGAGTATTCCTCCGCCGCCGAGGTCGCCGAGGTGAACACGCTCAAGCAAGAGATATCCCACGTCACCGACCTGCTGGATGCCAGCCTCAAGCCGGGCACCGTCGCGCTCATCCTGGGCTCGGACTTCACCAGCCTGAACCCGCAGGTGTCGTCTTCCGCCTCGGGTCAGCCGTCGTCGACGCCCAGCGCGAGCGCGTCCGTCTCGCCGAGTACGAGCCCGTCCGGCTCGCCCAGCGCGAGCGGGTCCGCCTCCGGCGTCAGCAACCTAGCCCAGTCGAACGGCGGCATCACCGCGGCGGCCCCCTGTGCCAGCGACAACTCGGCCTTCGCCGGCCCCCTCAGCCCTTGATGGCCGCCAGCCCCGGCCCCTGATCGCCGGTCCTTCTCCGGCTGACCTGCGTCACCGGGTCGTGATGGCGCTGACGTCGTCGACGGCCTCCGGGAGCCTGCGCATGCTGGTGATGCGCCGGTCTGCCAGCTTGGCGGGATGCCCGGTGAGATCACGGTCCACCCAGACCGAGCGCAGTCCCATCCGGGCGGCGGGCAGCATATCGTGCACCCAGCTGTTAGCCACGTGAATCCAGTTGGTTTTCGTGACTCCGGTTTTCTCCGCGAACTTCCTGAAATGAGCGAGGTCCGGCTTGTAGCTGCGGACGTCTTCCGCAGTCACCCACAGGTCGAACGGCGCGGGCAACCGCGCCCTCGTGCTGGCGAAAAGGTCCTCATCGCAGTTCGTGAGGAACGCCAGCCGCCAGCCCCTCTCCCGCAGCGCGGTCAGGGCCGGACCGGAGTCCGGGAAGACCTGCATGTCCGGCCACGCCCTGGCGAACGTTTCCTCGCCGCCCGGCGGCAGCGTGACCTGCTCGCGCTCGGCCGCCCGTGCCAGCCCGGCGCTGAGTATCTCCCGGTACGGCTGCCAGCCCGGACCCGCCTCAAGCTCGAGCTCCGCCTGGTGGTACGCGGTGAGCAGCCGGCTGGCATCGGTCCCCGCGACCCCCTCGAGCGCCCCGCCCATGCAGGAGTTCCAGTCCGCGACCGTCCCGTAGCAGTCGAACGTCAGCCACTTATCCGCCACACCTAACCTCCACTCGCCCATCGACCTCAGCATCCCACTTCTGAGCCGTGATCTTATGGGGAGTGAGCTAGCACGAGGAGGCAGTCATGGTCGACGTCGACCCGACCACCGTCCGTATGCACGCGACGGCAGCCAACGGCACGGGTGAGCACGCCTACCAGGCCGGGTTCGGGAACGAGTTCGCCAGCGAGGCCGTGCCCGGGGCCTTGCCCGTGGGCCGCAATTCGCCGCAGCGCGCGCCGCTCGGCTTGTTCGCGGAACAGCTCAGCGGAACCGCGTTCACCCAGCCGCGTGCGGTCAACCGGCGGACGTGGGTGTACCGGATCATGCCGTCGGCGGCGCACCCGAAGTTCTCGCGCCTCGGCCACGGGACGCTGCGCGGCACTCCCTTCGACGAGATCGAGCCCGACCCGAACCGCCTGCGCTGGGACCCTCTCCCGATGCCGGCGGCCGGCACCGACTTCATCGACGGGCTGTACACCGTCGCGGGAAACGGTGACATCAGGACGCGCAGCGGAATGGCCGTGCACCTGTACGCCGCGAACCGGTCCATGACCGGCAGGTATTTCGTCGACGCCGACGGCGAGCTGCTGTTCGTGCCCGAGCAGGGCACGGTCCTGCTGCGCACCGAGCTCGGACCGCTGGCCGTGTCTCCCGGCGAGATCGCGGTGGTCCCGCGGGGCATCAGGTTCGCCGTCGACCTGACCGGCCCGGCCCGCGGCTACCTGTGCGAGAACTTCGGCGCGGCGTTCACCCTGCCCGAACGCGGTCCGATCGGGGCCAACGGCCTGGCCAACGAGCGTGACTTCCTGGCCCCGACGGCCGCCTACGAGGACGGGGCGACGGCCGTTCAGGTCGTGCAGAAGTTCGGCGGGAACCTGTGGGCCGCCGACTACGACCATTCGCCGCTGGACGTGGTCGGCTGGCACGGGAACTACGCGCCCTACAAGTACGACACGGCCAGGTTCATGACGATCGGCACGATCAGCTTCGACCACCCGGACCCGTCCATCTTCACCGTGCTGACCTCGCCGAGCGAGTCGCCGGGCCTCGCCAACGTGGACTTCGCGATCTTCCCGCCGCGCTGGCTGGTCGGCGAGGACACTTTCCGCCCGCCCTGGTACCACCGCAACATCATGTCCGAGTTCATGGGCCTGGTGTACGGCGTCTACGACGCCAAGACCGAGGGGTTCGTGCCCGGCGGGGCCAGCCTGCACAACACCTTCACCTCGCACGGGCCGGACGCGGAGGCGTTTGCCCGGGCCAGCACGGCCGAGCTGCGGCCGCAGAAGATCGACGGAACGCTGGCGTTCATGTTCGAAAGCCGCTGGATGATCATCCCGACCCGGCAGGCGATGGAGGCCCGGCACCGGCAGGACGACTACGACGCGGTCTGGGGCAGTCTCACCCGTTCCTTCCGGGCGTTAGCCTATTGGCGGAGGCACTATGTACATTCCCGCCCACTTCGCCGTCGATAACGCGGCGACCCGTGAGCTGCTGGCCAAGCACGGCGCGGCCGATCTGATCACGCTGACCGCGGACGGCCTGCTGGCCACGATGCTGCCGTTCGTGTACCTGCCCGAGGCGGGGGAGCGAGGCACCCTGTACGGGCATGTGGCCCGTAACAACGATCAGTGGCGCAAGCCAGCCATCGGCGAGTCCCTGGCCATCGTGCGCGGGCCGGACGCCTACGTGTCCCCTTCCTGGTACGCCTCCAAGGCCGAGAACGGCCGGGTGGTCCCGACCTGGAACTACGTCACGGCACACGTCTACGGTCAGCTCATCGTGCACGACGACCCGGTCTGGGTGGAAGATGTCGTCCGGCGGCTGACCGCCAAGCACGAAGCGGCCCGGCTGACCTCGCCGGGCCAGCCGCCCGCATGGTCGGTGGACGACGCGCCGCGTAAGTTTATCGAGGGACAACTGCGCGCCATCGTCGGCCTGGAGCTGCAGATCACCCGGATCGAAGCCAAGGCCAAGCTGAGCCAGAACCGGCCGGTGGGCGACGTCGCGGGGATTGTGGCCGGCCTAGCCGGGCGCGGCGACGACCTCAGCGCGGCCGCGGTCAAGCACGCCAACGAGCAGCGCGTCCAGGAGATCCACGCTAAGAACTCCCGCGCCCGGACGTAAAAAAACTACAGGCTGGACACGGCGGGGATGACCTCGGCGGCGAGCACCTCGAGCGGGGTGACCTGCCAGACGTTGGCCACCTGGCCCATCGCGGCGTCGAAGCCCAGTCCGGCCAGGCGGCCGAGCTGGTCGACGGTTTCCGCGGCCTTCTCGCCCTTCTCGCCAACATCGAAGCGGAAGTAGCACGTCTTGGTGATCTCGTCGTAGTCACGGCCTTCTGCGTCGCAGTGCGCGCGCAGGACGTCCAGCTTGCGGGCTAGGTCAGGGCCGGGGAACAGGTTGCAGGCGTCGGCGTACTTGGCCACCAAGCGCAGCGTCTTCTTTTCGCCGCCGCCCCCGATCATGATCGGGGGGTGCGGCCTGGTCAGCGAGTTCGGCGAGTTCAGCGGCCGCTCGAGTGAGTAGTGCTTGCCGTGGTACGGGCTCTCGTCGCCGCGCCACATCTGCAGGCAGATCTGCAGGGTCTCCTCCAGCCGCTCGAACCGCTCGGCGACCGGCGGGAATCCGATGCCCAGGCCGCGCGATTCTTCTTCGTTCCACGCGGCGCCGATGCCGAGCCAGGCCCGCCCGCCGGACAGCACGTCCAGCGTGGTCACGATCTTCGCCAGGATGCCCGGATACCGGTAGATGGCCCCGGTGACCAGGGTGAGGAGCTTGGCCCGTGAGGTGCAGGCGGCGAGGTAGCCCAGGGTCGTGTAGGCCTCGAGCATTTCCCGTTCGGCCGGGCCCATCGGGCCGATCTGGAAGAAGTGGTCCATGACCGCGATGAACTCGAAGCCGCCTTCGTCCGCGGTGCGGGCGACGGTGGCCAGGTCCGCGCCGAGGCGCGACGGGCCGTCCGGCGTGGTGAAGTCGGGAATCTGCAAGCCAATCTTCACAGCGTTACCTCCGCACATACCTTCTCACGGGGCCCGGTAGCGCTCGTACAGGGCCTTCAGCGACCGCAGGAACACCTCGCGGTCGGCCGGGGGCAGGACGGCGAGCACTTCGTCTTCCCCGCGGCGGATCCCGGCCTCGACCGCCTGGCGCAGCCGGTCGCCCGCCGGGGTCAGCGAGAGCAGGTGCACGCGTCGGTCGGCTTCGTCGGCCTGGCGCTGGATCAGGCCGCGCCGCTGCAGATCATCCAGGACGCCGATGATGCGGCTCTTGTCCGCGTTGATGGCCTGCGCCAGCGCCGCCTGTGTCCGCACCGGGTGCTCGGCCAGCCCGGTCAGCACGACGTAGGCCCACATCGAGATGCCGTGCGCGCGCAGGACCGGCTCCTCGCGCGCGATCAACGCCCTGGCCAGTGGCGCGAACATCGCGGCCAGGTCACGCCGGTCGTCGGCAAAGGAACTCATGGTGCCGGAAGGATAACAGGCTTGTGCAGATGATAAGCTCAGACATATCATATGTGTATGCATATAAAAATCGCGGGAGGTGCCTAGACCATGACGACCGAGCGGACGACCGCGAATTCCGCCGCTGACATCGTCCGCCTGGACGCCGAGGCGGTGCGGGCCAGCGTCCGGGTGGTCTGCCTGGCCGGCCCGGAAGACCTGGCCCGGATGACGCCGTGTGCGGGCTGGACGCTGGGCAACCTGGTCGCGCACATGACGGCGCAGCATGACGGATTCGCCGCCGCCGCGGCCGGGGAAGGCGCGGACCTGGTCCGCTGGCGGCCCGGCGAGCCGGCCGCTGATCCGGTGGGGGAGTACGAGGCGGCGGCCGGGCGGGTCCTGGCGGCGTTCGCCGCCGACGGCGTGCTCGGCCGGCGGTTCACGCTGCCGGAGATCAGCCCGGCGCTGCGCTTCCCCGCGACCGAGGCCATCGGCTTCCACTTCATCGACTACGTGGTGCACGGCTGGGATGTCGCGCGCTCGCTGGGATTTGACCACTACGAGCTCGAGCCCGAGCTGCTCGACGCGGCTCTCCTGATGGCCAGGGCGGTGCCCGATGGTGAGTTGCGGGAGCAAGGTCTGGTGCCGTTCGCGCCCGCGGTCCCTGTGGCCGGTGAGGTCAGCGTGCTCGGCCAGATCGTCGCGCTGCTCGGCCGGCGCCCCGGGTGGCCAGGGTGACCGCCGCAGTCTTACGGTAAGCCCATGGGCACCGAACGAGCAGACGTCGTCATCATCGGAGCCGGGCTCGCCGGGTCGGCCGCGGCCTGGGCTCTGGCGAGCCGGGGCCGTTCGGTGACCGTCGTCGAGGCGTTCGAGCCCGGGCACCGGCGGGGCAGCTCGCACGGCAGCGCCAGGATCTTCCGGCGGGCCTACCCTGACGCGCTCTACGTACGGCTGACTGGCCAGGCTCAGCAGGGGTGGCGGCGGCTCGCGGAGGAGGCGGGCGAGGAGCTTATCTTGACCACCGGTGCCGTGGACTTCGGCCCGGCCCGCGTGCAGGAGAAGATGTACGACATCCTGACCGAGTTGGAGGTGCCCGCGGAGCTGATCCCGGCCGCGGCCGCGGCCGAGCGCTGGCCCGGCATGTCGTTCGGGACCGATCCGGTCATGTTCCACCCGGATGCCGGGGTGCTGGACGCCGAGCGCGCGATGGCGGCGATGCGCGCGATCGCGGTCGCGCGCGGCGCGCAGATTCACTACGGCTCGCGGGCGCTGCGCGTCGAGCCGTACCAGTCCGGAGCGACCGTTCATACGGCGGAACGAGCGTGGCGCGCGCCCGTGGTGATCGTCGCCGCCGGGGCCTGGCTGGAGCCGCTGCTCGGCGGGCAGGTCAGGCTGCCACCCCTGGTCGTGACCCAGCAGGAGGCATTCCACTTCGCCCCGGTCTGGACCGGACCCTGGCCGGCCTTCATCTACCACGATGAGGTCGCCATATACGGGCTGCCGGCCGGCCGGGACGGCCAGGTGCCGGGCGCGGTCAAAGTTGGCGAGCACGGCAATGGCACGGTCACCACCGGCGATGGCCGTGACGGAGTGATCAACCCGGCCGCCAGGGACCGGGTCCGCGCGTTCGCCGCGGGCTGGCTTGGCGGCCTGGATCCCGCGCCGGTGGGCGAGGTGACCTGCCTGTACACCTCGACCGCCAGCGAGGATTTCATCCTGGACCGGCAGGGACCGTTCGTGATCTGCTCGCCCTGTTCCGGCCACGGCGCCAAGTTCGCGCCGCTCGTCGGCGAGATCGCCGCCGACCTGGCCTGCGGCGGGACCGTTCCGGACCCGCGGTTCGCCCTCGCGGCCCATCTGGGCCGACATTAGCGCCGATCGCGGACACCGCCCTGGCCGAAGGCCGCTTCAAAAATATCTGAACCGAAAGCGGCTACAGAACATCTAAAGATGTATCAGCGGGCGGAAGTTCGCCTCTAATGTTCTTGACGGTGGGACGTCCCGAGGGCTGGAGTCCTGATGGAGCCCTTTCGCTTTGCTCAATCACGCCGCTCGGGTAGCACTCTCGCCCGGTCGCTTCGAAGGCCTGCCCGGCGTCGCCGCCGGTGGCCGGGCGCCCTCGCGGGGGCCTGCCTGGCCGCCATCGTGGCGGGCTGGCCGGTCATGCTGGCCGGGGCCGGGGTAGCCGGAGGCAGCGCGGCGGGCCCGTCCTACGCCGGGACCGCCCTGCAGGGCGAGCAGGCCCGGGTGGTAGACCCAGGACCGCCCACCGGGCTGACCGCAACACCGGGCAATGCTCAGGTGAGCCTGTCATGGATAGCGCCCGCCTCCGATGGCGGCGCGGCGATCGTGGGCTATGACGTCTACCTGGGCACAAGCTCCCACGGCGAGTCCGCCGCCCCGGTCAATGGCTCCCTGATCACGGCCACCGGCTATACGGTGACGGGACTGACCAACGGCACGACGTACTACTTCACGGTGGACGCGGTCAACGCCGCTCAGTTGCACAGTGCGCCCTCCGCCGAGGCGTCGGCCACGCCGGTATCGCCCGCGACCGCACCTAGGGCGCCCTCCGGGCTGACCGCGACCGCGGGCAATGCCCAGGTGAGCCTGTCGTGGACTGCCCCAGGCTCCGACGGCGGCGCGAAGATCACCAGCTACGACGTCTACGAAGGAACGACAGCCAACGTCAAGACCACCGCCCCGGTCGCCAGCTCGAACGGCACCAGCGTGACGGTGAAAAACCTGGCCAACGGCACCACCTACTACTTCAAGGTAGCCGCGGTCAACGCGGTCGGCGTGGGTCCCGCGTCCAGCGCCGCATCCGCCGCCCCGGCCGCCGCCGTCACCAAGCCGGGACCGCCCGGCGGATTGACCGCGACCCCGGGCCCCGGCCGGGTGATCCTTTCCTGGACCGTCCCCGGCTCCGATGGAGGCGCCGGGATCAGCGGCTACCTGATCTACCAGGGGACCAGCCCGGGTGGCGAGGCGGGGACCCCGGTCAACGCCTCACCGGCCAGCGCCACGAGCTACACGGTGACGGGGCTGGCCAACGGCATCACCTACTACTTCAAGGTGGCCGCGGTCAGCGACGCCAAACTTCAGGGGAGCGACTCCGGCGAGGCGTCCGCCACTCCGGTGTCGGCCGCCACCTCGGCGTCCGCCACCGCCCCGGCGTCCAAGCCCTCCGGCCCCGGGGCACCTGGAGCACCCGGGGGGCCGACCGGGCTGACCGCAACCGCGGGCAACGCCCAGGTGAGCCTGTCGTGGACGGCGCCCGCATCCGATGGAGGGTCACCGCTGGCCCGCTACCAGGTGTACCTGGGCACCACCCCAGGCATCTCTGGCCTTTCCGCCAGCACCCCGGTCAAGAGCGTCACCGGGACGAGCACCGTAGTGACCGGCCTGACCAACGGCACGACCTACTACTTCGCGGTTGCCGCCGTCAACGCTGACGGCACGGTGAGCAGTGCGTCTGGGGAGGCCTCAGCCGAACCGACCGAGAACGCGGTCCTGACGTCGAAGAAGGTGCCGACGCCGGTCATCATCTCGCTGGCGGCCGTCGCCATCGGGGCCACGGCCGGTGCCCTGACCCTGGGCGTGCGGCGGCTGCGCCCGCGATCGCGTCCGCCGCTGGCACCCCCCGCGGATGTGCGGGCCGTGCCCGATAAAGGCCAGCCGGGCCTGGTGAGTATCCAGGAGATCGGCACAGACGAGACGTACACGGTACGCTTCGAACCCCTCCCCGCCGCCATCATCACGACGATCGAGGAGCTGGTCCCTTGACGACTGCTGCGCCGGCCGGCCCGCTCACCGCCGCGGATCTGCTCTTCGGCTCGTCTGCGGGCGCCCCCGAAGCGCTGGCTCGCCGGATCAGCTCCGCCGGCCGGACCCAAAGCCTGGGCCGTGCCCTGGAGCGTCTCCCGCGGGTGACCCGCGAAGCGGCGATCCGGGAGGCCGCGGCGGCCGCGGCCGCGCTGCTGAAGGTCGACCTGATCGACGTCCTGGTGGCCGGCTGGCGCGATCATCGGGACATCACCGCCGCCGCGCGCCGCACACTGGTTACGCCGGCCAGCAAAGAGCTGGTCGGCCTGGCGCCGCACCGGGTCACCACCATCCAGCAGCCCTCCGTCAGCATCCTGATCGACGGTCGCCGGGTCCATACTCTGCAGCTCGGCCTGTCTATCCTCTTCGACGTCACTGGGCTGGTGGCCGGGGTCGCCGTGGGCCGGCTGGCCGGCATTCACTCCGGGCGCTGTGAGATCGGCGTCGCCCTGACCGTCCACGAGATCGAGATCCTCACCAAGCGATCCCACCTCGAGCTGCCCGGTGTCGTGGCCCTCAAGTCTGGCGTCCGGCTCCTTCCGGCCAGCGAGTACCCCGCCAGCATGCACTCCGCCACCATGGCTGCCGGCAGCGAGCACCCGGGCAGCATGTACCCGGGCAGTCAGTTCCCGGAAAGCCAGTTCCCCGCCGTCGAGTTCGCGGACGCGCACCCCGCAGGCGCCCAGCCCGCGGGCGCCGAACCCGCGGGCGCCGAGCACCCTAGCGGCGCGGACCCGGCCGGTGAGCACGACAGCCTCCAGTTCCCGGACCGCGGGCACCCGGACAGCGGACAGCCAGACGGGCAGGACCATACGTCTTCCTCGGCGTCGTCCCCTGGTAGCAAAGTGCCCTGGTAGCAAAGTGCCCTGGTAGCAGGGCCGGTGCCGCCGGGAGAGCAGAGGAAATCCCCTGACGTGGTCAGCTCAGGGATATAAGGCGCATACGGCGAGCCTGCTTGCCGGCGGCCGGCCCAGGCCATAGAGTCCAAGCCAGGTTCCGTGGGCATCATCGCGGCCTTAGCACGGAGGTTCAGCACTGGTGGCAGCAACCCGCATTACCGAGCACAAGGCAGGAGATCTGGGTCCGACGGGGCGGCCGTTGTCCGGTTTTCCTGATCCCGCGCCGCTCATGGTACACGGGCCCGCGCGCATAGTAGCGGTCTGTAACCAGAAGGGTGGCGTCGGTAAGACGACGACCACGATCAACCTCGGTGCGGCCCTGGCCGAGCAGGGCCGGCGTGTCCTGCTCGTCGACTTCGACCCGCAGGGAGCGCTCTCGGTCGGGCTCGGGATCCAGCCGCACGACATCGATTACACGGTCTACAACCTGCTCATGGAGCGCGACGTCACGGCGCAGGACGTGCTGCACAAGACCGGCGTCGACGGCATGGACCTGCTGCCGAGCAACATTGACCTGTCCGGTGCCGAGGTCCAGCTGGTGCACGAGGTCGGCCGCGAATACGTGCTCGGCGGGGTTCTGCAGCCGAGCATGGCGGAGTACGACGTGATCATGATCGACTGCCAGCCCTCTCTCGGGCTACTGACGATCAATGCGCTCGCGTGCGCGCACAGCGTGCTCATCCCGCTGGAGTGCGAGTACTTCGCGATGCGCGGCGTGGCCCTGCTGATGGAGACCATCGACAAGGTTTCGCGGCGTCTCAATACCAAGCTCACGATCGACGGCTTGCTCGCCACCATGTACGACTCGCGGACGCTTCATACCCGTGAGGTTCTGGCCAGCATGGTCAACGGCTTCGGCGACAAGGTTTTTCATACTGTAATCAACCGCACGGTGAGGTTCCCGGACGCTACGGTGGCCGGAGAGCCTATTACCAGCTTCGATTCCGGGTCAATGGGGGCGAATTCCTACCGGGAGCTGGCCAAGGAGGTACTGGAGCGGTGGCGACAGGCCGGGGACGATCACGGAGAGTAAGCCTTCCCGGGGTTGCTGAGCTGTTCCGCCCCGCCGCGCCCGGCCCGGACGGAGGCGATCAACGCCGGGCTACCGGCCGGGAAAGACACACCCAGAAGATCACCATCTACCTGTCCGCCGAGGAACTACTTGACCTGGAACGCGCCCGGCTCACGCTGCTGCGCTACGGCGTTGCCGCCGACCGGGGCCGGATCGTCCGCGAGGCGATCGCCGTCCTGCTCGCCGACCTGGACGCACAGGGCGAGGACAGCCTGCTGGCCCGTCGTATCGCCAGCGCTAACCACGACGCCGACCCGGAGCGCGGCCTCGGCCAGGACAATCCCGGCCAGACCGGCGAATGCGTGCGCTAGCGGGTCCCGGATCTCGCTACCGTCATGACCGTGAGCGCAGATGGCACCGACCTCGGTGACGACCCTGAGGGCGCGTCGCGGGCCGCGTCCAGCGCCTTCGAGGTGCACCTGGATGTGTTCGAGGGCCCGTTCGACCTGCTGCTCGCGCTGATCTCCAAGCACAAGCTGGACATCACCGAAGTCGCCCTGTCCCAGGTCACCGACGAGTTCATCGCTTACATCGCCGCGCGCACCGACGGCTGGGACCTGGACCAGGTCAGCTATTTCCTCGTCGTCGCGGCCACGCTGCTCGACCTCAAGGCCGCCCGGCTGCTGCCCTCAGGCGAGGTGGAGGACGAGGAGGACCTAGCGCTGCTCGAGGCCAGGGACCTGCTCTTCGCCCGGCTCCTGCAGTACCGCGCGTACAAGGAAGTGGCGGCCACCTTCGCCGCCCGGATGACCGCCGCGGCTCGCCGCTTCCCGCGGCGGGTCCCGCTCGAGCCCCGCTTCGCGGAGCTGCTGCCCGAGGTGCTGATCGGCTTGGGGCCGGCCGAGTTCGCCCGGCTCGCGGCGCTCACGCTCGCGCCCAAGGTGCTCCCGACGGTATCGACAGAGCACATTCACTCGCCCGTGATCAGCATCAGGGAGCAGTCCCGGATCATCGCGGCCCGGCTGGCCGAACTCGGTCGGGCCAGCTTCCGGCAGCTGACCGCGGGCGCAGCCGGCAGCTACGAGGTGGTGGCGTCGTTCCTGGCGCTGCTCGAGCTATACCGGGAGGACGCGGTGTCCTTCGAGCAGGTCGCTCCGCTCGGCGAGCTCTACGTGACCTGGACGGGTTCTGTTGACCCAGGCCGGGTTGGCCCGAACGGCGTTGGCCCGAACGGCGTTGGCCCGAACAGTGCAGGCGCTGGTAGCTTCAGTGAGCTGACGGAAAGCGACAACGAGGAATGAGCATCGAATCTCCGACCGGTGGTTCTGGGGACCCCCTGGCCGACGGGCCCACCGAGACAGGACCGGGGCTGCGGGCCAGCCTGGAGGCGATCCTGCTAGTGGCCGACGAGCCAGTGCCTGTGGTCATGCTCGCCCAGGTCCTCGAGCGACCGCGGAACGAGGTAGCGGGCGAGCTGCGCGATCTCGCCGCGGCCTACACCGCGGAAGACCGCGGTTTCGAGCTGCGCGAGATCGCGGGCGGCTGGCGCTACTACACCCGTGAGGATTGCGCCCCGCTGGTCGAGCGTTTCGTGACCGACGGGCAGGAGGTCCGGCTGACCCAGGCGGCACTGGAGACCCTGGCCGTCGTCGCCTACCGTCAGCCCGTCAGCCGGGCCCGGGTGTCGGCGGTGCGCGGGGTCAACTGCGACGGGGTGATGCGTACCCTGGTGCTGCGCGGCCTGACCGAGGAGGCGGGCACGGATTCGGAGACCGGTGCCATCCTCTACCGGACCACCGGGTACTTCCTGGAACGCCTGGGGCTGGCGGGCCTGCAGGACCTTCCGGATCTTGCCCCTTTCCTGCCGGAAAACATTGAGGACATCGAGGATGAGAACGCCCGATCGTAACCCCAGGGCCTCCGGCTTTGACGATGAGGACGCCGACGACTTCGGTCAGCGCGACTCGCTGACCGATGTCCCCGGCGGTGTCAGGCTGCAGAAGGTCATGGCCGAGGCGGGGATCGGCAGCCGCAGGCACTGCGAGGAGCTCATCGGCGCGGGCCGGGTCGAGGTCGACGGCGAGATCGTCCGCAGGTTCGGTGCCCGGGTCGACCCGGAAACTCAGGTGATCAAGGTCGACGGGAAGCGTATCCCGTCCCGGCCTGGCCTGGTCTACCTGGCGTTCAACAAGCCGCCCAAGGTGCTGACCGCGATGTCGGACCCGCGCGGCCGGCGGACGGTGGCGGACTTTCTCGGTGACCGGAGCGAGCGGCTCTTCCATATCGGCAGGCTGGACTACGACACCGAGGGCCTGATGCTGCTCACCAACGACGGTGAGCTCGGGCACCGGCTGGCGCACCCCAGCTTCGAGGTGGCCAAGACGTACCTGGCCGACGTGACCGGCCCGGTGCCCAGGGATCTCGGTCGCCGGCTTACCGCGGGGATCGAGCTCGACGACGGCGTGGCCGTGGCGGACCAGTTCAGGGTGATCGACCGGTCAGGCCAGCGCGCGCTAGTGGAGATCACCCTGCACGAGGGGCGCAAGCACGTGGTGCGGCGGATGCTGGCGGCGACGGGGCACCCGGTCACCAGGCTGGTCCGCACCGACGTAGGCCCGATCAGGCTCGGCAACCTCAAACCGGGCGCCTCGCGCGACCTGAGCACCAGGGAAATCGGCGAGCTGTACGCCGCGGTCGGCCTGTAACCTGTGGCGATGGAGATCCGATGACAGTCAGGGCGGTACGCGGGGCGGTGCAGGTCGATTCGACCGACCGGGACGCGATACTCGAAGGCACGGCGGAGCTGGTCACCGAGGTGATGGCCCGTAACGAACTGACCACTGACGATGTGATCAGCGTCCTGTTCACGGCGACGCCCGACCTGACCGCCGAATTCCCCGCGCTGGCCGCGCGCAAGATCGGCTTCCACGACGTGCCGCTGATCTGCGCGTCCGAGATCGCCGTGCCGGGCGCGCTGCCCCGCGTCGTGCGGCTGATGGCCCACGTGGAGACCGACCGGCCGCGTTCGGAGATCCAGCACGTGTACCTGCGCGGCGCCGCCGCGCTCCGCCTGGACATTGCCCAGTGAAAACCCGGTAGGGCTCGTGCGGGTCGCGGTGATCGGGACGGGCCTGATCGGGACGTCGATCGCGCTCGCGCTGCGCGAGCACGGCGCGAGCGTCTGGCTCGCCGACAGTGATCCGGCCGCGGCCAGGCTCGCGGCTGACCTGGGCGCGGGCGAACCGCTGCCGGAGACGCTAGATGTCCAGGCCGACGTGGCCGTGATCGCCGTGCCGCCGACCGCGGTGGCGGCGACCCTGGCCGCGCTGCAGGCTCGCGGTCCGGCGGGCTCCACCGGGCTGGCCCGCTGTTATACCGACGTGGCCAGCGTGAAGCAGCTCCCGATGGCGCAAGCCCGGGCTCTCGGCTGCGATATGACCAGTTACGTGCCCGGGCATCCGCTGGCCGGGCGGGAGAAGCACGGCCCGGCGGCGGCTCGCGCGGATCTGTTCCTCGGCCGGACCTGGGCGCTGTGCCCGGCTCCCGAGACCTCGGAAACTGCTACAGAAACCGTCACCGAGCTGGTCCGCGCGTGCGGGGCGGTCCCGATGCGCACCGAGGCGGCCGCCCACGACCGCTGGGTCGCGCTTATCTCGCATGCTCCGCACCTGGTCGCGGCGGCCATGGCGGCCCGCCTCGAGGCGGCTCCGCACGAGGCGCTCGAGCTGGCCGGGCAGGGACTGCGCGACGTGACCAGGATCGCGGCCGGGGACACCGTCCTGTGGACGCAGATCCTGTCCGCCAACGCCGAGCCGGTGGCCGAGGTCCTGGCCGAGGTGGCCGCGGACCTGGCCGAGGCCGCCCGGATGCTCACCGCGGACGAGCCCAAGCCGGTGGCCGCGCTGCTCGACCGCGGCCAGGCGGGCGTGGCCAGGATCCCCGGCAAGCACGGCGGCCAGGCCCCCGAGTTCACCGCCGTCCAGGTCGTCATCCCCGACCAGCCGGGTGAGCTGGCCAGGCTGTTCAACGCCGCGGAGGCGGCCGGGGTCAACATCGAGGACGTCAGGATCGAGCACTCGCCCGGGCTGCCGGTCGGCGTGGCGGAGCTCTCCGTCCGCCCCGCCGAGGCAGCCGCGCTGGTCAACGCCCTGGAGGCGGGCGGCTGGCCGGTCCGCAGATAGCTTTCCCTGCCGCACCACTATTTTGAGGCCGAACGGCCCTGGTGGCCAGCTCCACTGGACCGCGCGTGCCGCGGCCGGTTCTGGCCGCCGGTAGCATCGCACGGGTGAAGACTTCAGCAGGCCTGGACAGCGACACGGGCGAGGTGAGCGATACGGATGCCCGGCTTGTGGTCGCGGTAGACGGGCCGTCGGGCGCGGGCAAGTCGAGCGCATCCCGCGGCGTAGCGGCCGCGCTCGGTCTGCGCTACCTGGACACCGGGGCTATGTACCGGGCCCTGACCTGGTGGCTGCTCCAGCGGGGTGTGGACACCGGCGATCCGGGTGTGGTCGCCGGGCTCGCCGCCGAGCCGGTCATCGAGGTGAGCACCGACCCGAAGGCCCCGTGGACCAGGGTAGACGGCGCAGACGTGTCTGAGGCGATCAGGAGCCGCGAGGTCACCGGCGCGGTCAGCACCGTCGCGGCGGTCCCGCGGGTCCGCGCGCGCCTGATCGCGATGCAGCGGGAAATCATCGCCCGGGCTCCCGGGATCGTCGCCGAGGGCCGTGACATCGGCACGGTGGTCGCGCCCGATGCGCCCGTGAAGGTGTTCCTGACCGCCGACGGAGCCGCCCGCGCCAGCCGCCGGGCCGCCGAGGCCAGCTGGTCGGCGGCATCCACCCGGGCCGAGCAGGACCGGCGTGACCGCCTCGACGCGGCCCAGAGTGAGAAAGCCGTGGACGCGGTCGTGATAGATTCCACCGGGCTTGAACTGGACCAGGTGGTCGACACCATCGTCCGGCTGGCCCGCGAGCACGCGGGGGTCTCTTTCCCGCGGCAGAAGAGCAGGTAATGATGCCGAACGAGGCCGAGGCCGATTCCAATCCCGTTCCCGTGGTCGCCGTGGTCGGGCGGCCGAACGTGGGCAAGTCCACGCTGGTGAACCGGATCCTGGGCAGCAGGCAGGCGGTGGTGGAGGACGTCCCCGGCGTGACCAGGGACCGGGTCACCTACGACGCGATCTGGAACGGCCGGGCGTTCACTGTCGTGGACACCGGCGGCTGGGAACCCGCGGTGGAGGGCAGCGGCAGCCTGACCGCGCGGGTCGCCGCCCAGGCCAGGGTCGCGGTGGACGCCGCGGACGCGGTGCTGTTCGTGGTGGATGCCACGGTGGGGGTCACCGACGCTGACGCGGCGGTGGCCAACGTGCTGCGCCGGTCAGGCAAGCCGGTCGTGGTCGCGGCGAACAAGGTCGATGACACCAAGGCCGAATCAGAGGTCGCGGGGCTGTGGTCGCTGGGGCTCGGCGAGCCCGTGCCGGTCAGCGCGCTGCACGGGCGCGGCAGCGGTGACCTGCTCGACCTGGTGCTCGACGCGCTGCCCAACGCGCCGAAGGATACCGAGGAGACCGAACGCGGACCGCGCCGGGTGGCCCTGATCGGGCGCCCGAACGTCGGCAAGTCCAGCCTGCTGAACAAGCTGGCCGGGCAAGAGCGGGTGCTGGTCGACTCGGTGGCGGGGACCACCAGGGACCCGGTCGATGAGCTCATCGAGCTGGGCGGCATCACCTGGCGGTTCGTGGATACGGCGGGCATCAGGCGCCGGTTCCGCGAGAACCAGGGCGCGGACTACTACGCGGCGGTGCGCACCGCGGGCGCGCTTGACCGGGCCGAGGTCGCCGTGGTGCTGGTCGACGCGAGCGAACCGCTCACCGAGCAGGACCTGCGAATCATCTCGATGGTCATCGAGGCAGGCCGGGCCCTGGTCATCGCCTACAACAAGTGGGACATGGTCGATGAAGATCGGCAGCACTTCCTGGAGCGCGAGATCGAAAGGCAGCTGTACACGGCCCGCTGGGCGCCGCGGGTTAACATCTCCGCGACCACCGGGCGGCACACCGACCGGCTGGTGCCCGCGCTGAACAAGGCGCTGGAGGGCTGGGAGACCCGGGTGCCGACCGGGCAGCTCAACGCGTGGCTCACCGGGCTGGTCGCGGCCACCCCGCCCCCGGTGCGCGGCGGCAAGCAGCCGAAGATCCTGTTCGCGACCCAGGCGGGGGTCCGCCCGCCGCACTTCGTGCTGTTCTCCTCGGGTTTCCTTGAGGCCGCTTACCGCCGGTTCATCGAGCGGCGGCTGCGGGAGGACTTCGGCTTCGAGGGCACCCCGGTCCAGCTGTCGGTGCGGGTCAGGGCCAAGCGCGAGTCCCGGGGCGGACGCCGCCCCTCAAAGCCCGCAAATCCCAGGAACCCGGCGGCCCGGACGGAGCGTCGGCGCTGAGCCGGGCGCAGGGGGCGCAGCGGGTCAGCCCCGGAGCACCCGGAGCACCCGGGGCGACGCAGGTGCGCTGAGGGTGTCACCACCGTCCGTTCGGCCTGCCGATCTTGATCTTCTCAACGCCGATCGCAGGTACGTCTGGCATCCCTACGGACCTATGCCCGGGCGGATGGAGCCGCTCGTCGTGGAGTCGGCGGCCGGGGTTCGGCTGCGCCTGGCGACCCCGGTCGACGGGGTACGCGAGCTGGTCGACGGCATGTCATCGTGGTGGGCGGCCATCCACGGCTACCGGCACCCGGTGCTGGACGAAGCGGCGGCTCGCCAGCTGGGGCGGATGAGCCATGTGATGTTCGGCGGGCTTACCCACGAGCCTGCGGTGCGGCTGTGCGAGCGGCTTGTCTCGATCACCCCAGCCGGGCTCGAGCATGTGTTCCTGTGTGATTCGGGCTCGGTCTCGGTCGAGGTCGCCGTCAAGATGTGCCTGCAGTACTGGCGATCCGCCGGACGGCCGGCCAAGCGGCGGCTGCTGACCTGGCGCGGCGGATATCACGGGGACACGTTCATGGCGATGTCGGTATGTGACCCCGACGGCGGAATGCATGCCCTGTGGGACGGGGTGGTGGCGAGCCAGGTGTTCGCCGCGATGCCGCCGGCCGGCTTCGCCGCAGGGGTCGACCCGGCCTACGCAGCGTCGCTGGCCGCGCTGATCGCCGAGCACGCCGACTCGCTGGCCGCGGTGATCGTTGAACCGGTGATCCAGGGCGCGGGCGGGATGCGCTTCCACGACCCCGGCTACCTGCGGGTGCTGCGCGAGGCCTGCACGGCCCACGANNCACGCCGGCGTCAGCCCCGACGTGATGTGCGTGGGGAAGGCGCTGACCGGCGGGTACATGTCGCTGGCCGCGACCTTGTGCACTGCGGCCGTGGCGTCGGGGATATCGTCCGGCTCGGTGCCCGTGCTCGCGCACGGACCCACCTTCATGGGCAACCCGCTGGCCTGCGCGCTGGCGCTCGCGTCGCTGGCCGTGCTGGCCGACCCCGATTGGTACCCAGGCGGGTGGCAGGCCTCGGTCGCCCGGCTGGCCGCGGGGCTGGAAACCGGGCTGGCGCCCGCCCGGGCCATGCCCGGGGTGGCGGACGTCCGGGTCCTCGGTGCGGTCGGCGTGGTGCAACTGGACCGTGAAGTCGACGTGGCGGCGGCCACGGCGGCCGCCGTGCGCGCCGGAGTGTGGCTGCGGCCGTTCCGCGACCTGATCTACACGATGCCGCCGTACCTGACCTCAGATTCCGATCTCGCCCTCATCTGCCGGGGCGTGCTCGCCGCGGTCCAGGCCGCGTAACCAGGCGAACGCGCCCGGCGGCGGGGCGGGAGAGGGGCGGGCGGTCGCGTCGGTGACCGCTTTCGCGCCCGAGGCAAAGCGCACCAGGTCCTGACCGTGCACCACGCGCCCAGGCATCGGATCGGCGGCCGCCCGCCGGGTCAGCGCAGCGGTCGGCAGCTCACCGGGGCTCGCCGCCAGCACCAGGTTGCCGAACCTCCGGCCGCGCAGGACCGCGGCGTCCGCGATCAGGCAGGCGTGCGGAAAGACCGCCCGCGCCGTCGCGACCTGCGCACGGGCGTGCGCCAACGGCGCGCCGTCGGCCACGTTGGCGGCGAAGACCCCGCCGTCACGGAGCGCGCGGCGGACGGCGGCCGCGAACTCCACCGAGGTCAGGTGGGCCGGCGTGCGGCCGCCGGCGAAGACATCCGCGATGACCATGTCGAAGGACCCGGCTGGCACCCGGTCCAGGACGGCCCGGGCGTCGCCGATCTGAATCGATATCCGCCCGCCGGCTCGCCCGCTGTTCCGCAGCGGCAGCCTGACCTTGACGAACCGCCAGAGGGCCTCGTCCACCTCGACGGCCACCTGCCGGGAGCCCGGCCGGGTCGCCGCCACGTAGCGGACCAGCGTCAGCGCCCCGGCGCCCAGGTGCAGCACGTGCAGCGGCTGACCCTCCGGCGCCGTCACGTCGATGATGTGCCCCAGCCGCCTGACGTACTCGAACTCCAGGTACCCGGGATCGTCGAGATCGACATGAGACTGGGGGACGCCGTCGATCAGCAGCATCCACGCCGCCCGCCGGTCAGCATCCCGTAGCAGCTCGGCGGGGCCGTGACCGGTATCTATCTGGTCCTCGCCGCTCGCCTGTCTCCTCCGGGTCATAGCTGCCATTATCGGCGGTTCCAGTCCGGGCGGTGAGTGTCATCCGGGTGGCGGCTCGAGGAATCCGGCCCGGGTGTGCGAGGCTGTCTTACGTACTCTCCGAGCCGTAGGAGGCCGCATGGCTGTCGACAAGACCAGGCCCGCTGATGCCCCGGCGGACGACGCGCCGGCTGCGCCCGTCCCCTCCGGTGAGCACGAGGCTGATGAGCGCGGAGCCGATGAGCACGGGGCTGACGCGAATCCCGACCTCGATGAGATGAAGCGCAAGTTCCGTGCTGCGCTCGACCGTAAGCGCGGCACGCACGCCAGCGCGAACGCGGAAGGGGCGCAAGACACCGGCAAGGTGCACGGCTCGCACGGCCCCGCGGCCAGCCGCCGTTCCTTCCGCCGCAAGAGCGGCAGCTAACCGGCGGGCACCGCCCGGAGCCAGGCGCAGTCCTCGGTGAGGTAACGGTCCAGCCGGAGTCCGGCGTCGGCGAGCACGGCCGCCAGCTCGGTCTCGTCTAGGCGCGTCGCGGTGAACGACTGCGTCCAGCGCTGGTGGCCGTCCACGTACTCCATCGTGGCCGACGACGAGGTTCGGCGCGGGGCGGGATACGCCCCGCATCCGGAAGATGATCCCGTCGCGTGTCGCTTCGGTGTCCTTGGCGGCAGCGAACCACTCGGGCGGGTGCTGCTCGACGATAACGCAGCCATCGTCGGCGACGTGGCGGCGGCACGCGGCCAGGAATGCGGCCCTGGTCGCCGGGTCCTCGTTGATCAGGTGCGAGGCGAGCAGCACGGCGTCGAAACGCCGGCCGAGCGCGAGATCCTCGATGCGCGAGCACACCGTTTCCGCGTCGCGCACGTACGCCAGCATCTCCGGCGATTCGTCCACGGCGACGACCGGGTGACCGAGTGCGACCAGCGGGTGGGTGATCCGGCCGGTGCCGGAACCCAGCTCGAGAATGGAGGCGCCCGGCCGGAGCGCGCCGTGCACGATGGCAGGTTCGCCCATGGCGGTCATCCGCGCGTAGAACTCGACAGAGCAGCCGTCTGATGTGATCACCCCGGGTCCGGTCCCATCCGATGCCTGGTTCACACGGCCCATTCTGCCAGCGGGATGGCCCGCGGGACGGCCTGCGGGCCTGCTTGCTGCACCGCCTGCTGCGGTTCGTCCGCCGCCGCCAGGTGGAACCAGACGGTGGTCCCGGTCGGCTCCCTGAGATATCCCCACTGAGCGGCGAGGTTCTGGACCAGGAACAGCCCGTGCCCGTCGGCCGCGTAGAGATCTCCCTTGACGACGGGCGCGCCCGCCGAACCGCCGTCGATGATCTCGACGAGGACGCCGCGCGGTATCCCGATCACGACGATAGTCACGGTGCCGCCCTCGACACCCGATTTGGTGTGCACGATGGCGTTGGTGACAATTTCTGAGGTCAGTAAGGTTGCCGTATCGGCGTCCGTGCCGGGCCGGTGGGCGCTGAGCGTCCGCGCGACGAAGGTACGGGCCGCGGAGACCTGTTCCGGGCGGCCAGGGATGGTCAGCGAGCCGAGAACCGTAGCACGCGCGCCGCCGAGCCTCCCTCGGGGCCCCACCCGCCTCCCCATTCCCTCTTCACTGCGCCGCGGATCAGGCCATGATCGTCGGGAATTGCCGTCGGGTGTTGCCATGTTGAGTCCCTCCCATTTTGCCGAGACCGGGCTCTCGCCAGTACTCGACTTTGAACCGTCGCGTTGACCATTGTTTCTGGTGCCACACTTGTAACACCGATTACTACGGCCTCGTAGTCCGCATGTGCGGTCTAAAACATCTGGCCCATCACTCCTCCAATAGCTCGTTGCCGCAATTGCTTCAGGCAATGCCAGGTATCCGGATATCCCTATGCGGTCCAGATACGGTGAACTATGTATACATTGTCGATCTAATGTTTCATGCTATGTCCGAATATGCACCTTTACGACTCTGGACGCGGACTAGCATTCAGAAACGATGATGGTGCGGTATGCGCCTCCACGCAAGTGCGTAGGGGAAATTTTCCGCCTGAAATCCCGGATGGGATTTCATCCACGGCGGGAGTGCGGTATCGTACTGCGTGTCAGGGACGATGTGGAGTGTTCTGGTCACACTCTGCTACGTAAATGACGTGTCGTCGGCTTTGGGTCCTGGTTCTCCGCATCACCCCCAGTACTAATCCTCTGCTCCACAAGGAGGCGAGTTCCTCGTGCCTCTTGGTCCTACCGTTCGTAGGCGCAGGCTCGGTGCCGAGCTCCGGCGTCTGCGCGAAGCTCATTCGCTTAAGCTTGAGGAGGTAGCCGAGAAACTCGGCCTGGCCGCTTCGACGCTCTCGCGCATCGAGACGGGCAAGGCGCCGACCAAGTCGGCGTACCTGACCGCCATGCTGGCCATGTACGAGGTCGACGACCCGGGCGCGCGGAAGGTCCTTGTCGACATGGCCCGCGAGGGTCATCGCAAGGGCTGGTGGTCGATTTACGACGACGTGCTGCCGAGCGGATTCGACATCTACGTGGGCTTGGAGGCAGAGGCTTCCGGCCTGCGGAGTTACGAATCTGACGTGGTCCACGGGCTGCTGCAGACCACCGACTACGCCCTGACGGTGCTGCGCGAGCTGCGGCCGAGGGATAGCGAGGAACAGGTCGAGCGGGTGGTGGAACTGCGCATGGAGCGGCAGCGGCTGCTCGACCAGGATCCGCCGCTTGACGCTTGGATCATCCTCGATGAAGGCGCGATCAGGCGGAAAATCGGCGGATCAGCGATCATGGAGCGCCAGCTCGAGCGCCTGGTCCAGGCCAGCCGATGGCCCAACGTGACTTTGCAGGTCCTTTCCTTCGACTCGGGCGCGCACGCCGGGCTGACCGGGCCATTCGCCATCCTGGAGTTTCCCGAGCGGACCGATTCTGACGTTGCTTACACCGAATCCCTGGGCGGAATGATCTACCTGGAAAAGGACCGGGAAGTTCGTGCCTGCGCCGAGGCCTTCGACCGGATGCGCGCCACGGCGCTTTCCCCGGCCGCGTCCGTCGAGCTGATCCAGCAGGTGGCACGCGAGCTCACCTGATCAAGACTTACCTGAAAAAAGTCAACCGCACAAAAAGGAAAGGAAAGGAGAGACCGATGGTTACTGACCTCACCGGGCTCCACTGGTTCAAAAGCAGCGCGAGCAGCGCCGCGGGGTGCGTCGAAATAGCGCACCTCCCCGAAGGGGGCGTGGCAGTTCGCGACTCAAAGGATCGCGGCAAGAAAGCCCATATCTTCAACAGCCACGAATGGGACTGCTTCCTGATCGGGGCAAAGAATGGGGAATTCGACCTTCCCGTTACCTAGACCTTCCCGTCGCCTCAGCGCCGGTGGAGGAAGGACGGGCGGGGCTCACCCGCTCCGGCCCCGTCCGTCTTAGGCGCAGCAGGCGAAGGGTTGGGGGGAGGAAAGCAGAGGGCGGTGGACCCCATCACGGTCCACCGCCCTCCGCCCTCCGCGCACTGGCCAGCGGCCGGGAAGGGCATCCCGCTGCTCTTGTGCCACGTCTTCCCCGGGCAGCCAGAGCGGGCATCACGTTACGAATGCTCATTGAGCTCTTTTTCTAGCTGGCTGATGATCGTGGTGAGAATATGAGGTGTCTCGCTCGGCTTGGCGCTCACGAGGCTCAGCCGTTCCATAGCCAGCAGGTAGCGGTCGACATCGGATTTCTTGTCAAAGTAGAGAGCGCTGGTGAGGTGTTCCAGGTACGCCACGTCCGGCAGGTCTGCCTCGCTGAACCGCAGGATGGCGAACCCGCTGGGTACGGCGTGACCGCCCACGTCGGCCGGAATGACCTGCAGGGTAAGGTTCTGCCTGTCGCTGAGGCTGAGCAGGTAGCGGAGCTGGTCGCGCAGGACTTCCTTGCCTCCGATCGGCCGCCGCAGCGCTGTCTCCTCGACGATCGCCCAGAGCCTGAGCCGTCCCTCGGAGAACCGGCGCTGCCGTTCCTTGCGCAGGATGACATGCCGCTCCGCTTCGCCGATCGGGATGTCGCAGAAGGTGAGAACGGCGGCCGTGTAGTGCGGCGTTTGCAGCAGGCCGGGTATGAACTGCGCCTCGTAAACGCGGATCGATGTCGCGGCCTCTTCCATCCCGACGTAGGACTGGAACCAGTCGGGCAGGATGTCGTTGTACCTGTGCCACCAGCCGGGGCGGTTGGCCTGCTCGGCCAAGGTCAGCAGCTGCTCCCGGTCGGCGGGGCTGACGCCGTAGAAGGTGAGCAGGTCGAGCACGTCGATCTCGCGGAT
>PMST01000197.1 GCA_003168295.1 Actinomycetota bacterium
ACCATTGAAATTACAGTCCCGAGCACCCGGCACGCGAAGGCGAAATGCGCCTTTTGTCGGCGTCGGCCGGTCAGAGGGGTGATTGCGGGTGCGGGTGCGGGTGCGGGCGGGCGAAAGCCGGCGCCGCGGGCGGGGCGGTAGAGTCCGGCCATGCGGATGGTCGCGGTGGTGCTGGGCGGCGGCGTCGGGCAGCGGCTCGGCGCGGGGATGCCGAAGCAGCTGCTGACGTTGGGCGGCCAGACGCTGGTGGAGCGGTGCGTGGCCGCCTTCGACCAGGCGCCGGGCGTCGACGAGGTCCTCGTCGTGATGGCGCGCGGGTACACGGAACAAGTCAAGGTCATGCTCGCCGATGGCGGCTACCGGAAGGTCACGAACGTCATCGAGGGTGGCGCGACCCGACCGGACTCGACTCGGGTGGCCCTGGCGGCCATCGCGGGTGCGGGTGCGGCTGCGGGCGGCGCGCCGGGCGGCGGGCACGACGGCGCGGCTGCGGGTGGCGCGACGACAGGCGGGCTCGACGGTGATCTGGGCGGCGCTGAGGGGATCTGGTCTGGCGGCGACTGCGGGGTGCTGTTGCATGATGCGGCGCGGCCGCTGGTGGATCAGCGGATCATTGCGGACTGCGTGGCCTCGCTGGAGGTTCATGCGGCGGCTGGGGTTGCGGTGCCGACGTCCGACACCATCGTCATCACCGACAACGGCGTGATGCGTTCGGTGCCGCGGCGGGAGACGCTGTTCCGATGCCAGACTCCGCAGTGTTTCCGGCTGTCCGTGATCGCCCGGGCTCATGAGCTGGCCGCCGCCGACCCCGACTTCGCCCCCACGGACGACTGCGGCGTCGTGCTCCGTTACCTGCCGGGCGTCGACGTCCACATCGTCCCGGGCAGCGAACGGAACATCAAGATCACCTACCCGCAGGACCTCGCCGTCGCCGAGGCGCTGCTCAGGGGTTAGCGCCATTTTCATCAGCGAATCGGCGCGGCGCTCCGGACCTGGTGCCGAAGTGACTACTGGCGCGCGTGTGCCGCTTTTATTGGTATTAAGGATGATTTGCGAGGCGCTGCCTGGGGTTAGGCGCGGACGGCTTGCTTGATTAGGGTGCGGCCGAACTCCCACATCAGGCCGCTGCCGCGGCTGGCGTCTTCTAGGACTTCGGCGAACGCCTCGGTGAACAGCTTGACCTCGGTGTCGCCGATCATCAGCGGGGGGATGAGCTTGATCACCTCCATGTGGTCGCCGGAGACCTGGGTGAGGATGCGGTGGCGCTGGAACAGCGCCACCACCACCATCTGGGCGAACAGGCCGACCCTGGCCCTCTGCAGCATGTTCCAGTTCGCCTTGGCGCGCAGCGAGGACGGCTTGCCGAACTCCAGGCCGATCATCAGGCCGCGGCCGCGGACGTCGGCGAGCACGTCGTAGCGCTCGGCCATCGCGGTCAGCGCGGTGCTCAGGGCTTCGCCGGTTCGGGCCGCGTTCTCGACCAGGCCCTCGTCGTCGAGGACCGCCAGCGCGGCCAGGCCCGCGGCCATGGCCAGGACGCCGCCCTTGAACGTGGTGCTGTGCACCATGACCCGGTCCATCGAGGAGAAGACCTTGTCGAAGATCCAGCCCTTGGCCAGCATCGCGCCGACCGGCACGAATCCGCCGCTCAGGGCCTTGGCGACGGTCACGATGTCCGGCACGACCGGCTCGTGCTGGTAGGCGAAGAACTTGCCGGTGCGGCCGAACCCGCTCTGCACCTCGTCGCAGATGAGCAGCGCGCCGTGCTCGCGCAGCAGCGCGGACGCCGCGGCCAGGAAGCCGTCCGGCGGCATGTGCACGCCCTTGCCCTGGATGGGCTCGATGATCAGCGCGGCGACGTCGCCCTTGCGCAGTTCGGCCGCGAGCGCGTCCAGGTCACCGAGCGGGATGGACGAGTCCGGCAGCAGCGGGGCGAACCCGCGGCGGAACTCGGCCGAGCCGTTCACCGACAGCGAGCCGGTGGTCAGGCCGTGGAACGCGTGGTCGCAGTAGATGACGCGGCTGCACCCGGTGGCGTACCTGGCGAACTTCAGCGCGGATTCCACCGCCTCGGTGCCGCTGTTGCAGAAGAACACCCGGTCAAGTCCGGGCGCCTTGGCCAGCAGCCGTTCGGCGAGCAGCCCGGGCAGCGGCGGGCAGTCGAACTGGGTCCAGTCGGCGAGCTGGGCGTCGAGCGCATCGTGCAGCGCCTGGCGGATCACCGGGTGATTGCGCCCGGCCGCGAACACGCCGAATCCGGCCAGGAAGTCGGCGTAGGAGTTCCCGTCGCCGTCGTACAAGTACGCGCCCTCGCCTCGCTCGTAGACCTTGTCGAAGCCGATCGTGTGCAGCACCTTCGGCTGCTGGGGGTTCAGGTACTTGCCGTAAAGCTCGTAGCCGTCGCCGCGATGGGCCGCGAGCAGGGCCGGGAGATCGAAATCCATGCTTTTATTCTCTCCCGGCGGAGGCGGTCCGGTCTCCGGCCGCGTCCGGTTGCCCGACACGCGTGTCGGACTCGCGGCCGGGCCGGCGGTGCAGGCGGCGCGGGCTGGTGAGGAAACCGCTGCCCCAGCTCAGGTGCATAACGCCGAGGACAACGGGCACCCGGAGCCGGACCGCGGCCGGTACCCCGCGGGAGAGCCCGATTCCGGCCGCCGTGATCCCGGCCAGGTACGTGACCGGGATCACGAACCCGGCCGCCAGCCAGCACAAGCCGGGCGGCGCCCCGGCCGCCAGCGCGCCCAGGCCGGCCAGGCCCGCCGCCAGTCCCACCGCGACCAGGCCGGCCGCGCCCGGCGGCGCCAGGTACCTGAAGCTGGCCGTGCCCGGGTGCTCGCGGACGATCACCCGCCGCCAGCGGCCGTAGTGGAAGTACTGCGCGGCCAGGGTGCGGATGCTCGCGCGGGGCCGGTAGGTGACGTGCAGCTCGGGGGTGAACCAGATCACGCCGCCGGCGGTCCGGATGCGGAAGTTCAGGTCCCAGTCCTCCGCGCGGAGCATCCCCTCGTCCCAGCCGCCCGCCGCCTCGATGGCTTCCCGGCGGTAGACGCCGAGATAGACGCTGAGCGTAGGCCCGGCTCCCCCGCCGGTGTGGAACGCGGCCGAGCCGACGCCGGCCTTGGACGTCATGCCCCACGCCACGGCCTGCTGGAACGGCGTCACGCCCTCGGCCGCCATGACGCCGCCGACGTCGGAGGCGCCGGTCTGCGCCAGCGTCGCGACCGCGGTCCGCAGGTAGCCGGGCGGCAGCAGCGCGTGCCCGTCTATCCGGGCGATCACCGCGTGCCGCGCGGTCCGGACGGCGAGGTTGAGCGCCGTCGGGATCCGCCCGGTCGGATTGGCGACCACGGTCACCCGCGGGTCGGCGGCGGCAAGCTCCCGCGCTATCTGCTCGGTCCGGTCGGCCGAGGGCCCGACCGCGAGCACCAGCTCGAGCGGGCCCGGGTAGTCCTGCCCGAGCACATGCCGGACGGACTCCGCGAGATACCGTTCCTCGTTCCTGATCGGCATCACGGCGGAGACAGGTGGGTATTCCATAACGCTGGTCACCGTACCGCAGCTAGCGCGGCGCAGGTGCCTGTCTTGGCTGCTGCAGCTATAGGCCAGGGTCCTCCAGCATCTCGGTGACCAGGGCGGCGATCTGAGAACGTTCGGAACGGACCAGGGTGACGTGCGCGAACAATGGGTGACCCTTGAGCTTCTCGATCACCGCGATCACGCCGTCGTGCCGGCCGACCCGCAGGTTGTCGCGCTGCGCGATGTCGTGGGTGAGCACCACCCTGGACCCCGAGCCGATCCGGGACAGCACGGTGAGCAGGACACCGCGCTCCAGGGACTGCGCCTCGTCCACGATCACGAACGCGTCGTGCAGGGACCGGCCCCNNTCTGACCCGGGCAGGTAACCGAGTTCCTGGCCGCCGACCGCGTACAGCGGCCGGAACACGATGACCTTGCGGTGCTGCCGCCGCTCCATCACCGCCTCCAGGCCGGCGCACAGGGCCAGCGCGGACTTGCCGGTGCCGGCCCGGCCGCCGAGCGACACGATGCCGATCTCCGGGTCGAGCAGGAGGTCCAGCGCCACCCGCTGTTCCGCGCTCCGGCCCCGCAACCCGAAGGCTTCCCGGTCGCCCCGCACGAGCTGCACGGACTTGTCCGGCTTGACCCGCCCGAGCGCACTGCCGTTGGCCGAGGTGAGGACGAGGCCAGTGTGACAAGGGACGTCACGGGCCGCTTCGGATTCCAAGGTGCCTGTTTCGTAGAGCCGCTCGATCTCATCGCTGCCGACATCGAGCTCGGTCATCCCGGTCCAGCCCGAATCCACCGGCAGTTCGGCGCGGTATTCCTGCGCGGCCAGCCCGACCGCGGCCGCCTTCACGCGGAGCGGCAGGTCCTTGCTGACCAGGACGACATCGTCGCCCTCGGCCGCCAGGCTGCACGCCACGGAAAGGATGCGCGAGTCGTTGTCCCCCAACCGGAATCCGGCCGGCAGCACCTGCGGGTCGGAATGGTTGAGTTCGACTTTGACCGTGCCGCCGAGTGTCCCGACCGGCAGTTCCGCGTCCAGCCTGCCGTGCTCGATGCGCAAGTCATCGAGGTGACGCAGGGCCTGGCGGGCGAAGTATCCCAGTTCGGGATGATGCCGTTTGGCTTCCAGCTCGGTGATGACGACGACCGGCAGGATCACCTTGTGCTCGTCAAAGCGGGTGATGGCGGCCGGATCGGCGAGCAGGACGCTGGTGTCGAGTACATACGTACGGCGACCTTGGGAATTGACCACGCAGACTCCCCTGGGCGCCGGAGCGAGCCCGGCGCCGAGACAGGACACAGACGTGTCGGATGGGCCGGGGCTGGCCCCCAAAGGGCCGCGCCGGCCCTTCTGTCATCTCGCCTGCACGCAAAGCGCGAAGCTCAGAGATTCGAGGGCCCTCCCGGGAACGGCACCGCGCCGTCCACCAATACAGAAGGTACCCGTGATCGTGTTACGGCAAAAGCACCGCCAGGTTACTAACCGACAATCGTGTGCTTAACCTGCGGTAACGTTCTGAATCTGGAGTTCCGTGCCGGATTGGGACTGATGTGCTCAAGCCAGGCCCCGTTCGGCGGCCGGACGGGCTTGCGGGGTGCCGAGGGCTGAGGGAAGGCCCGTTCAGGATCCGAATCTTCTGTTACGGGCGGCATACGATCGAAGGGCCCGGAGGAAATCGACCTTGCGGAAGGCCGGCCAGTAGGCNNAGGTCGGGATCCGGCTGGCCCGCCGTGTAGAGGTGCTCGGCGATGTGCTCGACGTCGAGGACCTCCGCCAGTTCCTCGATCGTGGTTCCCCTGACCGCGTGGTCCTGCAGCAGCGAACGCACCGCGTCGGCGATCTCGCGGCGGCCGCCGTAGCCGACCGCCACGTTGACCAGCAGGCCGGGATAGTGGGCGGTCGCGTCGGCCGCGTCCTTCAGGACCCGGACCGTATCGCCCGGCAGCAGGTCGAGCGCGCCGACCGGGTTGACGTGCCAGTGCTCGGCGACCAGGCCCTGCACGGTGTCTTCGATGATCTTCAGCAGCGGCACCAGCTCGTCCGCCGACCGGGTCAGGTTGTCGGTCGAAAGCAGCCACAGGGTGACCACCTCGACGCCGGATTCCCGGCACCAGTCGAGCAGCTCGAATATCTTGTCGGCGCCCTTGCGGTGCCCGCTGCTGACGTCGCGGAACCCGGCTGACTTGGCCCAGCGCCGGTTTCCGTCGCACATCACCCCGACGTGGCGCGGGATGGCGTCCGGCGACAGGGAAACCGCGAGCCGGCGCTCGTACAGCCGGTAGCCGAGGTCACGAAGTCCCATGCTGCGGCCTTCCTCATCACCGTGATGATCAACCAAACGTATCCAACGAATGGAACGCTTCGGCCGGTGACTGAGGTTCCGAGACAACCCGGCGCACGTCAGCGGAGCGACGCGGCGGGGGGCTCGTCCCGCCCGGGACAGGCGCTCAGGGACTCCCGTGCTCCCCCGGTGGGTCCCGCCCCGATCCCCTAGGAGCAGGGAATCGTTATCCTGTTGAGACCTAGATGGCGGGGTTCAGGCGCTGGCCGGCCCCTGATCCCGAACTTCCTCGACGTGCTTCAGGGCCGAGCGCAGCTGGGCCAGCCAGGCATCGGCGTTCTCGCCGGTCAGCCGGACGCACCAGGCCAGCGCGTCGCTCCGGCTGCGGGCCACGCCCGCCTTGACCAGGGTGTCGAGGACCTGACGTTCGGGCTGGCGCAGCCTGGTCATGACCGGAACGGACAAGGTGGTGAACAGCTCCTCGGTGCCTGCGCAGGTAACGCCCCAGGACACCTTGCGCCGGAACTTGTGCTCGGCTTCGCGCGCGATCTCGATCCGGCGGCCCCTGGTCTCCTCGCGGAACCGGCGGATCCGGCCCTCGGCGGCGGCGGCCCGCTCGGCGTCCGACGTTCCGGCCGGGTCCGGGGCGGCCAGGGCCCCGACGACGGTAATCTCCTCGCGGTCGAGGAGGATACCGGGCGCCTCGGTAAACCAGTCACCTGGCAGCCGGCCGATGAACCAGGCGCGCACCTCGTCCGCCTTGCTGGTCCGTCCGGCGTGGCCTGTCTCATCGCTGGCGTTCGTCTCGTCGCTGGTGTTCGTTTCGTTGGCTGGGCTGGGTTCTGCTTGCTCTGTACTCATGTAATTATGATTACATCCCTGGTCTGACGGGGTCAATCATCTGGTGTCCGCCCAGGGCGAAGCTTCGGCGTGTGGGTAGTTTCAGGCGAGGCCGGCCGCTACTTCGGCGGCGAGGCGGGGGTTGACGCGGATGGCGCCGGCGAACTGGGAGCCGAGGTCGGCCGGAACCAGCTGGACACTCAGGCCGGGCTGGGGCGCCTGAATCATCCAGCCGTTGCCCAGGTAGATAGCGACGTGGGAAATGTAGCCGGGGTCGGTGGGGTCGGTGTGGTAAAAGAGCAGGTCACCGGGCTGGAGCTGGCTGACGGGCACGGCCGGGCCGGTCCTGGCCTGGTCCGCGGCCACCCGGGGCATGCTGACGCCGGCCTGGGCGAATGACCACTGGACGAGACCTGAGCAGTCGAACGACGCCGGGCCGGCGGCGCCCCACACATACGGAAGGCCTTTCCTGCTCTCGGCGGCGCGCAGAGCGGTCGTCAGCTGGGTCGTCGTCATCCCCGCACCGTCGGCAGCCGACGGCGCCACTCCCGCGGATGTCCCGGCGACCAGGGTTACCAGGGGCTCGACCCCGGCACCTGACGGCAGGATCTTCTTAATCCGGGCCGCCAGCGATGTCACGTCCGCCGGCGAGGCGCTGATGACGATCGCGTTCGCGGCGGGCACGCCCAGTGACCTGGCGGTCGAGTCCGACACCACGGCGTCGACCCCGCCGATGCCCACCGTGCCGAAGGCGACCACCGGCAGCCGCTGCTTGGTGTGCCCCGCGGCGGTCACCGTGCCGCCCAGCGAGAGCCGGTCCAGGGTGCCCATGGTGTAGGACACCGCGACGCCGCCGTTGGCTACCCCTTGCCACAGCGGGCTGGAGGTCGCCATGGCCCGGGGGGCGTAGCCGCGGAAGGTGGACGGGTTCACGCCGAGCACGGCGGTATACACCCCGTTGATCTTGATCTTGGCGGCTTCGATCGGCTCGGCGCTGGTGACCGCGGGCAGCCGCGACACCGTGGCCAGGACCTGCCCCGAGAGCGAGAACGGCGCGACCACCAGCAGGTCCGCCTGACGCAGGCCGCGCAGCGGGGCGACCCGCGCGGACGGGGCCGGCTTGGTGCTCGCGGCCGAAGCGCGGGCTACCGGTACCGCCATCGGCTTCCCGCGGCCCTCGGTGTTCCCGCCGAGCAACGGGACTACCGGTCCGCTGCCCCTGGCCGGGGCCGGCCTGGAGCTCGGCAGGGCGGCGTTCCGCCCGCTCACCCCGGCCGGCTTGGCACCCGCCGTGGCCAGCACCACACCCGCCACGACCCCGAGCACCACCAGCACGCAGATCCCCACAGGCACCAGGCGCTTACGGGCCGGGGTCACCTCCGGATCCCCGCCCATGAGCCGCCGTCTAAGACGGCGTCCGGCGTCCGCGAGAGAATGCATCTCCATCACCCTATGTTCGGAGAAAACCGGGCATGGGACGGGCGGGCGCGGGGGCCAGTTCAGGGCGACGATGATGGCAGGGCACTAGCGCAGTACACGGCGGCAGCACGACTGGAGACGCCGAGCTTGCGGTAGATGTGCTGAAGATGCTTGGCCACCGTGCGGGGGCTGACGTCCAGGACGTGCGCGATGGCGCTGTTCGTCCGGCCCAGGGCCACGAGCTGGAGGACGCGCAGCTCACGGTCGGTCAGGTCCGCTAGCGTGCTGTCGGCAACCGCGGTCAGTGCCCGGCGCGCCTGCTCGCGGGCGGTCGCCCGCTCCCGGGCAGTGATCAGCGGCCCGCGCAGCACGGCGAGCAGATCGCGGTCGGCATCGGTGAAGTCGCCGCTGGAACGGTTGAGGGCAATGCCGATGACCTGCGGGGCCGGACTGGGCAGGCTGAAGGCAAGCTGGTGCTCCACCGGGAAGTGCCGGAAGCTGGGCGAGGCCGGGAAGGGCTCGCTCGCCGAAGTCTGCCGGGTGCTCAGTTTCTGTGAGGTCCCCGACAAGCTGAAGCGCCTTTTCCAACGCGCTCAACGAGACGTGCATAGGCCAGCCAACAAATCCCCACGACGCGCTTGGTGCGCAAACTGCGTATAGACAATGCCCGCGTCAGCCGGTTTAGTCAAGCCCAGAGTAGCCGGGGGGCGCGGCCGCCGGGCCTGGAGAAAGAAGTACGGCGGCGGATTGAGGTTATAAAGGATTGCTGACGTCCGACCCATGAAACAGGAGCGCACCGCTGATTGGCGTGGTGTTGGTGGGACTCCTATTAACTACGGTCGCAGGCCCAGATGCCGGTATGCGAGCCGGGCCGACTTACCGATCAAGATCATCGTTGCCCGGTAGCCGCCAATGGCTTCTGCCACTCCCGTTCCGCGGTGCAGCTTCGCCCGTCACATCGAAAAACGAACATTATCCAATGAGGGGAAACAATGCAGTTCACAAAGAAACTTGCGGCGCTGAGCATTGCGGGCGCCACGGCCGCACTCGCATTGGCCGCGACACCGGCCCTGGCGAACAGCCACGCGGCCACCAAGGCCATCACAGCACCGGAGAGCGCCCTCGGCGCGGTGTACGGCAAGGCCGCGACCGCCAACAACCCCATCATCCCGCTGGCCTGGCGGGGGCTGGTGTACGCCCACGGCATCTTCTCCACCGGCGGCAGCGGCCCGCCGAAGAAGGGCCAGGACCACACCTTCACCACCTCGGCCGGGAACCTGACGGTGGTGGTCACCGCCGCGCCGACCAACAGCCAGAGCTTCAACGCCAAAGCCTGCCGCTTCTCGTTCACGACCGACGTGGTCTTCGCCGCCGTAGGCAGCAAGAGCACGGGCAAGTTCGCCGGGACCTCGGGTCCGGGCGCGGTGGAGGTCTACGGCGCGGGGGACGTGCCGAGGTACACGTCCGGCCCGCACAAGGGCCAGTGCAACACCAGCAACAACGCGCCGGAACTGGCCAAGGGTGCGATCGAGACCTTCCTCCTCAGCGCGGTGCTGACGACGCCGTAACGGTAACCGCCTGACGGCCTGCCTGGGCCAGGCTTCCTCGGTGACACGAGGAAGCCTGGCCCGGCTGGCTTACCAGGGCGGAACGGTGAGCGGCTCCCCGTGCCCTAGGACGAAACCGCGAGCGCCTTCCTGAGCTGCTCCGGTGTGGTGACCGGGGCCAGGCAGGTGAACTGGCGGCAGACATAGGCGGCGGGCTCTCCGTTGACCAACGCCCGGCCGGTGAGTAGCGGCACGGCGGCCTGGGTACCGTCCCCGAGGGCGAGTACCGCGCCGGGCGTGGCGGCGTGCAACGCGGTCTCGTGCAGGGCCCGGGTTCGCTCATCGGCGGGACTGCCCACGACGGCGATCTCGGCCGGCCCGGCCAGCCAGGCTTCGGCGACCGCCAGGCCCATGCCGGCCGCGCGCGGGTACCGGGCCGCGATGGCGGGCAGCACGCCAAGCGCGGCCGCCGCGGCTTCGCGGTGCCGGGTCGAACCCGCGAGCGCGGAGTAGCTGAGCAGCGCGCCCGCCACGGCGAACGTGCCGGACGGGGTCGCGTTATCGGCGGGGTCGGCCGGGCGGAAGATCAGCGGCTCGCCGTCGGCCGCGGTGTCGTAGAAGCCACCCGCGCCGTCGCCGAAGGCGGCGAGCGCGACCTCGAGCAGCTCGCCGGCCAGGGTCATCCAGCGTGCCTGCCCGGTCACCCCGGACAGCGTGAGGAATCCCGCGGCCACGCAGGCGTAGTCCTCAAGCACGCCCGCCGTGCTTTCGGCGGGCCCGGCGGTGCCGTCTCGGGAGGTGCGGATGAGCCTTCCGTCCGCGAGGTGGACCGCAGCCAGCAGGGCGGCGGCGTCGCGCGCGGCCGCGATGAAGTCGGGCCGCCCGAGCAGCAGCCCGCTTTCGGCGAAGGCGGAGATGGCCAGCCCGTTCCAGGCGGCCACTACCTTATCGTCGCGGGCCGGCCGGACCCGGCCGGCCCGGGCGGTCAGCAGTGCGCTCCGCACCCGGGCGAGACGGGCGGCGTCCTCGGGGTCCTCGGGGTCCGCGCGCCGCTGCAGCACCGAGGCGCCGCGTTCGAACGTGCCGGTCTCGGTGACGCCGAACACCCGGGCGGCGAACTCGGCATCCTCGGGTCCGAGCACGGCGCGCAGTTCGGCGGGACGCCAGACGTAGAACTTTCCTTCTTCGCCCCCGCTGTCGGCGTCCAGGGACGCCGCGAATCCGCCCTCGGCCGTCCGCAGCTCGCGCAGCATCCAGTCGCACGTCTCTTCGGCCACCCGGCGGGCCAGCTCCGATCCGGTGCGGCGCCACAGGTTCAGGTAGACGCGAGCGAGCAGCGCGTTGTCGTAGAGCATCTTCTCGAAGTGCGGCACCACCCAGGCGGCGTCGACCGAATACCGGGCAAACCCGCCGCCTAGCTGGTCGTATATGCCGCCGCGGGCCATCGCCTCGCAGCTGCCGTCGGCCATCCGCAGGGCGTCGGGCGATCCGGTCCGCTGGTGGTGACGCAGCAGGAACTCCAGCACCATCGACGGCGGGAACTTCGGCGCCCCGCCGAAGCCACCCTCGGCGCCGTCGTGTTCGCGGTCGAGCGCCGTCACCGCCGCATCCGCGACCTCGCGGAACCGCGCACCGGTCGGATCGTCACCCAACCCGTCACCGAACCCAGGGCCGACTAGCGTCAGGCCGGCGCCGCCGGGCCCGCCGTCACGCAGCGCGCGGGTGGTGGCCGACGCGTTCTCGGCCAGTACGGCGACGATCTGCTTCGCCCGGTCCGCCACATCTTCGCGATGATCACGCCAGGCGCGCGAGAGGTCCAGGACCAGCCGCCTGAAGTGATTCCGCGGCAAGTAGGTGCCGCAGAAGAACGGCTCTCGGTCCGGTGTCATGAAGACCGTCATCGGCCAGCCGCCCTGGCCGGTCATCGCCTGCGTCGCGGTCATGTAGACGGCGTCGACGTCGGGCCGTTCCTCCCGGTCCACCTTGATCGCGACCACGCGGGAGTTGACCAGCGCCGCGGTCTGCGGGTCCTCGAACGATTCGTGGGCCATGACGTGGCACCAGTGGCAGGCGGCGTAGCCCACCGAGAGCAGGACCGGAACGTCGCGCCGGGCCGCCTCGGCGAAGGCCTGCTCGCACCATGGCCACCAGTCCACCGGGTTGTCCGCGTGCTGGAGCAAATAGGGACTTGTCGAATTCCGCAGGCGGTTCATTGTTCAAAGGTAAGGGTTGGCGGTGCTGGCCCGGGGGGAGGCGTTAACCGGGGGGGGAGGTGTTAGCCCGGGGGGGAGGTGTTGGCCCGGGGGGAGGTGTTAGCCCGGGGGGACGACCCCCCGAAACCCCCCGCTCCTGGGGGGGCTGCCCGCCCCCCCAGACCNNGGGACGACCCCCCGGAACCCCCCGGTGCGCTTCGCGCCTGGCTGCGGTGCTCGCCGTAGTATCACGCGGCCGGAGGGGCCTGAAGGCCCCTCGCGGACCGCGCGATGGCGGCGTAAACACGGGCGAAGAGGAAGAAGGCGGCGCCTATGACGCCGACGAAGAAGCCGAGGGGCCAGTTGGACTGGTAGGAGACGGCGATGCCGATCCAGACGGTGATCAAGGCGATGACGACGGACAGGGCCATCGCCAGCATCGGCCTGGCGGTCAGCGACCTGGCCGCGGCGGCGGGGCCGATCATCAGGCTGAACATCAGCAGCGCGCCTACCACGGGCACGGTCATGCTGGTGGCCAGGGCCATCACGAGGAGGAACCCGAGTTCCATCCGCCGGGGGGAGACGCCGCGGGCCTCGGCGACCTCCGGCATGGCCGAGGCCAGCATCAGCGGGCGGAACATGACGATGATCGCGACGATCGAGGTCGCGCCGAGCACCACGATGGGCAGCACCTCGTCCGTGCTGACGCCGAACACCTCACCGAACAGCAGGGAGTACGCTTCCTGCGCGTATTCCGTGCTCCAGCTGACGAAGAGCGCGCCGATGCCCAGCATCATCACGAACGTCAGCGCGGTGGCCACATCGGGCCGGGCGCGGCGGCTCAGCCCGGCGATGCCGAGCGCGCCCGCCACCGAGAACACGGCCAGGCCGACGAACGCGTTCAGCCCGAGCAGGCTGGCCCCGGCCGCGCCGGCGAAGGCCCCGTTGGGTATCGCGTGAGCCGCGAACGTGGACCCGCGCAGCACCGCGAAGAAACCCGTCACCCCGGCGATCACCGCGACGGCGGTCGCCGCGACCCAGGTGTTCAGCATCAGGCCGGAGAACATACCTGCTCCGTATCGGGAGCTTGCCGCACCACATCCTGGCGTTCCCGCCGCGGGCGCAGGTAGGTGACCAGGTAGCAGCCGACGATCAGGGTCACCACAAAGAAGCTGACCGGCCAGCCGCGGTGGGCGGGCGGCCAGTAGAAACTGTCGTAGGCGAGCACGATGCCGAGCCAGGTGGCCGCGACGCCGATGCCGGCCGCCACGGCCATCGCCCGGACCGGCCCCTTCGCGACGCGCAGGGCGGTCGCGGCGGGCCCGATCAGCAGCGCGGTGCTCAGCACCGCGCCGATGATCACGGCGGAAAGCGCCACCGAGACGGCCAGCGCCATCAGGTAGGCCGCCCCCACCGCCCGCACCGGCACGCCGCGCGCCGCGGCGATGTCGGGGCTCAGCGAGGTCAGCAGCAGCACCCGGGCCAGCACCACGACCGTGGCCAGCGCGAGCAGCGCGGAAGTGATCAGGATGGGGACCGTGGAGGAGGTGATGACGAACATTGAGCCGAACAGAAGCGTGAACGAAGCGCCGGTGGTGGAGCTGTACTGGGTGCCGAGGTACAGGAAGAGCGCGGCCAGGCCGAGGCCGGCGCCGAGCACCACGCCGGTGGCCACGTCCCGGCCCCGGCGGCGCTGGATGCCGATCAGCTCCATGATCGCGGCCGCGCCCGCGCCGAACGCGAGGTAGCCCCAGAACTGGTTGACGCCGATCAGGAAGGCGCCGGAACCGCCGGTGGTGCCGATGTCGGCGAGGGCGTGGCCAGCGAACGACTGACCGCGGGTCACCGTGAACACGCCCACCACGGCCGAGGTGAGGGCGATGACGGTCCCGACGGCCAGGGCGACGTGCACCGGGCCGCTGCCGAAGAAACCCGGCTCGAAGAGGTACCTGAGCACGGTCACCTCACGACGCTTGCGCCCTCGACAGGGGCCTGCTCGTCGGCGCCCTCGGCGGGGGCCTGCTCGTCGTCGATCCCTTCGACCTCTTCGCTCCCGGTCGGGCCCTGCGGCGCCGCCACCACCAGGATCCTCCCGTGCACCCGGATCACGTCGACGTGCTGCCCGTACAGCCGGGACAGGACCTCGGGCTGGACGACCTCGTCGGTGCGGCCGACCGCCACCCGCCCCGCGGCCACGTAGACGATCCGGTCCATCACCGGCATCAGCGGATTCATGTCGTGCGCCGAGAGCAGCACCGCGATCCGCTCGGCCCGGGCCAGCCGGGCCAGCACGGAAACGATCCCCTGCTCGCTGGAGATGTCGAGGTTGGCCAGCGGCTCGTCGAGCAGCAGCAGTCGCGGCCGGCTGATCAGGGCGTGCGCGATCATGACCCGTTGCTGCTCGCCGCCGGAGAGCTCGCCGACCCGCGCGTTGGCGTAACGCTGCGCGCCGACGGCGGTCAGCATGTCGTCGACGATCTCGCGGCGGGCCCGGGACGGCAGCCGGATGCCGAACTTGTTTCCGTCCACCCCGAGGGACACCACGTCCCTGACCCGCAGCGGCATGTCCGGCTCGATGGACAGCTTCTGCGGCACGTACCCGATCGAGGCGTCACGGGCGGCCCGCGGCGCGCCGTCGATGAGCACCGAGCCATGGGTGACCGGCTGCAGGCCGAGGATGACCCTGAGCAGGGTGGTCTTACCCGCGCCGTTCGGCCCGATGAGGCCGGTGAACTCGCCGGCCTCGATGCTGAACGAGACGTCGTCGAGGATTTCCCGGCCGCCCAGCCGGACCCCGACCCCGTCCAGCCGGAGCAGGCTGGCGCTCACAGGTGCTCGCTCGAGACCTTATCGGCCACGGCCTTTTGCAGGTCCTGCACTTCGGCCAGCATCCACGACTGGTAGTCGTACCCAGGCTCCGGCATCGTCTCGTACACGCCCACCACCGGAATGCCGTTCGCCCGGGCCAGGGAAATGAACGATTCTGTCAGCGAATCCGTCACTTGCTGATTGTAGAGAAAGACCTTCACCTTGTGCTGCGTGAACAGGCTCCGCTGCGTCGCCACGTCCTGGGCCGACGGGTCGGTGCCGTTCATGATGTCGGCCTGGAGGGCCCAGGGGGTCAGGTTGTCGGCGCCCACCGCCTGGAGCATGTAGTCCGCCACCGGCTCGGTGGTCGCCACCGGGGTGTCCGGGTACTTCGCCGCCAACGCGGCGATCGCGTTGTTCCAGGCGCTCAGCAAGCTGACGAAGGCGGCCGCCTGGGCCTTGAAGAACGAGGCGTGGGCGGGCTGCAGCGCGGCCAGATCGGCGGCGATGGCGTTCGCCACGGCCGGCATCGTGCTCGGCTTGTACCACAGGTGCGGGTTCGGGGTGCTGTCCGGCAGGCCGAGCAGGTTCTGCACCACGATGAGCTTGCGCGCGGAATTCGGGGCCGCGTTCTCGATCGTGTTCATGAACCCGTCGTAGCCGACGCCGTTCTGCACCACGAGCTGAGCCGAGCTCACCAGCCGGGCGATGGACGCACTGGCCTCGAAGGTGTGCGGGTCCGTGTTCGGGTTGCTCATAATCGCGCTGACCTGGACGTACTTCCCGCCGACCTGCTGGATGACGTTGGCGTACTCGTTCTCCGCGCCGACCGCGACGATCTTGCCGCCCGGGTCGGACGCGCCGGCCGCGGCGCCTGAGCAGCCACTGGCCAGCAGCACCGCGCCGAGCGGCACGACCACAGCCAAGGTCAGGTAGCGACTCCACATGTCGGGCACTCCTCAGGGAGTCGGAGGGTCGGTCTTCGGCTTAATGATAATGATTCCCAATTCCGTCTGCAACACGGACGCCGGATCTGACCGGCCCGGGCAGAGGCACGGGCGCCTGGTCGCGTCCGTTAGCCGGAACGCCGCCGACGATGTACCGTGCGACTGTGAGTACGCCGCAGCCCGAACAGGACGTGCGGGACCAGGCCGCCCCGGCTCCCGCCCGCGGTACCCGGGTGCGCGGGACCAAGCAGGCGCACGCGCTGGCCGTCGCACTCGATAGCCTGCCCGGCTTCTGCAGTGCCCAGGAGATTCACGCTGAGCTGCGGCGCAAGGGCGAGCACGTCGGGCTCGCCACCGTCTACCGGCACCTGCAGGCCCTCAGCGAGCAGGGCAGCATCGACGCCATCCGCGACGACAGCGGCGAGATCCTCTACCGGCAGTGCGAGACGAGCGTGCACCACCACCACCTGACCTGCCGCAGCTGCGGACGCAGCGTCGAGGTGGAAGGCCGGGCCGCCGAGCAATGGGCGGAACGGGTCGCCGCCGAGGCAGGCTTCACCGACGTGGGCCACACGTTCGAGCTATTCGGCCTGTGCCCCGAGTGCGCGGCCCGGCAGGCGGGCAGCTTATTTGGCCTTGGCCTTCTGGGCGGCCTCGGCCAGTTCGGCCTTGCGGTCGGAGGCGTACATGTGCACGTACTCCTGGCCGGACAGGTCCCTGATCGCGACCATCACCTGCTCGGCGATCAGCTGCCTGGCCTTGCCCGCGGGACGCTCGGTGATCTCGGGGCCGAACTTCAGCGGCGCGCCGATCCTGATCTCGACCCGGCCCGGCCGGGGCACCGCGCGGCCCGGGGGCAGCACCCGCCGGGTGCCGATCATCGCGACCGGCAGGACCGGCAGGCCGGACTTGAGCGCGAGCCAGCCGACGCCCGTCCGGCCCCGGTACAGCCGGCCGTCCGGTGACCTGGTGCCCTCCGGGTAGATGCCGAACAGGCCACCATCGCGCAGCAGGGCCAGCGCCGCCTCCAGTGTCTCCTGGGCGGCGCGCGCACCCTCCCGGTCCATCCGGAGCTGGTTCGTGTGCTTCAGGTACCAGGCCCACAGCCGGGCGGCGGGGCCGGAGGCGCTGAAGTACTCGGCCTTGGCCGAGAACGTCACCGGCCGGTCGAGCATCAGCGGCAGGAAGATGGAATCGAGCATCGACAGGTGGTTGGCCGCCAGGATGGCGCCGCCGGAGGCGGGCACGTGTTCCTCGCCGGTCACCTTCGGCCGCCAGATCGTGTGCAGGAACGGCCCGGCGAGAATGCGCGATACTTGGTATTGCACGGATGACTTTCTGCTTTACGCGGGCTGGTCGGCGGTCCTCGGCCCGGAAGGTCCGGTTACGGCAGTATTACGATAGCGCGACTGGCCGTCAAAGTGCGAGGTCGCGGCGAGGATCGCGATGCCGAGCGGCAGGGCCAGCGGCAGCGCGGCGGCCGGCACGATGATGCCGGAGTCGTCGGCGAACCAGCCGAGCACCAGCATCAGCCACAACACGCCCATGATGGGGCGCAGCAGTGGCTGGGCCGCATAGGCCAGCGGCACGGTCTTGAGCCGGAACCAGGACGGACGCCACAGCATCAGCCCGGCGACCACGACCACGATGGGGCTCAGCGGGCTGAGCGCGTTGACCGACAGCGAGCCGATGTTCGAGTTGATCTTCCGGAGCAGCAAGCCGCCGGAGTGACCGTGCAGCGAGCTGCCGGCGAACGAGCCGATGTCCGACTTGCCGGTGACCGGCGTGAAGTAGCTGATCAGCGCGAAGATCGCGAACAGGGCGAGCCCGCTGACCGCGACCAGCAGCACCAGCCGCCAGTTCAGCTTGAGCCCGGCCACGGCCCCGGCCAGCAGCAGGAAGCACGGCACCATCGCGATCGTGCCGCCGACCTTGCCGCCGAACCCGGGCCAGCCCGACGCGAACACCGCGAACAGCGCGACCACGGCCACCACGGCCACCGCCGGGCGCCGGGACGACGGGTACCGGCGCAGCGCCAGCAGCGCCAGCCAGGCCGCGGCGAGCAACCCGGTGGTGCCGTAGATGCCCAGCGCCTCGTTGCCGATGCCGTAGAACCGGCCGGCCTGGAGCACAGACAGCCCGAACGGCGTCTCCAGCTGCAGCCGGGACCCGGTCATCACGTCGACGCCAAGAACGACCACCGTCAGCAGGCAGATGACGCCGAACGGCCCGAGCGGATCACGCCGCCACGGACCGAGCAGGGCGACCGCGCCGATGACCGCGGCCCACGCCGCCGCGACCGCGTACAGCCACACCGCGGGATGGGCGAACTGCCACCACGGCACCAGGTTGGCCAGGAACGTGCCCACCGGCACCGAGACGGCGAACACCCCGGCGACCCGCCACCATCGCGCCCGCCGCCGCCGCGCCTCCGGCGCCGCACCCCAGAACGCCAGCCCGATCGCGGCCATCACCAGGATGTCGGCCAGCGCGTAGACCCAGAAGAACTTGCTGTGGGTGGACCGCCACACCTGCTCAGCGGTGTCCCGGCCGACCAGCGACCTGACCGTGGGGGCCAGGGCGCCCCGGTCACCGCGGGTGATCTGTGCGCCGACGAGACTGGACAACACCGCGCTGCCCGACCCCGAGGCGGCCGATGCCGAGCTGCCCGAGGCCGGGACGCCCAGCCAGCCAAGCACGGTCGGGGTCAGGTCGGTGAGCACCACCAGACCGGGCTGCCTGGTCGAGGCGGAGTCGAGCAGACCCGCCTGGTAGCCCGTCCCGCTGACCAGGGCGAGCTGCAGGTGCGGGGGCTTGGCCGTGGCGCCGGGCGCGGTGACCAGGAGCGTGGTGCCGGCCGGGAGGTCCGCCACGATCCGGGCGAGTTCGGAGTCTGCGGAGGCAAGCAGGGGGCCCCGTTCCGTCGATCCTAGATTTCCCAGGTCCACGACGGTCAGCGGACAGCGGGACAGGACCCCGGCGGTGATATCTGACGGGGACGGCAGGTAGGAGGCGACGTGGCCGGAGGGGCTGGCCAGGGCCAGCGCGGCGCCGGGGCCGACGGCGGTGGTGCAGCCCGGGGACTCGCGGGACAGCAGGCCCCAGCTGGGGGTGTTGTGGAACTGGTTGTTGTAGGACTCCAGCGCGGGCAGGCCGGGGACCTGGGCGCCGGCGCCGGCGGGGAGCACGGCGGGGAACGCGCCGCAGCTGGCGTCGGTGTGATCGGACTGCGCCCGGGCGCCCGCGTTCAGCGTCAGCCAGCCGTCGGCCGGGCAGGTCAGCGGGAGCACCGCGTAGTCGACCAGCGACCCGACCGAGCCCTGGCCGGCCAGCCGCCACAGGGTCGGGGTGGCGGTCGCGGAGACCTCGCTCCAGCGCAGCCCGGAGATGCCCACGACGACCACGTGCCGGGCCGCCGGCGTCCTGGCGTCCACGGGACTCGCGCCGGCGATGGCCAGCGCGGCCATCACGGCCAGGGCGGCGAGCAGCGCCGACCACACCGCGGCTGGCCTCATTCTCACCGCACCACGGTATCCGGGGTCTTAAGACATTCGGAACGGGGCGTGGCTCACCTCGATGCGACCGCTCTGGCCCGCCACGACCTCGCCGATCAGCGCGGCCGGCAGCCCTTGGGCCCGCAGCACGCTGGCCAGCGCGGGCGCGTTTTTTGGCGCGACGGCGAGCAGCAGGCCGCCGGAGGTCTGGGCGTCGTGCAGGAGCACCGCGACCTCGGCCGGGATCGCGTCGTCGAGGGTCACGACGTCGCGCATCCGGTCGGTGTTGGCCCGGGTGCCGCCGGACACGAAGCCCGCGACGGCCAGTTCGGCGGCTCCGGGGAGCAGCGGGACCGCTGCGGCGTTAAGGTGGGCCGCCACGCCGCTGGCGGCCAGCATCCGGTGCAGGTGGCCGAGCAGGCCGAAGCCGGTCACGTCGGTGGCCGCGCGCACGCCCGCGGCCAGCGCGGCCTGGCTGGCGCCGGCGTTGAGCAGGGTCATCGAGGTCACGGCGGCGTCGACCGCGGTGGCGTCCGCGCCGTCGCGCTTGAGCGCGGTGGCGACCACGCCGGTGCCGAGGGCCTTGGTCAGGATCAGCTGGTCGCCGGGTTTGGCCCGGTCGATGGTCATGAGAGCGTCCGGGTCGGCCAGGCCCACCACGGCCAGGCCGTACTTGGGTACCGGGTCATCGATCGTGTGCCCGCCCGCCAGGAAGCAGCCGGCCTGCGCCGCTATCTGCGCGCCGCCGCGCATGACCTGGCCGAGGAGGGCGAGGTCGAGCCCTTCGCCGGGCCAGGCGGCGATGTTGACCGCGAACAGCGGCCGGCCGCCCATCGCGTAGACGTCCGACAGCGCGTTGGCGGCCGCGACCCGGCCCCAGTCGAACGGGTCGTCCACGATCGGGGTGAAGAAATCCGTGGTGAGAACCAGGGCGCGTTCGGCGTCCAGGCGCAGGACGGCGGCGTCGTCGCCCTCGGCCGCGCCGATGAGCAGGTCGCCGGAGGCCGGGCCCATGGCCGGGACACCGTCCATGGTGGCGAACAGGGCCTCGAGTTTGGCCAGGGGGAGCTTGCACGCGCAGCCTGCGCCGGGCGACAGCGAGGTCAGCCGGGGGGCCTGCTGGATTTGGTCAGCCGTCACCTTCGCCACGGTACGCGGCGTTGGTGGCCGTTACCAGGCGGCGGCGAACGTGTGAGGGCTCCACGGGATCCGCGTGTACGTGTCCCCGTGCAGGATCCACGCGCTCGTTCCCGGCTGGGCGTAGCTGACGACCAGCACGCTACCGGTGGCGTTGCTGTACAGGATCAGCTCGAAGTCCAGGGGCTTACCGGCCAGGCTCTTCGGGGTGCCGAGGATCGCGGTCACCTGGCCGGTAGCCACCGAGACCTTGAGGATCCGTCGCCGGGTCAGCATTTCCTGCCCGTCACGGGTCGTGACTGCCGTGGCGAACACGGCGGTCCGGCCGTCGGGGGTGATGACCGCGGTGGTCAAGCTTTCGTCCGTGCGGGTGATCGCGGCAGGCGTCGGGATGGGCTTGCTAGCGGCCAGCGCGTTCGGGCCCGGATCGCTGGTATCCAGCAACCTGAGCACAGACGAGCCCGCCGACGCGCCGGGGCCGGTGAACGCGATGTGCTGCCCGTCAGCCGTCCAGGACAGCCCGCCCAGCATTATGGGGGGCATGTAGATCTCGTCGGCGCTGTCGAAGCCCCATATCCGCCTGGTCCCGGTCACCAGGTTGAACACGATCAGCTGCATATCGTAGCCGTGTTCGCTGCCGTCGGGGCTTGCGGCGGCCAGCGAGGTGCCGTCGGGCGACAGGGCCATGTTCGCAATGCCCTGGCCAGCCGGAATGAAGGAGGCGGGCAGCGCCTGCAGCGACACCCCGCTGCTATGGCTTTTGGGGTCTGGATCGATGTGCAAGACGAAGAGACGGTACGGGGTGTCTTGCGCGACGTTCCCGAGGTGGTTATGCAGCTGCCGTTGGCGGTCAAGTGAGAAGCTTGCTCCCTGCGCGTCGAGCACGAACGTGCGGTCATCGGCGGCCGCGGTTACCGCGATGAACTTGACGTACGGCTTGGGCGCGGCGATGGTCGCGAGCACCGCGCCGGTGGCCGTCGACCGGACCTGCGCGACGGTGGGCGCGGTCGCGGGATCGGCGGGATCGACGGGACTGGCGGGATCGGCGGGCAGGGCGATCAGGGCGACGTAGTAGGGCGGGAGGCCGGCCAGGTCGGGCGGGGTCGACGGGGTGGCCGTCCCGGACCCGCTTCGGGTCACGGCCAGCGAGCCGAGGACCACCGCGACGACCAGGACCGCGGCGGCCAGCGGAGCGAGCCAGGGGTTCCACCCGCGCCGTCCCGGGCGGAACCGGCTTGCGCCCGGGCGGAACCGGGGCCGGCGTCGCGGGATCAGCCCGGGCGAGCCCAGCCGCAGCGGCGGCGGGTCGGCCGGGATCTCCTCGGCGGTGGCATGGATGGCCGCGCGGAGCTTGTCCTCCAGCGGAGTCATGACCCCTCCTCCAGGGACAGGCCAAGCGCCTTGAGCGCGCGGTGCGTGGCGGACCGGACGGAGCTCGGGCGCAGGCCCATGATGCGGGCGATCTCGGCGTCGGGCAGGTCGAGGTAGAAGCGCAGCACCAGCGCCTCGCGCTGGCGGTCGGGTAGCCGCCGGACGGCCTGCATGACCTCGCGGCGTTCCTCGTAGCCGAGCGCGGTGGCCTCGGCGGAGGCGGCCGGCGGCTGGTACGTGGTCAGCCTGCGCCCCACGGCGCGGCGGCGCAGCGCCGAGCGGCAGCCGTTCAGGACCGAGGACCGGACGTAGGCCAGCGCGCGGTCGTGGTCGGCCAGCCGGGCCCAGTTCCGGTACAGGCCGAAGAAGGCGTCCTGGACCACGTCCTCGGCGCTCGGCCGGTCGCCGAGCATGAGGTAGGCCAGCCTGAGCAGGCCGACGGCAGCGGCGTCGTAGAGCGCCGCGACCGCCGCCTCCGCGTCGGTCGCGGCCGCCCGCCGCGCCGGTGGGTCATCATCAGGCCAGCCCGAATCGGTCGAGCCCGAATCGGTCCAGCCTGAATCAGACCAGCGCAAGGCGGCCGCGCCGACTAGGTCATCAGACTCCATGTCATTAAAGACGTGCGAAGCCGCTCCTTGCTGCTTCGCGTCCGCTACGAACGTAGCGGGTCGAACGGGCCCAGGTCGACCTCCGGCGGCAAGCCCAGAGCGGCCCGGGCAGCGACCGCGCCGGCCAGCGGGCCCATGGTGAGCCCGGTCGCGCCCAGGCCGGTCGCCACGACCAGGCCGTCGACGCCGCGGACCGGGCCTAGCAGCGGGCGGATATCCGGGCCGACCGGGCGCAGGCCGACCCGGGTTTCGAGCAGCGTTCCCTGGCTGAGGCCGGGCGCGACGGACAGCGCGTTGTTGAGCACTTCGGCTAGGCCGCCGGGCGTCACCCGGACGTCGTAGCCCGAGCCGACCTCCCGGGTGGCCCCGGCGACCACCCGGGATCCGTCGAAGGCCAGCAGGTAATGGCCGGTGGCCGAGGGCAGGACCACGGGCCAGCGGCTGGTGTCAGCGCCGTCGAGCCCGATGTGCACGATCTGGCCGCGCTGCGGGACGACGGGCACGGTGACCCCGGCCGGCTCGACGAACCCGGCCGTCCAGGCGCCCGCCGCGGCCACCACCGCGTCCGCCTCGACCAGGTCGCCGTCAACGCTGACGCCGGTGACCCGGCCCGCGCGGCAGCTGAGCATGGCCGCGCGAGCTGGGTCGGTCCGGATGGTGGCGCCCTGCCGGGCCGCGGCCTGGACCAACGCGGCCGCGAGCCGCCGGCCGTCGACCCGGGCCGCGCCGGCGATGTGCACCGCGGTCGCTCCTGGCCGCAGCGGCGGGAACAGTTCCTGGGCCTGCCGGGCGTCCAGCAGGCTGACCTCGCCCATTTCCGGTGCCCCGGCGCGGCGGGCCGCTATTCGCTGCCGGGCCTGCTCCAGCTGCTGGGCCTGGTCCAGCTGCTGGGCCTGGTCCGGGTGGTCTCCGGTTCCGGCCAGCAGTAGCGCCCCGACCCGGCGGTAGGAGACGTCCGCCTCGCCCTGGTCGGCTAGGCCCGCGATCAGCGCGGGGTATTCGCGCGCGGCGGTCCGGGCGAAGTCGTACCAGGCCGGATCGTCTACGGCGGAGGTCCACGGGCAGATGATGCCCGCGCCTGCCGCGGTCGCCCGGCCGGGACGCTCCGCGTCGATCAGGGTGACCTGCGCGCCCAGCCCGCTGGCCGTATAGGCGCAGGCGGCGCCGGTAATCCCGGCACCCACGATGATCAGGCGCATAATCAGCCCACGCTACCCGGTGGGGAACCGTGCCGACGGGCGCTCCGGTCTGGCTGGTCGCGGGTGCGCTTCATGATCGTGGCCAGATTTGGGCAAATAGCGCCCGGAACTGGCCACGATAATGGTGTCGCCCCTTGGCCGGTCACGGGATGAGGGTGCGTTCGGGGTGGTCGGGCAGCCATTCGATCAGGACGATGGTGGCGTCGTCTTGCAGCCGGCCGCGCTGGTATTCGCTGATCGCGTGATTGAGCCGGCGCATCGTCTCGGGTGCGGATATGCCGTCGTTGCTGTGCCTGATGATGAAGTCGCTGAGCCGGTCGAGGCCGAACGGCGTGCCGTCGGCCGAACGGCCCTCGGTGACGCCGTCGGTGTAGAGCAGCACCCGGTCGCCGGGCTCAAGCCGCTCGGTATAGATAGTGGCCGGGGCGCCGCCGTCGGGGTACCCGCCGTCGATTTCGTCGCGACTATCGATGCTGCCTAGGCCGAGTGGCGGCACCGGGCGCCGGGCGAGCTCCTTGATGACCTTGTTGCCGCGGATCAGCAGCGGCGGCGGATGACCGCAGGGAATCCAGCTGAACAGCCCGGTGGACAGGTCCAGGTCGCACAGCAGCGCCGTGACGAACCGGATGTCGGCGAATTGCCCGGCGATCGCGTTATCGGCGCGCCGGGCGACGTCGGACAGCGTGCCGCCCGCCCGCCGGGTGCTCCGGCAGGACGCCACGCCCACGCTGGCCAGCAGGCCCGCGGCCAGATCATGGCCGAGCGCGTCGAAGATCGACACGTGCAGGTGATCACCGAGCATCGAGTAGTCGAAGGCGTCCCCGCCGGCCTCATACGCCGGTTCCAGGGTGGCAGCGACCAGGACGCGGTCGGTCGCGAACGTCCGGGGCACCAGGAACCCCCAGATCAGTTCGGCCTGCACCGCCATCTTTCCGCTCCGCCGGACGTGCGCGAAGGTGTCGCTGTACCCGCTCTTGGCCACGATCATCAGTCCGGCCAGCGACGCGATGGCCCGGTACCGGTCCAGCATGGCCTCGCCGACATCGCTGGCGAGCAGGCTCAGCACGCCGAGCCGTTCGGTGCCGTCGACGAGCGGCACCCATACCCGGTAGCCGTCTCGGCCCTCGCCCGCCGGGACGTGCTGGATCGTGACCGTCCGGAAGGCGTACCCCGCGATCGTCGAGTCGATGGTCAGCGACTCCGCCCCCTTCTGCCCCTTGGCCCCCTCCCGCCCCTTGGCCCCCTGACCGTCCCGGCCAGGGAGCGGCAGTGACTCGAGATGGCGCTGCTGGAGATCGGCCAGGTATATCCGTACCTCGGTGATGCCGAGCGGCCGGACGGCCGCGGCGAACACCTCCTCGATCGCGTCGGGTCTGAGCAGGTGCGACTGCTGCAGCAGGTCAGCGAGCGCGCGCTCGGCCTGGGCAGCCATGTCATCGGCTGGCAGCATGTCATCACTTCCCTGCGGAACGTCACCAGACCGGCGGGCAGCTTAGGTCCGGAATTGCGAAGAACGCGTGTTTTGCCTGGTCGGCAGGATTGCCAACCTGGCCGCGGGGCAGCAGGTACCCGTATGGCCGGCCGCCGGGAGTTCACTGCGGCCGACGCCGCCCCAAGGGCAGGCCGACCTGCAGCTCAGGACGGCGGCTGTCCGCGATTAGCTAAGGTTAACTGATGCCTTCAATCCCGGAACCGGATGCCGCCACGGCTGACAGTGGCGCGGGCCACGACTTCGTGGTGGTGGCGAGCCGACTGCCCGTCGACCGGATCGAGGAGCCGGACGGCGGGACCAGCTGGCGGCCCAGCCCGGGCGGGCTGGTCACCGCGCTCGAACCCGTCATGCGCGAGGCGGGCGGCGTCTGGATCGGCTGGTCGGGCGACGCAGGCCCGGCACCGGGACCGTTCGAGGCGAACGGCTTGGACCTCGTCGGGATGGGCCTGTCCGCGGAAGAGGTCCGGGATTTCTACGAGGGCTTCTGCAACGCCACGCTGTGGCCGCTCTACCACGACGTCATCGCGCCGCCGCAGTTTCATCGCCATTGGTGGGACGCCTACGTGGCGGTTAACCGGCGCTTCGCGCAGGCGGCCGCCACGCACGCGGCCCGCGGCGCGACCGTCTGGGTCCACGATTACCAGCTGCAGCTGGTGCCGCAGATGCTCCGCCAGCAGCGCGGTGATGTCCGGATCGGGTTCTTCAACCACATCCCGTTCCCGGGTTATGAGATCTTTGCCCAGCTGCCCTGGCGCCGGCAGGTGATCGAGGGCCTGCTCGGCGCGGACCTGCTGGGATTCCAGCGCCGGGCCGACGCGGCGAACTTCCTGCGGGCCTGCCGCCGGGCGACCGGCCTGACCACCAAGGGGTCGACGGTCCGGGTCAGCGGGCCGGCCGGGCCACGCGACGTGCACGCGGCGGCGTTCCCGATCTCGATCGACTCGGCCGGGCTGAGCCAGATCGCGCAGCGGGAGGACGTCGGGAAGCGGGCGCGAGAGATCCGAGACGTGCTCGGCCAGCCGGAGATCGTGCTGCTCGGAGTCGACCGGCTGGACTACACCAAGGGCATCCTGCATCGCCTCAAGGCCTACGGCGAACTGCTCAACGAGGGTCGGCTCGGGCCGCCGCAGGCCGTTCTGGTCCAGGTCGCGAGCCCGAGCCGGGAACGGGTCGAGGCGTACCAGGAGCTGCGCGACGACGTCGAGCAGA
>PMST01000385.1 GCA_003168295.1 Actinomycetota bacterium
CGAGCGCCACATCTGGAAGGCCACGACGAGAAGTTGCTATCGGCACTAGCCGCCGACGGGCGCGCCAGCCTCGCCGACCTCGCTTCCGGCGCTGACCTCACCCCCAGCCGAGTGTCCCGGCGACTACAGAAACTCATCGCGGACCGCGTCGTCCACATCGACGTGGAGCTCGCGCCGGCCGCGCTGGGATACCACTCCCGGGCGAATCTATGGCTGCGGGTACATCCGTCCCAGACGAAGTCTGTGGGGCGCGCACTGGCACGGATGCCCGAAGTGGGCTTCGCCGCAGCCATAACTGGACGGAACAACCTCCACGCGGTCATCCACTGTCGCGACCTGGACGAACTGTTCGAGTTCACCTCCGACCGCGTCGGCGCCCTGCCCGGAGTGGAGTCTGCCGAGGTGAGCCCCATCCACCGGCAGGTCAAGCAGGCCAGCACACTCGTGGCAGCTGAGCGCCTGGAGGAACGACCAAAGGTCCGCCGCCGCTAACCCGGGTATCTCAAGCCTGCCGGCGGTTCTTACCAGCCGAGTTCTCTGAGCCGCTGGTCATCGATGCCGAAATAGTGGCCGACCTCGTGGATGACGGTACGGCGGACCTGCTCGGCGACTTCCCGCTCGCTATGGCAGATCGCGCAGATGGCCTGGCGGTAGATGGTGATCCGGTCCGGCAGTACCCCCGCGTAAGCCGATGTGCGGCTGGTGAGCGGGACGCCCTGATAGAGCCCGAGCAGCCCGGGCGGGCCCGGGCCTTGCTCGACGGTCACCGCGATGTTGCGCATGTGCGCGCCGAGGTCCTCGGGCAGCCCGTCCAGCGCCGTGGTGACCATCTCCTCGAAGCGGCCCGGTTCGATGTCGATCACCAGCTCATTGTCCCGCCACGCACCGCCAGGCCACACGCCCGCGTCAGCGTCGGCCGGGTGAGCACTGAGCGGCCGGGCGGGCATAGATTTAACGCCAATACCGGACCGATTCTGTCCGGTATTAGTCCTAGCGTGGAAAGCAACGAAACACCGGCTAAGGAGATCACCATGAACTTCGTCTCGATCCGCATCATCACCGGCGACATCAAGCGCCTCGTCGGGTTCTACGAGCGCGCGACGGGGGTGCCCGCAACCTGGTACACCGAGGACTTCGCGGAGATCACTACCGCGCGCGCGACCCTTGCGATCGGCAGTACCCGGACTGTGCCGCTGTTCGGGTCCGGCGTCGCCCGCCCCGCCGGCAACCACACCGTGATCATCGAGTTCCTCGTCGACGACGTGGACAAGGCGCGCCAAGAGCTGGCCGGCCTGGTCGATGACGTCGTTCAGGAGCCCACCACTATGCCCTGGGGCAACCGGTCGCTTCTATTCCGTGACCCCGACGGCAACCTCGTCAACTTCTTCACGCCGGTCACCCCGGCCGCTATCGAGAAGTTCGCCCAGGCGGGGCACGTCAGCCTCGGCTGATTCGCGAGCTGCAGCGGATGCTCGCCACACGCGGCATGGTGATCAGCGCGCGACCGCCACCATCGAGATCGACGCCACTGCACCACTATCACAGGTAGTCCGGCACCTGGAAAATCTCACCTGACTGCGGGGTTACCCGTGAATGGACACCTCGCAAGTCGTCTTGACCGTCTGGCCTAGCCGCATGAGCCGGTGGTCATGAACCGGTGTGCGCATAACTGGGCGGCGATGGCGGCGAGGACGTCCAGCCGGGCCGCCCGGCGGGCGGGCCAGCTGGCGGCGATCAGCCCGAGCAGGGCGGCGATCAGGAGGAAGACCACCAGGCTAGACGCGGGCACGACGGTGTCCGAGATGCCCTGCTGTTTCAGCGAAGACACCAGGGCGACGCCCATCCCGGTGCCGACGATGATCCCGATGATGGCGCCGAAGATCGCCAGGATCACCGCTTCGGACCGGATCATCGTCCGGACCTGGCGGCGCTTCATGCCGACCGCCCGCAGCAGGCCGATCTCGCGGGTGCGCTCGAACACCGAGAGCATGAGGGTATTGACGATCCCGATCAGCGCGATCAGCACCGCCAGGGCGAGCAGGGCGTAGACCAGCCCGAGCAGCTGGTTGACGGCGGCGGCCTGCGTTTTCTCGAACTGAGCCCTGGCCTGGACCTGCACGTTCGGATAGGCGGCCAGGGCACTGGTGACGGCATCGTTCACGGTGCCGCTGCCGTTGGTTCGCAGCAGCAGCGCGGCTGGCGGCTGGCTGCTGAAGTGGGAGGTGAAGAACCCGGCGCTGACCAGGTAGCCGCCGATCAGGGCGTTCGCCTGGTAGATGCCGCCGATACGCAGGGTGGAAGAACCGGTCCGGGCGAACGTCGCGGTGAGCGTGTCGCCGACGGACAGGTGCTTCGATGTGGCGGTGGTGGAGTCGATGAGCAGCTCCCCCTGGGCGAGAGCGACGGAGGTACCCGCCGTCATGCGCAGGATCAGCGTGCTGGCCAGGTTTGCCACCGATACCGCCTTAAGCGTGGCGAGCGAGCTCTGGACCTCGAATTGCCCGCTGTAGACGGTGGTGGTCGCGGTGACGCCCGGCACGGCCGACGCTGCGGCCGGCACCGAATCGCTGAGTTCTCCGGTCCCGCTGGCCGTCACGATGAGGTCGGCGCTGATCGCCTGGTCCACGCTGCTGGTGGCGGACTTTGACAGTGAGGCGCCGAACACCGACATCGCGGCGACCAGGGCCAGGCCGACCATCAGCGCCGAGGCGGTCTGGGCGGTACGCCGGGGGCTGCGCATGGAGTTCTCCCGCCCGAGCTTGCCCGGTTCCCCGAGCAACCGGGCCAGCGGACGCCCGATCACGCTGGAGGCCGGGCGGGCGATCGCCGGGGACAGCATGGCGACACCGACGAAGATGCCGACCGCGCCCACGCCCACCAGCGCAATGGCCGGCTCGGCCAGCCCGATGGCCAGCAGGACCGCTCCGGCCAGGGCCACGGCCGCGCCCCCGATGAACCGGCGCCGCAGCGAGACGCCACCGTCAGCCTGACGATCGCTGAGCGCGGCGATCGGCGGGATACCCACAGCGTTGCGGGCCGGGCGGATCGCGGCGATCACGGTCACGCCCACCCCGACGGCCAGGCCCACCAGCACCGTCCGCGGCTCGAACACCAGCGACCCGGTGGGCAGCGTGGTCCCGAACCCGCGCAGCAGCGCTTCGAGCCCAAGCGCGGCCAGCACACCCAGACCCAGGCCGATCACCGAGGAGATCAGCCCGGTGATGGCCGCCTCGGCCAGTACCGACCGGAACACCTGACGGCGGCTGGCGCCGACGATCCGCAGCAGCGCCAGTTCCCGGGTCCGCTGCCCGACGGTGATCGAGAACGTGTTGAAGATGGTGAACCCGCCGACGAACAGCGAGATGAACGCGAAGACCAGCAGCGCGGTGGAGAAGACCGACAGGTCCTGGCTAATCGCGGCGGTGTTCTCGTTCATCACGGTCTGCCCGGTGACCACCTGCACCCCGGCGGGCAGGACCGCGGCGATGGCCCGCTGCACCGCGGGCTTGCTGGCGCCCGGGGCGGTTATCACGCTGATGTCATCGAACTGGCCCGGCTCCTGGAGCACGGACTGCGCGGTGGGTAGCGTGAACGCGGCCAGGCTCGCCCCGGCTAGGTTGCCCGCCGACCCGAACTCGGCGATGCCGCTGATGGTGAACGTCCGCGGCGCCCCGGCCGAGAGAACCCGGACCTGCTGTCCGACGGTGAAGTCGTACTTGCCGGCGGTCCCGGCGTCCATCACCACGTCATCGGAGGTCACCGGCGGGCCGCCTGCGATGATGTGCAGGCTGGACAGCTGCTGGTCCACGTCGAAGTTCACGCCGAGGGCCGGCGCGCCGCCAGTCGTGATCGGCTTGCCGTCGCGGGCTACGAACTGGGCGTAGCCCTCGACCTCCCCCTCGGCGACCGCGACGCCGGGCACTTGGCGGACGACGGCCTGGAGCGAGGTGGGCAGCTCGTTGCGGACCGCGTCCGCGCCGCTGCTGCCCAGCTGCGGGTCCCCGCGGACCACAAAATCGACATGCTGGTACACGCTGCCGAACAGCACTGAGAACGTGTTGTGCAAGGTGTCGGTCAGGACGAACGTGCCGGAGATGAAGGTGACGCCGAGGACGATCGCCAGCCCGGTCAGGGCTAGCCGGAGCTTGTGGGCGAGCATGCCCTTGAGGGTCACGTTCCGCATGTCAGGTCCCCAGCGCCCGCATCCGTTCCAGGATCGAATCGGCGGTCGGCTTTTCCAGCTCGCTGACCACCTTCCCGTCGGCCAGGAAGACGACCCGGTCCGTGTACGCGGCACTGCGCGGGTCGTGCGTCACCATCACGATCGACTGGCTCAGCTCGGTCACCGACCGGCGCAAGAACCCCAGCAGGTCCGACGAGGAATTAGAGTCCAGGTTGCCGGTGGGCTCNNCGAAGATGAGGTCCGGCTTGTTCATCAGCGCCCGGGCGCACGCCACCCGCTGCTGCTGGCCGCCGGACAGCTCAGCGGGACGGTGCGTCAGCCGGTCGCCGATCCCCAGCTGCCCCACCAGGTAACCGAACCACTCGCGGTCGACCTTGGCCCCCGCCAGGGCGGCGGGCAGGGTGATGTTCTCGGCGGCAGTCAGCGTCGGGATCAGGTTGAAGTACTGGAACACGAACCCGATCCGGTCCCGGCGCAGCTGGGTNNGTCGGCCGGTCCAGGCCCGCCATGCACTGCATCAGCGTCGACTTCCCCGAACCGGACGCGCCCATGACGGCCGTGAACCGGCCGCGCTCGAAGGTCACGCTGACGCCGGCCAGGGCATGCACCGTGGCCTGTCCCGTCCCGTACGTCTTGCGCAGGTCGACCGAATGCGCAGCCGGGACGGTCTGGCTGCCGCCGGCCAATGCGTCCGGTTCTGGCGTAATAGATCTGAGTACCATATTTTCCCCGTAATCCTGACGCGAATACTTGAAGCAGAGCCGGAAACGGCGAAGAAAACATCGGCCCACGGGCTTGACTTCCCGTCTCACCGATATAAGCCGCGGCGAGGAAATCTCCTGATCCGGGTATCTCGCGAACGGCCGGCCTGCTGGTTCCCGGCACCAAAACGGCACCAAAACGGGTTCCCGCATGTCGTTGAATACAGTGGTCGCGGTCTTTCGCCGCTAGCTGAGGAGGCACCGAGACCGCACGGGGCGACAGACCGCGGACGGTCGTCCAGCCCGAACCAGGCGTCTCATGGACCAATCCGCTTAGCCTAGCGCTACCAGGGTCCGGAGCAACGCTCCCGGACGCTGCTCAAAGTGCCTAAGCAGAGACCAACACGGCTACGGGAATACTCGCCGCGTCACGACCACACTACATCAGGCCATATCGTACTTCAATAGAACCTGACTAATTTTCTATTGGGCACGCCATCTTTGACCTCTCTCGATGCCAAGTCCTAATCGCCAGCACCTCTTTCGCCGACTCTAAGGCTTTTATCCTGTTAACGATGTCTGCGATAGGTGACGCGAGTCAGGTAATTACGAACGAGCGGCCGGGAAAAAGGCTGGCCGCTGGCCAGCGCCCTACGACTTCACCGAGCAGCTGCTGGCCAGCGTGCCGCAGGCCGCTCTGCACGCTGTGTCGCTCACTACGTGATGCCGCTAACTGTAGCTCTGGGTTATCCATGCTGGTCAGTGGCCTAATGCTGGGTCATCTGGGGTATGTGATGCCTCAGGGGGCGATGAGGCATGGGGGAAATGCCTCGGCTGATCGAGCCGATGATTGCCAGCCTGCGCCGCGGGCTGCCGCACGATGACGACCGGTACGGGTGGGAGTTCAAGTGGGACGGCGTCCGCTCGATCGCCTATGTCGCCGGCGGGCAGGTCCGGCTGCTCTCCCGCACCGGAAGGGACGTGACGGGCAGTTACCCGGAGCTGGCCGTCCTGGCGCAGCGCGTCGACGGCCAGGTGATCGTGGACGGGGAGATCATCGCGATCGCCGGAGGACGCCCGGACTTCGGGCTGCTGCAGTCCCGGATGCACGTCCGCCACCCGCCCGCCAGCCTGGTCCGCCAGGCCCCGGTCCAGCTGTACCTTTTCGACGTGCTGCACCACGGCGGACAGTCGCTGCTGCCGCTGCCGTATACCGCACGGCGCGAGCGGCTGGCCGAGCTCGGCCTGGACGCCGACCCGATCCGGACGCCGCCGTGGTATCCCGGTGGCGCGGTCGACGTCCGGGCCGTCAGCCTGGCCCATGCCCTGGAGGGGGTGGTCGGCAAGCCGCTGGCCTCGGCCTACCATCCGGGTCAGCGCCGGGACTGGATAAAGGTCAAGAACGTCCGGCACCAGGTGGTCATCATCTGCGGCTGGAAACCGGGCCAGGGCCGCCGCGCCGACACGATCGGCTCGCTGCTGGTCGGGGTCCGGGACGGGCCCCAGCTGAGGTACGCCGGGCATGTCGGCACCGGCTTCACCCAGGCCGCCCTCGCCGACCTGACGCACCGGCTGCAGCCGCTGCGCCGCGCCGACAGTCCCTTCGGGACCGCAGTACCAGCACCGCACGCCCGCGGCGCCCAGTGGGTGCAACCACGGCTGGTCGGCGAGGTTGCCTTCACCGAGTGGACCACCGACCAGGTCCTGCGCCACCCCAGCTGGCGCGGGCTGCGCGCCGATAAGAACCCCAGCCAGGTGCACAAGGAAAGCTGGGGCTTATCCGCAGCTAAGGATGCCCCGTCATCTGACTGGGTGCCGAGGTGGTGGGTGGACTGAGTGCGGGGGTCGCCATTCCAGGCGTTGAAGTCGGCGACGGTGGGGAAGACCAGCAGTGACTGGTCCAGCCCGGTGGCCCGTATCGTCTCGTGTGCCTGGGGGTCGGGCGCGACCACCAGGAACACCTTGCTGGCCGCGGCCGCGCGGCGGTGGATGCTGGTCAGCACATCAAGGGCGGCGGCGTCGGCCAGCACCGCCTCGGCCAGGTTCGCCGCGATGAGCAGGAGATCGCTTTCCAGAGCGGCGCGAAGCCCGGTATGCAGCAGCCCCTCTGTGCCAGCTCCGACGTTCCCGCAGACGTTCACCACCAGGCAACGGCCACGCCTATGTGAGGTGAGTTGCAAACCCATCGAGTCCAAGACAGTCTCCGCTGTCGCTGCAGATCTACTCGATTGCATGAGCCGCATCTCAGGACCGCATGCTGGTGCCGACAGAGACTCTAAGGCATGCTCATGGCGCTGACATGCGGAATTCTACAATTAGTCATCTTCGTATTACGGAAAGTTCGGGCATTTGACCCTGGGCCGTGTCGTGTCAGCGGGGCGGGTCGAAGGGGGGCGGCTGGGGTGGCGCCGCGCCGGCGCCCTCGACGATCTGAGCAGCGAAGGCCCGGAGTTTGATGTTGCGGTTCTGCGACGTGGTGCGCAAGATCGCGAACGCCTCGGCGGCGGTGATCCGCCGTTGCCCCATGAGCACGCCGATCGCCTGGTCGATGACCGCGCGGGAGGCCAGCGAGGCGCGCAGCTGATCAGTGAGGGCGACATGGCCGGCCAGCCTGATCGCGATCGACAGTGCCCCGGAGGCGCTCTGCGCGAAACTCTCGGCGCGGCTAGTCGCCTCCGGCCCGAAGGAGCCGGCTACCCGCGAATACAGGTTGAACGCGCCGATGGTATCGCTGCCACTGCTGAGCGGGAGCGATAGCGAGGACCGGATTCCGTGCTGGAAGGCCGTGGCCGCGTAGGCGGCCCACCGCTGGTCGCTGGACAGGTCCCGGATGTACACCTGGCTGCCGGTGCGCAGCGCGTGCAGGCACGGACCCTGATCCAGGCCGTACTGCACCTCGTCCACCTGCGCCGCCAGTGCGTCCGTGGAGGCCACCGTCAGCGGGCGCCCGTTGGGCTGCAACGTGATCCCGCACGACAGCCCCTGACCCACGGTCAGGATCGCCAGGCCGGCCAGTTCAGTCAGGAACTCCTCGATGGTCTCGGTGCCCAGCAGCAGCGCCTGCATCTCCACGATGCTCGCCGCCACGTCGTCGGGCGTGCCCACATCGGCCATGGTCCACGACCCGTCCCAGGAACCCGCCGCGGCGGACAGCTGACTTAAAGCCACACCCTGGGACGGCCCATCCTCCGCAGACGGGCACGAAATGCCTCAAAGCAGTACTCCCACCATCCTCCCGATCCGGCACCGGCGCAAATCCCGCCGGCCACGGCAACAGCTCTGTTACCCCGTCGGACCGCCCGGCTGCGGGTTACCGTGGCGGCATGCCGCCACGTCCGGTACGCCCCCAGCTGGGCCTGTTCGATAACCCGGTCCGTGTCTTCAGCCTGGAAGAGCTCGCCGAGACCGTCCGCGCGCTCGAGCGCGAGCAGCCCGGCCGTACCGCGGATCAGCTGGCCCGCGCCGTGTTCGCCGAACTTGCCATGAAGCGAAGCCAGCGTGCCGCCGAGCTCGTCTCCGAGGCCATCCGGCTGGCCCGGACGCAGGAGAGGGCTGGCACCACCGTTCGTTCGGGATCAATGGGTTCGGGGACATGGGTGCGGCCGGCCTGCGTTCGCGCCTTTACCCCAGATCCGCCTGCCGGCCTCGTCCGCGGCGACTAGTCATCAGCTACGAGGGACCCGACCCGGTCAGCGAGACCGCTGTCGCTGCGGTTAAGGACGAACGCGTAGATGGTGACCACGGCCACGACGATGAGGGCCGCGTAGGGGAACCAGTCATAAGGTGTCGGCTGCCCGGGCTTGGCCAGGTAGTAGAGCGGCACGATGATCGCTACGGCGCCGAGCGCGGGCAGCACACCGTGCTTGACCGGGTGGAACTCCGCTGGCCGGAATTTGCGATAGTAGAACGGCAGGGCCAGGTTGGAGAGCAGGTATACGACCAGGATCAGGACCGTCCCCATGGTGGAGGACTCGTCGAAGAAGGTGATCGGGTTCAGCGCGCCGGTGCCGCCGTGCACAGCATGCAGCAGTGACCAGACGCCCACTTTTTCGGCGTATCGCAGGAGGCCTCCCGCTCACCAGCGCTCGTGCACGCGGAGCAACGGGCTCAGTTGGCCTGCCAGTTGCGTTCGAGGATCGCGGTGTGCACGGCGGGTGCTGACGTGCCGAGGGCGGACAGGATGGGCGGCACCAGCCCGGTGGTCATGGCGGTGAAGGCGAGCGCGAAGTGCTCGGCGCGGATGCGGGTGTGGTGGCGGATCATCGCCTCGTGGACGCTCTGGTTCACGGCGTCCCAGGCGCCGGGTGTGGGCGGGGTGTGACCGGCAGGCGCGGTGCCGGCGGCCTGGTAGAGACCGGGCGGTGCCGGGGGGATGGGAGCGGGCGGGGCCATGGACCGGGCGTGGCGCCGGAGGCGCCAGCGGGTGATGGGGCCGTCAGGCAGCCGGAGGGACGGCGGGGTGGTTTCTCCTGGGTGGCCTGGCCGGCCCGCGCGAGGGCATCAGGCCCGAAGGAGGCCTCGAGCCGGCCGCGGACGGCGCCGGGATCGACGCCGATGGCGGCCAGTGCGCCGGCGTCGAGGCCGGCGAGGAGGGCGGCGGCCGGGCCCAGTACTTCTAGGCGGACGATTTCCTCCTCCACACGCTCGGGAGTGACCCCGTGCTCGTGGAGGACCGCTGCGACCGGCACGTCGGCAGCGGCGAGGGCGAGCAGGAAGTGCTCGCCGCCCACGTGCGTGTGGCCGAGCCGGCGGGCGTGCGCCTGGGCGTGGAACATGATGGTGCGGGCGTCGTCGGTGAAGGTGTCGGGGTAGATGAGCATTACTGCCTCCCGGTCCGCTTGCCGTGCTTGCGGTGCACGGTCTGCCTGGTGACGCCGAGCCGGGCGGCGATGTCCTGCCAGGACCAGCCGAGCGTCCGCGCGTTGTCGACCTGGAGGATCTCCAGCCGTTCGGTGAGGGCCCGCAGGGCGGCCACCGCGCGCAGCCCGGTGTCTGGATCGCTGCCGGAGGCGGCCTCGGTGATCGCGAGTGCTGATTCCATGAGTGTCAGCATATGCTGACACCCGGATCCGTCAACATATGCTGACGGGATTCGGCGGGTCCCTTCGGCTTCGGCTGATTCGCATCCCCGCCACTAGCTGGAGCTAGGAACAGATCCCGTCGGTGCGGGGCGGGCCCGCGGGGCCTGCGGAAGAGCTTGAAGCCGGTCAGCCCGCGCTGCTGCGGACAGCGGCCGTGTCCGCGTAGAGCTGGGCGCTGACCAGGCGGCCGCTGGCGACCTCGAAGAGCCAGACGTTCTGGAGCACCACCGTCTTGCCGGTCGCCTTGAGGACGGCCGTGTTGGTGAGCTGTGCGATCAGGTAGTCGGCGGACTCGATGACCTGATCGACGCGGACGTCGAAGGACTCCCACACCTCCGCGCCGCCGGGGGTCGCCGAGAAGAACTTAGCGAAGAGCTCCGGACCGGTGAACTCCCCGCCGTAAGGCAGCGTGGGAGGGAGCTTGAGGACAATGTCCTGGCGCAGCATCGGCAGGATGTGGCTGGTGTTACGGTGCCCGAGCAGCTCGGTGATGGCGTAGGCCATCTCGGCCTTCGTGTAAGCCTCCCGGCTGCCGGGGGCCTTCTCGGCTGCGTCGAGCGCCTCGATCGCCACAACGTCGGTGCCGATCACCCCGTCGGCGAAGGAGAAGTTCTCCGGCGGCGTCACGGTCATCATGACGAAGACGTCGGCCGGCCGGACACCCGGGCCTTCCTGGAGCAGCCGGACCAGGGTCTTGTAGAAGCGGCGCTTGGCCCGCTCGCCGCGGTCCAGGCCGTCGGTGATCGTGAACAGGATCCAGTCGTCGGACCGGGGGCCGCCCCGGAAGTTGCGGTTGAACACCAGTTCGCCCGCTTCATGCTGGTGGATGACCTGGAAGTCATCCTCCGGCCTCATCTGGAGCTCAGCGACCAGCGCGTCGTGCACGGCCCGCGAGACGGCTTCGAGGTACTCGCCCGACTTGCCACGAGCCAGTGAGATGGTGACGAAGGGCATGAGGAATCCTTTCCGGGGCGGTCCCGGTTGAGCTGGCCCGAGTCTCCCGGGTTGAGCGCTCAGTCCCAGTTGATATGTAGGGCAGCATACATGGTATAAATGAGGAAAAGGAGGTGCGCACGTGGGAAAGCGATCAGATGCCAAGCAGAAGATGGTGCAGGCGGCCAGGCAGCTCATCCGGGAGCGCGGCTACGGCGCGACCGCCTTCTCCGATGTGCTCACGCTCAGCGGCGCACCGCGCGGCTCGGTGTACTTCCACTTCCCTGGCGGCAAGGCGCAACTGGGGATAGAAGCGGCCGAGGCGCACGCCCGCGAGCAGGTCGAGATCATCGACCGCGCCGCCGGGGAAGCCGGCTCCGCGGCCCAGCTCATCGAGCGGTACGTGGACCTCGGCCGCGAGGGGATGGTGGCCAGCGGCTACGGCCGGGGCTGCGCAATCGCGCCGCTGGTGACCGAAGGCGCAGCGCAGGAGTCGGGCGGGCTGGGCGAGACCAGCCGTCGCGGATTCTCCGAGATGACCGACCGGCTTGCCTTCCACTTCGTCGGTTTCGGCGTGGACCGGGCCGCGGCGCGCGTGCTGGCTGATGCCGTGATCGCCGGCGTGGAAGGCGCCATGATCACCTCCCGCGCGCTCCGCAGTCCTGCCCCGTACGACTCGGTGCGCGCCGTCCTGGTGAGCCACACCGCGATCGTGTCCCCGAAGACGGCCAGCCGCACGCGGAGCTAGCTCCTGTTCCTTACTGATGCTGCTGACGCCCACACCTATTAATAAGTATGATGTAATGCATAGTAACGTACACCGGCAGGCGCACGATGACCTGGTTCGGGTCCCGGGCTCCGCTGGACCTTGGCCGGGGCGACGGCTCGTTCACGCTAGGCGGGCTGAGCCCTAAACCAGTTGCTGGCGTCCTCGATCGCCTCCGCGGCCCGGATCAGGCCTGGCTCGCCCGCGAGCCGGGCGATAACCGGGGCGAGTATCACGATGTCGCCGAGGAGCGTCTCCCTCGGCCGGCGCGCCAGCCGGGGCAGCGCGGCATTCCACCACTCGGTGAGCCGCGGACGACTGAGCCTTTGCGCCACCGACGTCACCGCGCGCAGCGGTTCTTCCCGGGTATAGTCCAGGTCGCATACGGCGGCCGTGACCGACTGCAGGTTCCCGAAGGCGATCTCGTCCCCGATCGCGCCGGCGAGCTGGCCGGCGTCGCCGGCGCGCACGAAGTCGGGCTCGACCGTCTCGAGCGCCGCCCAGGCGACCTGGATGGCACGGGTTCGCTCGGGCCCGTGCAACCCCGGCAGCACGCTCCGCAGGAGGCGTCCCCGGTAACGGGGGTCGGAGATGGTTTCGGCGAAGTTCGCGATCTCGGCGGCGAGCTGCTCCGAGATGAACTGAGAGAGGCTTCCCTCCTGGTCATTGGAATTCTGGGGATCGCCGAGCAACTCCAGAACGCGCTGCCTGGCGGGCGGCAGCTCCGCCGCCGGCAGGTAGGGGAGAGTCCGGACCAGCCGGATGACATCGCGGACTTGGTGCGCCTCCTCGACTGCGACGTCGGTCAGGTCGCTCACGATCTCGGGGGCGAGCCCGGCCGCGACGGCGCCGGTGCCATAACGGCGGGCCAGCAGACGCGCCAGCGCCAGCGCCTCGTCCGGCCTGGACGTCGCACGCAGCTGGGTCACCGGCCCGGCGATGGTCTCCGTGCGGACGGGGTCAGGAAGAACCCCCGCCGCGACCGTTATCGCGCGCAGGTAGCCCGGATCAAGGCTCGCCGCCGCCGCTAGCTGTTTCACGAGTTCCTCGTCCGTGCCGAGCAAGGCCTGGGTCTCGATGGCCTCGTTAATCAAGCCGTGCCTGGCGTAGGCACGCGCCGTGGCCCAGACCACATCGGCCTTGAGGAAGTCTTCGGCCTCGCGGCGGGCTTCCAGCGCCTCGCCGAGCAGGGACGGGCGTTCGCCGGGATCGGCCGCCGCGGCCACCGCGATAAGGCCATAGGCGCGATCGCGGCCGGTCAGCGGGCGGGCTAGCTTGAGCGCCGTTGCCGCCCACCGGCGGCGCTCCGTTTCTCCCATCTGCTCGGCGAGAGCCGCCAGCGCGACCGAGCGTTCGTACTCGTCGTGGACCACCTCGAGCGGGACAAGCGCTGCGCGCAGGACAGGCGGCCGTTCCTCGCGGGGAAGGGCGGCCGACAGCTCGGCCAGGCCTTCGCCACGCTCGAATCTGTTCGCGTGCTCGCTGAAGGCGTCGATTACCCGCCGCAGCGTCCCGGCCGGCATGCCCCGCAGCCAGGGAGCCACCGCGGTCAGCGTCGAATGCCGGGAGCGCCAGCCGAGCACTTCGAGTGCCCGTTCGGTCAGCCGGCCGAGCGTCTCCTCGCGCTCGGGCGAGGGCTTCGAGGCGGCGAGTTCTGCCTCGGCGCCCCATTCGCTGCCTTCCCAGTCGGTGAGCCATTTCTTGGCGTTACTCTCCGCGATCACCTCGCCCATGACCCCCTCGGGCAGTGCCGGGGCGGTGGCCCAGATCTCGCGGGCCACGTCGGAGAATCCGAGCCGGTGCGCGGTGATGGCTATGCCGGTCACCACCCGGAGAGCCTGCCGGGGATCGGCGAGTACCCGTCCGCGGTCCGCGGCCAGCTTCAGCAATCGCACGGCGTCACCGGGGCTGAGCGAGGCGAGACCGGCCAGCGCCCAGGCGGCCCAGTAGCCATAGCGCCTGGGCAGCTCCAGGGCGCCCGCTTCGATCTCCGCGAACATTTCCGCACTGGCTGTGCCGCCCGCGCGCAGGGCCTCGACCAGGGCGACGGGCCTGACCCAGGCGAGGTCACTTGACCTGGCCAGCCGGACCGCCGCCGCGAGATCACCGACGCCGGCGAGGCCGCCGGCACACTCGGTCAGGATCACGCCGCGGTCCCACTCCTCGGCTACATCCGCCGAACGCGCCATGACCTCGTCCAGAATCGGCCGTGCCTCGCCAGGCGGCAAGTGCCGCGCGAGGACGGGTACGCCCTTCAGCCCCTCCGCCGCGTCCTGCAGCGTCAGCAGGTCCTGCACGCCACGGCGCAGGTCACGCTCGGTAAGTTCGGGAGCGAGCCCGGCGAGCGCGGACACCCGCCTGGGAATGGACGGCACTCGCCGGGCCCGGTCGAACGCATGCTCCGCGCTCCACACGCCCTCGCGCACAAGAGCCAGCATCAGCTGCGCCGGGACCGCGCCGGCGATACCGTGGATCGACGCCGAGGCCATGGCGCAGCGGAGCTGGGCTCCGACCGCGGCCGCCTCCGGCCCACCGGCCAGGATCTGGCCGGCCGATGCCCACGCTTGCCCCATGTCGTCGAGGAAGCCCTCGTCGCTTCCCTCCAGGGCCTGCCAAGCTTCTCGCCAGGCCGGGACCACCAGCGTCTGCAGTTCCTCCCACAGCTCCGGATCCGCCTGGAGGTGCGCGGCGTAGTGATGGACGACGTAGTTCCATTTGCGCGGGGCCGCGCCGAGCCCGATCGCCTCCCGTCCCCGGCGGCAGTACGTGATGAGCTGATCCCGCCCGACAGGCTGCAGGTCCGCGAAGTGCTCCGCCAGACGGGGGTGGGCGAGGCTGGACCCGCTGCCCGCACGGGTCTCGACCTTGATCAGGAGACGCCCGAGTTCGTGCAGCTTGCGCCCGAGGTAGAGGGAACCGGCGGCCCGACCCTGGACCAGAGCGGAAATCTCGCTCTCCCGCAACGGGCCGTACGCCGCGGCGCACAGGCCGAGGATGGCCTCGGCGTCCGCGCTTTCCTCGATGGGGTCGTGCCCGTCGGCGCGCCACTGCTGCTCCTGCTCGGCCCACCATTTCTGCAAGTAGCCGGCTAGGCCCGGCACCTGCTCGCCGAGGGAGTCCGCGGTGATCTCGGCGCCGCGGTTACGCCGCTCGCGCAGATCGCCGACATAGAGCCGCAGCGTCAGGGCGTCGCCTCCGGTCAGCTCGGCCAGCCTGCGGCTGATCTCAGCTGCCGGCGAGGCGTCCAGGGCCGGCAGATAGTCGCTGACCAGCGCGGCGATCGAGGTCTCGTCCAGCGGTGCCAGACCGAAGGAAACGGTCGCCTCGGCGCGCCAGTTCAGCCAGTCCCGCCAGCCTCCCGCGTCGCGGTCAGCCAGCAGCCGCGCGCCGACCAGGACCTTCACGCCCGGCTGCGGGATCATCGGGAGCGGCAGCCGGGTGTCTTGCCAGCCGGCCATCTCGTCCGCTCCGTCGACCACGATCAGGAGGGGGCGCCGCCGCGCGGGCGTGACGTTGGTCAGGGCGCGGGCGATGCGCCGCCGCCAGTCGTCCGCCGTGTCGGGCGGGCTGTTCTCCTCGACGCCGCTCACCACCCAGGCCAGCCGCTCTCCCAGCAGGCTCAGCACGTCGGCCGGCCGGGTCGTCTGGTGGCGCAGGCTGATGGGCACGAACACCACGTCGGCGGCGCGGCGTCCGGCGACGTTCATCGCCCACCGGGTCAGCAGGGCCGACTTGCCGCGCCCGGCAGGCGCGGTGACCAGTGCGAACGCCCGATCCTGAGCGAGCCAGGCGTCCAGCTTGGCCAGCTCAGCCTGCCGTCCGGCGAGCGGCTCCGGATGGTCCGGAGTGCCGAGGTAGGCATTGAGGAATCCGTCAAGCTGCAGGCGGGCCGTGGCGACGCCCCGGGTGAGCGGCTCGTAGGGCTGCGGCACCTCGGCAGCCGGCTCGGCTTCGCCCGGTGCGTTCCCGAGCGCGCGCAGCAGCCTTTCGGCCACCTCCTCGACGTGCGTGTCCGGCGTTACCGTGATCCCCTCGATGCGGATCAGGCCGAAGAGATCTGGAATGTCCTGACCCAGGAACACCGGCACTACCCGATGGGAGCTCTCCCTGGAGCGCTTTACCGCCAGCGCGATTTCGTCTTTCTGATACTCCGCCTCCGCTGTATACGATGATACGATCGCGACCGTGACACGCGCGCTTTTGAGCGCCGTCAGAAGCGGATCGTCCCAGGCCAGGCCCGATCGCAGCGACCGTTGGTCGAAATATGGATTCGACCGCGCCTCGAGCAGTTCGTAGAGGCGTTCGGCAAAGGGACGGTCCTGGCTGGCATACGAGATAAAGAAGTCGACCGGCCTCTCCCGGGCAGGCTCGTTCATATCCGGATTATGCCAAACGCGCCGGCTGGTTCAAGAGAGCCTGGTTAATTTTCGCCGCAATTAGTAGGTTTTGACCGGATATGGAGGTATATGAGGAGTCGGCGGCCAGGTAACATTCCTGCGATCATATTGCCGGCTTTGCCTATGGCCGGGCAGTATGAGTAGCGGGCCGGCGGAGGCGTCCAGCCCGGCAACACCGTGATCCGCGGGGGGAACTGTGGGAACCGCTGGACTGTTCAGCAGCATTCTGCACAACGAGATCAGTGCCTACGCGGCGTGGATGCCGGTGACGAACACCTTCCGGCTCGGCGACTACGGTGTGATCAGCAACGGCGTGCTGGTCAAGATGGGCAACATCGACGAGTTCGGTGTGTCCTTCGCCAAAGCTGACGGCAAGCCGTCCGAGCTGAAGTTCCGCTCGGACGGGACGAGGGTCAGGCGGTTCGTCGGCGGCGCGGAAATCCAGGCCATGCCGCAAGCCGACATCGACGCCAAACTCGTGGTCGAGTTCGATGCGGCCGACTCGTTCTACATCGATGCGCACCTGAACGTCAAAGAGATCGGAAACCTGGCGCAGGTTGGCGCGGAACTGCGGCGGCGACCCGGGTGGCGGCGCAAATACCGGGTCGTCTTCGCCACCTATACCGGGCGTCACTGCACCATCCTCTCGTCGCGAAGCGCGAATTCCAGGGTCGAGATCAGCGGCAAGGCTAACGCGCTGCAGCAGCTCGAGCTGGGCCACGCTAACGCGGGCGTGACCGTCTCCGATGAGGACAAGGTCGGTCTCCAGATAGTCGGCAATACCGGCGTGGTGGGCCTGCGCATGTTTAAGCTGCGTGCCGTCGGCGGCACCCGCATCCTCGGCCCGGCCGACGGGGATGAAGATCTCGTGCAGTACGAAGACGCCGACGAGCTCGACGATGACATCTGACGATTGAGGCCCGCTCGCCCTGGAGATGCGCCATGCGGTCAGAGCTGATCGAGTTTTTTCGCTTCAATAACCAGAAAAAAGGCATGCTCCGCCAGGGGGACAGGTACCTGCGGGCCCGGGGGAACGAACCTGCCCGCGAGGTTCCCGTCCCGATCGATCATGACGATTTCATGGACCTGCTTGACCTGCTCCGTTACAGCAGGCAGACCAGTGACGCCCAGCGTCTGCGCGCGCTCGGCAAGCTCACCGGCGTGGTCACCAAGATGCTGGGTCTCGGTTCCGTCACGCCGCTCGGCGAGGCGCTGCAGATCGACCTGGTCACCAACGCGGCCGAACTCGCCGCGCTGCCCTTCGAGTTTGCCGTCGGCGCGGACGGCAACCCCCTGTTCGCGGTCTCCGGCGTGCCCGTGATCCTCACCCGGCGGGTGCGGCGCGACTCGCATGGAGAGCGCCCGGCCTGGTGGGCCACGCCGCGGGTGCTCTTCGCGGTCGCCGCACCTCCCGGTGCGGGCGATCCGGTGCCCGCCGAGGAGCACAAGGACGCGCTGCGCGAAGCCCTCACGCCGTGGATTGAGCCGCTGCAGGGGTTCCCGGAGGCGATCCGCAACGTGGACAGCGTCCTCACGGTGGTGTGCGACGCCAGCCCGCAAGCCATCCGTGTGGCGGGCCTTGCGGCGATCGAGGAAGGGAGGCCGTTCACCCACCTGCACATCCTGGCGCACGGCTGCACGCTCGGCACCAGCACGTGGAAGCAGCGCTTCGGGCTCGCGATGCACCAAAGCCGCGACCCCAGCAAGTTGATCAAGGTCACGCCCAAGGACCTCAGCGCCGCGCTGGCGCCGATCGCCGGAAACCTCGTCGTCGTCACGGTGGCCGCGTGCGACGCGGGTAACCAGGCCAACAGCATCGCCGGCGGCGGCAGCCTCGCGCACGAGCTGCACACCTCGGGCATCCCCGTCGTGGTGGCCTCCCAGCTCCCGCTGACCTTCGGCGGGTCGGTCACCTTCACGAAAACGTTCTACCGCCGCATGCTGGCCGGCCATGACGTCCGCGATGCGCTCCACCAGGCCCGGGTGGACCTGCGTGATCAGCCCGGCCACGACTGGGCCAGCCTGGTCGCCTACGTCCAGCTCCCCGAGGATTACGCGGACCGGCTTGCCGAGGTGGGCCTGCAGGCCGAGCGCGCGGCGCTGCTGACCGCGCAGCGATGGTCCGATCACCTGGTCGAGCACGGCAGCCGGGACTCGGCCACGTTCGCGGATGTGGCCACCGGCCTGCAGCAGCGGATCGAGAATCTCGAGCGCTTCCAGCACCTGCACGCGAGCCGGATGACCGCCGGCACCATGAACGAGAACCTGGGCTGGCTGGGGAGCGCGGAGAAGCGCCTGGCCGAGCTGTACTTCCACCGGGCCGCGTTCGGCGACGACACTCCCAGGTGGATGAGTGACTCCGAACAGGCCCTGTGGCGGGCGAAGGACTGGTACCAGGAGAGCTTCACCAGGAGCCTGTCGCATCACTGGACCGGGGTTCAGTCGCTGGCGCTCGAGGCCGTGCTCACCGGGCGGATCGAGCGGGTGGGGCGCTGGTACGCAGCGAAGGAAGCCGCCGAGGCCGACAACGAGCCGTGGGCAGCAGGCACGCTGGCCGAACTCTGCCTGATCGCGCCGCAGGCCGGCTTGGATGCCCGCCTCGATGAGGCCAGCGACTGGCTCAGCGAGCTGGTCAGGCGCGTGCTCGCGGGCGGCCACGACGTCTTCCCCATCGAGTCGACGCGGCGCCAGTTCGAACGCTATGTGCACTGGTGGACCAAGGATAATCGTTATTTCGGCAGCTCGCCGGACCTGGCCGGTGAGGCAAAGCAGCTCCTCAGCCGTCTCAGCCTTGATCAGCAAGACTGAACGGGCGCCGGTTGTTGACGTCCCGTTATCGCCTTCGACTGGCACCGTTACCACCTGCACGTCTTCGAGACGGTGTGCGGCGAGTTCGGATCACCGGGCCAGGATGTACGGCCAGCCACATGGCTCAAGGTCGCCACGAGTCATGCCTAACGGCTCGGCAGCTGGGGTCTTTGGGCCCTTAACTGCCACCGCCCTGGGCCGGGGAGGTGGCAGTCTCATTGTCTGCCCGAGGCACGGATCGGATACCCAGCGGAAGATGCCGTCGGGTCCGCGCAGCCGCTGCGCCTGGCGGCTGTAGGGCCTGCTGATCAGGCTGTGGCTACTCGAACACGCAGATGCCGGGAGCCTCGGCGAGCGGCGGCTACTGGCGGTTCCCGAGCGTCGCCCCGGCCGTCTTCTCGCGACCGGAGCGGGCGATCAGCCATTCGGTCCAGGGTCGCCACCACGACCCCCTCTCCACGGCTGCCATCCGGGCTCTGCAGCGCCCGTACCTGAACGAGGAGTTGCTAGCCGTGTACGCGGTGGGTGTGTCCGGCCCAGTCGGGTTCGCGGAGCATGAACTTCTGGATCTTCCCTGTGGACGTTTTCGGCAGGTCGACCACGATGTCGATCTCGCGTGGCGCCTTGAAGCGGGCAATCTTGATGGTTACGTGCGTGAACAGCTCTTCCTGGGTTGCGCTGTGCCCGGCCCGGAGCACGACGAACGCCTTCGGGCGCTCGCCCCACTTCTCGTCGCGCACCCCGATGACAGCGACGTCGAGCACGGCCGGGTGGCTCATCAGCGCCTGCTCCACCTCGACGGTGGAGATGTTCTCGCCGCCGGAGATGACAATGTCCTTGATGCGGTCGCGCAGCTCGATGTACCCGTCAGGATGCATGACGCCGAGGTCCCCGCTGTGGAACCAGCCGCCGCGGAATGCCTCGGCGGTGGCCGCCGGGTCGGCGTAGTAGCCGGCCATGACATTGTTGCCGCGCATGACGATCTCGCCCATCGTGCTGCCGTCGGCCGGGACGTCGGCCATCGCTTTGTCCACGATGCGCAGGCCCTCGGCCTGGATCATGCTCACGCCCTGGCGGGCCTGCAGCACGGAACGCTCCTCGGATGACAGCCCGGCCCACTGCGGCTGGGACTGGCAGTAGGAGATCGGGCCGTAGGTCTCGGTCAGCCCGTAGACGTGCACGATCTGGAAGCCCATCTGTTCCATCTGCGCGATGGTCGTGGGACTGGGCGGCGCGCCGGCCGTGGTGATCAGGACCGGCCGGGTCAGCGGGCCGGCCTCGGGCGTGTTCAGGATGCTGCTCACCACGGTCGGGGCCGCGTTGAGGTGGGTGACACCGTGCTCGCGCAGCTGCCGCCAGATCGCGTCGCCGCGGACTTCGCGCAGGCACACGTGGGTGCCGCCGATGGCGGTCAGTGACCATGTAGTGCACCAGCCGCTGCAGTGGAACATCGGCAGTGTCCACAGATAGACGCTGTTCTCGTCGTGCCGGGAGTGAATGATCTCGCCGAAACAGTTCAGGTAAGCACCCCGGTGCGTATAGATCGCCCCCCTCGGGCGCCCCGTGGTCCCGGAGGTGTAATTGACCGCGATCGGGGCGAGCTCGTCGGAGACCGACCAGGACAGCGGTTCCCCCGTGCCCCGGGCCAGGAACTCGGAGTAGCTCACCAGCCGCGGCTCGCCGCTCCAATCCAGATCCGCCGGCGCAATCTCGGTGTCCTCGGCGACCACCAGCTCGGTCACCGCCTCCACGTCCTTCACGGCCGCCACTGCCGTCGAAAGGAGCGCCGCGTCGGCAACCACGATCTTCGCGCCCGAGTGACCGAGGATGTAGGCCACCTCCTCGGCCGTGAGCCGGGTGTTTACCGCGACAAGCACCGCGCCGGCCAGCGGGACCGCGTAATGGGCGATGAGCATCTCGGGCAGGTTCGGCATCAGGTAGGCGACCCGGTCGCCCGGCCCGACACCGCTCGCCCGCAGCGCCCGCGCCACCCGCTGCGCCTCGGCCGCCAGCTCGCGGTAGGTGAGCCGCCGCGCGCCGTAGACCACAGCGACCTTGTCCGGCCATACTCGCGCTGACCGTTCCAGGAACGACAGCGGCGACAACGCTGTGTACGAAACCGAATCCATACCGACCCTCCAGGATGTGCCGACCGCGTTCTTGACCCCAGCCCGCCTGAGCCGGCACATCCACCGCGGTGCATCTTCCAGCAGATAACCATCCCCGTATTGCCGGTAGAGGCGAAGGTCCCAGCCCGGTCAAGCGGCGGCCTGCCACCGGCTCCACCTCTGCCGCGCGCCGAACCGGCACGGATGGATAGCCATGCCCGTGTAGCTCGCCCTGGCCGAAGATCCACGGGGTGGCCGCCGAGTTCAGGCGGCTTGTCACGGCCGGGGCGGTTCCCGGATGGGACCTGCACCCGGTGCCGGCCGGGTACGACGATAAACCTCGGCTCGCCCGCGTAGGTCGCACCGAGGAAGAGCGGTCCAGCTGACCGTCCCCGTTCGGTGTCTCCCGGTAGCCAAGTGCCGCTGACAGCTCCGATGCACCCGTCATAAGAAGAGCCAGCGCGCGCGCTGAGATGTCCGCATCGAAGCGGATGACCGGTACCGAGACGCTCATGGCGGCGATGACTTGTCCTCGCTGATCCCGTATGGGGACAGCTACGCAGCGTACACCTATCGTGTACTCTTCCTCGTCCGTACCGTAGCCAACCTCGCGAATGGTCTGGAGACGGCGGTAGAGGGCGGCCCTGTCGGTCGGCGTGTTTTTCGTAAAGCGTTCCAGCCTGACGTTGCTGAACAGGCGATCGAGGGTGGCGCGGTCGAGGCTGGCGAGCAGTACTTTGCCGACGCCGGTGGCATGGGCCGGCAGGCGACGGCCCACTTCTGAGGCCAGAACCAGCGCCTGCTGCCCGTCGAATTTGGCCACGTATACATTGAAACGGCCGTCAAGCACGCTCAGCTGTACCGTCTCGTCGAGCGCGTCGCGTATCCGCTCCATGAAGGGACGAGCCCGGCTGGGCAGGTCGTCGGTACGCAGGTATGCATTACCCGCCTCGAGCGTGCGTATCCCGAGCCCGTAAGTTCTGCTCCCCGCGTCGTATGCTACCCACCCACTTTCTACCAGCGTGGTCAGCAAGCCATGAAGGCTCGAACGGGGCAAGTCGAGTGCCACGGAAATTTCGGTAAAGGTCATCCGTGTTTCACGACTGGTCATCAGGGCCAGGATGTCAACCGTACGTTTCGCTGATTTGACAGCCGCTGTGGACACTGCACAATCCTAACCGCAGACCCGCTGGCGTTGCTGTCCGATCTGTTCAATCTCCAGCTCGATCAGATCACCATCACGCAGGTAGGGGAACCGGCCCGACAAAGCTACGCCTTGTGGCGTCCCGGTGTTGATAACGTAGCCGGGCTCGAGGGTCATGTACTGGCTGAGATGCCATACCAGGTAACGGACGGAGAAGATCATGTCCCTGGTGGATGATGACTGCCGCAGGTCACCGTTGACCTTCGTCGACAGCCTGAGTGCCTGCGGGTCGGGAATGCCATCGGAGAGCACGAGACCTGGCCCCATGGGATTAAACGTCGGGCAGCACTTCCCTTTCGACCACTGCCCTCCTGAGCATTCCAGTTGGAAGGAACGCTCGGAGACATCGTTGCTCACCGTGTAACCGGCGATGCATCGGTCGGCTTCTGCTGGCGCGCTCAGGTAGCTGGCCCTCTTGCCGATAACGACCGCTAGCTCGACCTCCCAGTCCGTTTTTGCCGACCCCGGCGGGATGCGGATGTCATCGTTTGGCCCGATAACCGTATTCGGCGTCTTGAGGAAGATGATCGGGGTATCGGGCGCGGTGCCTCCCGATTCGGCTGCGTGTGCCGCGTAATTCATGCCGATGCATATCACCGCGCCTGGCTGCAGGACCGGAGGCCCCACCCTGAGGCCGGTGGCATCGAAACGCGGCAGCAATCCTGCCCTGGCGGCGTCCAGCGCCCGCGCTGTGCCGTCGGCAGCCAGGAATTTCCCGTCGATTTCGTCGGTGAGCGATGTGAGGTCGAATAGTTCTCCGTCGATGTCCTGGAAAACCGGACGTTCCTGACCGGTGGGGCCGAGGTGCATGAGCTGAATGGGCATGGGCTGCGTGCTTTCCGTGAGTGGGGGCAGGAGTCGTGGCGACCGGTTGAGCGGAACTATCTGGCCGTCCGAAGATCCTCCGGCGCAGGCGTGGCCACGTCCGCGCCGGCTCCGGGCACGGGAGCGAGCCTCGGCAGCAGGCCCTGGTCCTTCAGGTCCCGCCAGAGACTCGCCGGGATGTCCGCGTCGAACCAGCTGATGGCCTGGTCAACCTGCGAGGCGTCGATGGCGCCGAATAGCACGGCGGCGACCGCGGGATGAGCGGCGGGAAACTGCAGAGCTGCGGCTGGCAACGCGACACCTGACCGGGTGCACGCTGCCTCCAGGCGCGTGACTCGCTCGAGCGTCTCGGCATCAACATTTGCGGGAGGGTTACGCTGGCGGTTGCGGGCGTCTGTCGCGAGCAGCCCGTAGCGGAATGCCGCGCCGATTACGATGCGGATACCTGCTTGGTGGCACCGGTCCAGTTCCGTTTGGAAGATCTCTTGGTTGAGCAGGGTGTAAGGGCCGGCCACGAGGAAGAGGTCCAGGTCGAAGCGGTCCAGCAAGTCGGTTATGACGCCCGCGGTATTAATTCCGGCGCCGATGGCGCTGATCTTCCCGTCGGTGCGGAGGTCGCGCAGGGCGGCGAAGCCGCCGTTGCTGAGTTGTCCGAGGCGGGCCTGGTAGCTGCCCTCGGGGGAGTGGTACATCCGGTCGAGGTCGTGGATCAGCAGGATGTCGACTTCAGGTAGTCCCAGACGTTGCAGGCTGTCCTCGTAGGCTCTGATGATGCCGTCGTAGCTGTAGTCGAAGCGCGCCTCGAAGCTGAGCGGCTCGGCCCATATGCTGCGCGGGACGCGGGGGCCGTAACGTGGCGGCCACGGCCTGAGCAGCCGGCCCACCTTGGTCGACAGCACGTATTCGGCCTTCGGCTTATCGCGTAGGAAGCGCCCGACGCGATGCTCGCTGAGCCCCAGTCCGTACCACGGGGCCGTGTCGAAGTAGCGGATGCCGGCCTGCCATGCTGCCTGCATGGCGCTGTGCGCGGCGGCATCGGTGACCGATGTGCTGAGATTGCCGATCGGGGCGCCGCCGTAGCCGAGCCTGGTGAGCTGGAGCGACCGGGGGCCGACGTAATCACGCTGCGTGTGGTCCATCGAGCATTCCTCCTAGGCTTGCGGCATGACGAGGATCTTGCTCGCCGTGTTGTCGCCTCTGGCCAGATCGGTGAAGGTGTCCCTGCTTCCCAGCAGGTCGACCCGGCCTTCGATCAGCAAGCTGAGTTCGCTGGGTGCCGTTCCGACCCACTCGGCGGTGGTCTTGAACTCCTCGCGGGAGTAGGTGAAACTGCCGACGATGCTTCGTTCCTTGGTCGATATCTCGTAGCCGCGGACGGCGAGATTCGCTTCGCCCATGCCCACGAGGACGATGGCCGATCCGAGCGCGGCGGCGGAGAAGGCCGAATCGAGGCTGGCGCTGGACCCTACGGCGTCGACGATAACCGTGGGCGGGCCGCCGAGTGCGTCCCTGACCGAGGGGACGCGTTCTGTGGTTATCACGTCCAGGGTGACGGCACCGAGAGCTTTGTTAAGCCTGCGCCTGGCGGCAGTGGGCTCGGAGACGACGACCTGCTCGGCTCCCTGGCGCCTGGCCGCGAGTACGCACGCCTGTCCGACCGGTCCTCCTCCGATCACGAGCACGCGGTCACCGGGGCCGATCTGCCCGCGGTGGACGGCGTGATAGCCGACGGCCAGCGGCTCGATGAGGGCGCCGTAGTCAATCGGCATCGCGGCGGGCAGCGGGATCACGTTCTCTGCCGGAGCGAGCATCTTCTCGGCAAAGGCGGACGACACGCTGGGATCCACGCCGATAACCGACCTGCTCGGGCACGCCTGCTCAGAACCGGCCCGGCACTGGTCGCAGTCACCGCAGCTCACCACGGGGTTTACGGTCGCCACGGCGCCGACCTCCAGGCCGGACTCGGGACCCACGCCGTCGCCGAGGGCGACCACTCGGCCGACCGTCTCGTGACCCATCACCTGTCCGAGCTGGCGCCGGCCGGTTGCCCCGGTGAAGCCATGGATGTCGCTTCCGCAGATCCCGGTCGCATGGATCTCCAGCAGGACCTGCCGGCCAACCGGAGCAGGGTCGGGCCTTTCGGCGACCACTAGCTTCCACCAGTCTTCTAGTACCAGCACTCGCATGTGTGACTTCTTCCTCGTCCGTGGTCGGCCGTCGCTGGTTCACCGTTCCGGCGTCCTCGAGACAGACCTGCCCAGCGGCGTCGCCCGGTCCTGCCTGTCTCACTGCTGCCGCCATCGCCGGTGAGTTCACATACATGAACTTTTGCTCACCTACTTGAACTAGATGAATCTGGATTATACGCTAAAAATCACCTCGGTAAAGCTGAGAAGAACGGCTCGGTGATCAGCATTAAAGGGCAGGCCGAGTTCTAGCCCAGGCAGGCCTGGCGTGCCTAAATGCGGTGCCGAAAGGAGGTAGGCGGCTGATGACACCGGTGAATAGGTTCAGCAGTGATGACGTCCGGTAAGCCCGTGCTCGTGGCCGAGCACATCAGCCGGAGTTTCGGTGCCGTGGCTGCGCTCCGCGACGCTTCCATAAGCATTGAGGAAGGGCAGATCCTGGGGCTAGTCGGCGACAATGGGGCCGGCAAGTCAACCCTCATCAAGGTCTTGGCCGGCGTGGTAACCCCCGATTCTGGCCGGATCACCCTGGACGGCGCCGACCTCACCCACAAAGGACCGCAAGATGCTCTCAATTCCGGTATCGAGACGGTCTATCAGGATCTTGCCCTCGTGGACACGATGGCGGCCTACCAGAATGTTTACATGGGGCGAGAGGTCCTAGCGAGATCTCCCTTCCTGCGGGTATTCAATAAGGTAGACGACCGGGCGATGCGCAAGGGAGCCCGGGATGTACTCGATGACCTGGGTGTAAAGATCCCGTCAGTAAATGCGAATGTCAAGCAGATGTCGGGCGGGCAGCGCCAGTGCCTGGCCATCGCCCGTGCCGTGCTCTGGGGACGCCGCATAGTCATATTGGACGAGCCGACGGCTGCCCTCGGTGTCCATGAATCGGAGCAGGTACTCGATCTAGTGTCCCGCCTTCGTGAGCGTCAGGTCAGCGTCATCTTGGTGACTCACAACATGCAGCATCTCATGCAGGTCGCTGACCGGGTGACGGTCATGAGGCTGGGCCGGACAATCGCACGCCGCAGCATAAAGAACACAACTGTCGAGGAGATCGTTGGCCTCATCACCGGCGCCCTTCCTCCGGACGATGAAACGACCGGCCTAGTGAGTGGTGACCGTTCCGTTCAGGACGCCGTGGAAACAACACCGCCAGCTAGCCGGTAGCCGGCGTCGCCTGGGCAAGGGAGCTCGATCGAAAGGACGACCATGCGATACAAGCCATGGCCGAGGTACAGAACACTGGGCGCTGTCGCAGCGTCCGCCGTCATCGCGCTGGCCGCGGGCTGCAGCAGCAGTTCCAGCGGCAGCTCAGCCGGCCGCACGGCAAGCGCTGCCGCAGCCGCGAAAACCTTCAAAGTATGCATGGGAACCGGTGGCCAGCAGGGCCTGGATTGGGAGATCGGTCAGGGAGAAGTACTGCAGTCCATCGCCAAGAAGGAGGGCTGGCAGTCCGTCATCCTGAGCAACGACAACTCAGCGTCGACGGCCGTGAGCAACGTCGGGGTGTTCGTCCAGGATCACTGCAACGTCGTGGTGGAGTTCAACGGTCAGCCATCCGCCAATCCCGTTATGGCGCTCAAGCTCGCGGCCGCAAAGATTCCCGCTATCACCTACGACATCGGCCAGAAGGGCTGGTACTTCGTGGGCATCGATAACCTGAAGGCGGGCATCGAGGCCGGCGAAGCGTTCGGGCAGTGGATGAAGCAGCATTGGAACTGCGATCCGGATGCTGTCGTCGCGAGTCAGGGCTACGGGGCTGGGATCGTCAATACCCAGCGCACCGGTGGCATGGTGACCGGCGTGCTTAAGGCATGTCCCAATATCCCGAAGAGCAAGATCTTCAGTATCAACGGCAACGGCCAGGTCAGTACCACCCTCCCGCTGGCTCGGGCGCTCCTGGCCGCTCACAACAGCTGGAAGAAGATCGCCGTGGTCGGGATCAACGACAGCGGAGTCGTGGGTGTCCTGCAAGCGGCACAGCAACTGGGACGTTTCGCGGACGCATACGGCTGGGGCCAGGACGGAAGCCTGATCACCGGAAGTAACGTCAACCCGCACCTTCTCGGCAGCGTCCTGTACTTCCTCGAAGGCTACGCGGAGGTGGCCCTGCCGGTCATCAAGTCCATCGCGGCAGGCGATCCTCTTCCGGTCAAGGACAACACCAACGGCAATAACCCCACAGAGCAGGTGCCGCCGTGCCCGGTGACCGCTGCGCAGGCGCAGCAGGTGCCGGACTTCAACACCGACGTGCAGAAGATCGAGGCGGCTCCCCCGGGTACCACCGAGTATTCGCTCCTCTGCCCGAACAAGTGACCCATGAGTCAATCCCAATTCCGGCGGTACCGGCAGACGGCGACGTCTGCCGGCACCGCCGCGGACCCTGCTGACCAGACAGGACCCGGGCTCGCCAAGGAAGCCCGGGTCCTCCCCGAGGGCGTCGCCACCGCCGGGATCCTGCTCGTCGTGTGGATACTGCTCGTCGCGGTATCGGCTATCGACAAGGCAAATTTCCTCTCCCGCGAGACCCTGCTCTCGGTCACGTTCACGATGGCGGTGCTCGGCGTGCTCACGGTCGGGGAGTCGCTCGTGACGATCAGCGGCGGCGTGCTCGACCTCAGCATCCCCACCGCCCTGATCCTGCCTGCCTGGGTGATGGCGACGCTGCTCGTGGACGGTACCAACGTCTGGCTCACGATCCTGATCGGCCTCCTCGTCGGCATCGCGTGGGGGGGCTTCAACGCGGCCCTCATCGTCTTCGGCAAGCTGAACCCGATCATCGTCACCCTGGGCACCAATTTCGCCGGATTCGCCATCCTGGGCATCTACGTTCAGAATGCCGTGATACCGGTGCATTCGGGTCTCGCCACCTTCGGCAAGGGATATTCCCTCTTCGGCCTGCCCAACGTCTTCTGGCTCATGGTCGTCGTCGTCGCACTGGCCGGGTACCTGCTGCCCCGCACCCGTCTCGGCCGCCGAACGATCGCCGTCGGCGGCAATCCGCAGGCCGCGAAGATGCGCGGCATCTCACTGCGCAAGACCCGGTTCGGGGTCTTCATGACCGCCGGGCTGATGGCCGGAATCGCCGCCGTGCTCTTCGCCGCGTCGCAGCAAACGTTCGTCTCGGCCGACGGCACGACGTACCTGTTCTTGGCCATTGCCGCCACCCTGGTCGCGGGCATCAGTCTCAGTGGGGGATCCGGCCATCTCTGGGTGACGTTCCTGAGCGTCGGGCTGCTCTCGACGATCCCGACGTCACTCGCTTTCTTCGGCGTCCCGACGCTCTGGCAGAATGTGCCGGCCGGCGTGATCCTGGTCATCGCCGTCGCTCTCGACGGGTACCGGCGGTTGAGGTCGGCGCGATGAGGGCCGTTCTTTCCGCTAGCCGGAGCACCGAAGGTAGCGAAACCTCGAGGCGGACCGCGATCGGTGCGCTCCTGAACAGTCCCATCGGCAGCATCGCGATCACGCTGGTGTTGATTGTCGTGATCGGGCTCTTCTGGATCGGCAGCAGTTTCCTCACCGGCGGCAACCTGAATATCGTCAGCACATCCATCGCGGTGCCGCTCCTGCTGGCGACGTGCTCGGCGTTCGCCTTGCTGGCCGGCGTGGTCGACCTCAGCATCGGAGCCAGCGCGGGCCTGAACGCGACGATCTTCGCCGCCCTGGTGCTCCATCACTGGAACCCGTGGTCGGCTGCGCTGATCGTCGCCTGCATCGGGATCGTCATCGGGATCGTCAACGCGGTGGTGATCGTCCGCCTGGGCGCGCCCTCGATCGCGGCCACGCTCGGGACCCTGAGCGTGCTCAGCGGCCTGCAGTTCGTGGCCAACGGTACGACCGACAGCGTCACCGTCCTCGTGCCCGGCCTGTACCACTTCGCGAACACCAGCGTGGGTCCCGTGCCGCTCGTCGTCATACTGCTCGTGGTCCTCGTGATCGTCGCGGTCTACGTCGTCACCTCGACCCGGCTCGGCCGGCACATCAGGGCGGTCGGCGGCGATGAACGGGCCGCCACCCGGGCCGGCATCTCGGTCAGCAAGGTCCGCACCGGGTCACTCATTCTCAGCGGGCTCGGCGGGGCCTTGGCCGGCATCTTGTACATCGGCCAGCTGGGCGGCGCCACCAACACCCTCGGCAGCGACGTCGTGTTCCTGGTCTATGCGGGCGTCATGATCGGCGGGTACAGCATCATCCGCGGGGGCGTCGGCAACCCAGCCGGAGGCGCGATGGGTCTCCTGGTGATCGCCGGAGTCACCGACATCATCGCGGTCAAGTCGATCAACACCTACTACACCGATGTGATCGTCGGTGCGCTCCTGCTGGCCGCGGTCTTCTTCGACCGGATCAGGGGAGGGGACGCGTACGAGTGAACCAAGAAAAGGATCTTGCCATGAGTTACCCGCACGTGGCCGGCGATCTCACCGGGGTGATTCCCATCCTGGTCACCCCCTTCGCCGAGGATGGCGCGGTCAGCCTCGATGATATGGACCGGCAGCTGGAGTTCCTGATCGCGGCGGGCGTGCGCTGCGCGGGATTTGGCTTCGGCAGCGAAGTCAACCGTCTGGGAGAGGCTGAACTGGCCGGCTTGGTCTCACATGCGGTGGCGACCGCGGCCGGACGGCTCACCATCTTCGGCAATGCCGAGATGAGGAGCGTGACGGGCGGGATCGAGCAAGCCCGCCGCGTGGCGGCGACCGGGGCGCAGCTTGCCCTCGTACGTCCGGGCGGGCTGGACGGTGTATCCCAGCAGGGCATCTTCGACGCCTTCGCCGCGGTGGCGGAAAAGGGAGGCATCCCGATCATCGTGCAGGACGCTCCGCAGAACACCGGGGTCGAACTGGCGGCGGCGACGCTCGCCAGGCTGCTGATCGAGGTACCGGGGGTCGCCGCCGTCAAGGTCGAACCGGCGAACCCGGCCCGGAAGATTGAGCTGATCGCCGATCTGCTTGGCGACGCCGACGGCACCATCATCGGCGGGGCGGGGGGTCTGGACTACCTGCACGAATTGCAGCGCGGCGGATGCGGAACCATGCCTGGTCCCGCCCATCCCGAGCTGTTCGCCGCCGTGGGGCGCCTGCACGGCAAGGGTGACCGCGGGCTGGCGCATCAGCTGATGGCCCAGGCCATGCCCCTCATGATGCTGGGCAAGCGAGACATGGACACCTTCCTGTTCGTTCAGAAATACGTCCTGATGAAGCGGGGCGTCCTGCGCACCGTGCGTCTCGGGCGCCCGCACCGCGACCTCGATCGCCACCTGGCCGACGAGGTGGACGAGCTGCTGGCCGCGCTGGCGCTCGCGGAGCTGTTCGACAGGTGCCGCGATGCCGGGCGCTGATCACGTGGAGCGGCTCGCCGACTCCCATCACCATCTGTGGGATCTCGGCCTTAACCGCTATCCCTGGTTGCAGGGCGAGCCGGAGGATCCGGCCGACCCGTCGGGCGTCGGGATGCTGCAGCGCAACTATCTGGTGCAGGACCTCCTCGGCGACACCGGCGGCCTGCCACTGATCGCCTCGGTCCACGTCGAGGCGGCACACGACCCAGCCGACCCGGTCCGCGAAACCAGCTGGCTGCAATCGCTGACCGACACGCTTGGATTCCCGACGGCCATCGTGGCCGCCGCTGCTCTTGAGGCAGCCGATATCTCCGAGGTCCTCGCGGCTCATTGTGAGCACAGCGCGGTCAAGGGGATTCGGCAGATGCTGGACCGCAACCCGGTCTCCGGCGCATCGGAAGAAACGGCGCTCCTGGAAGACAGCAAGTGGCGGCGCGGTTTCGCCCTGCTCGCTCCGCTCGCCCTGTCCTTCGACCTGCAGGTGCTCCCCTCGCAGCTAGCTGCGGCGGCTCGGCTGGCCGCTGATTTCCACGAGACCACCTTCGTGCTCAACCACGGCGGCTATCACGTCCGCGCGTCGCCGGAGCAGCGTGAGCTCTGGCGCACCGGCATCGCCCTGCTCGCCCGCCAGCCCAACGTCGTCGTCAAATTGTCGGGCTATGACGCCGTCGACCCGACCTGGACCGTGGGCGGTTACACCGAATTCGTCTGGACGCTGCTGGAAACCTTCGGCGTCGATCGGGTCCTGTTCGGAAGCAATTTTCCTGTGGACCGGAGGACTATCACCTACGCCGTGCTCGTCGCGGCCACCCTGGCCCTGACCTGGCAGCTCACCGCGGACGAGCGTGACCGCCTGTTCTACCGCAACACCGTCCGTACCTACCGCATCAATGGCCCGATCACCAATCAAACTCTACGAGTCTGGGGATTACGGTGAAGATTTCCGATGTCACGATCAAGACGTTCCGCACCTACGCCGACCGCTGGGACGCTGGCCACGCGCAGCCGCTGCCGAAAGTGGAGCTGCGGCAAACGGTCCTGTCCATTCACGCCGACGACGGCGTGGCGGGCCATTACTTCGGCGGTGGCGCCCACGGGGACGCTGAAGGCCTGAGCATTGTCGATCAGAGCATCATCCTGGGCAGGATCAGGGACCTGATCCTGGACTGCGACCCATTCGACCGGGAAATGATCTGGAAATGGCTGTGGGTGGCAAACATCCCGGAGCACGTGGCGAGCGCGGTCGACAACGCACTGTGGGACCTGGCCGGCCGTGCTTGCCATCAGCCTGTGTACAAGCTCCTCGGCGGGGCTCGTGACCGGGTGAAGGCGTATGCGTCGACCTATCCGAACATCGGCAAGCCGCAGGTGTACGCAGAGCACGCGCTGGAGTGCAAGCAGCAGGGCTACATCGCGTACAAAATCCACCCGCACTACTTCTGGAACCCGCAGACCGGGCTGCCTACCCCAGGGCGCCCGTCGAACATCGACGCGGACATCGAGACCATCCATCTCGTCCGGGAGGCGGTCGGCCCGGACTACGTGCTTATGTATGACCCCTGGGGAACATATATGTCGATCGAGGAGGCGGCTAAGGTCGGCCGCGAACTCGAAAAGGCCGGCTACTACTGGTACGAACACCCGATGCCGGAATACCGGGTCGAGAGCTATGTGCGGCTATGCCGTGAGCTGACGATCCCCATCTTGTCGCCGGAAATCGCGGCGGGAGGCGTCTTCACGCGGGCCGAGTGGATACTGCGCGGTGCCAGTGACATGAGCCGGATCGACGTCAACCGGGGCGGCGTTACGGGAGCGCGCAAGACAGCCATCGTCTGCGAAGCCTACGGGCTCAGATGCGAGATTCACATGTCCGGGTTCGGCAACCTGCAAGTGCTCGGCGCGACGTCGGAGGATACCTCGGAGTACTACGAAAAGGGACTCCTGGCCCCAGGCGTCGACTATGACGCGCCGCATCCCTATCTGCGCACGGTTTGCGACCTGATCGACGATGACGGGTACGTATCGATGCCGGCCGGCCCGGGCCTGGGCTATGAGATCGAGTGGGACTACATCGACGACAATCTCGTCGACCCTGGCGTACCGACTCGGCGCGGCTGGTAGCGGGGTATCGGCCGTGGACGTGCCCCGGAAAGACCCCGCGCCAGACCCGCCGGCCGGGAGCGGGGGGACGCGCGCGGCCTGGGTCATGTGGCTCAAGCCCGGCCACGAGGCGATCTATCAGGAGAAGCACGACCACATCTGGCCAGAGATGCTCACCCTGATGAAAGAGCGCGGCATCCGGAACTGGCAGGGGCGGTTACCACGCTCCGTTCGGTCAAAAGCTCTTTATTTCCCGAACGGCACTGGTGTCACGGTCCGGCCAGCCTGCCTGAGGCCGCGAATTATTATGTCTTGCGTAGCTACGTGCCGCGTAGTAGAAAGAGGGCATGCCACCGAGCGGGCTGCGCAGGCCGAACGACCCTCCGCTGCTCATCCTGGTCAGCCTGGCCGACGGGCCGAAGCACGGGCATGCACTGGCTAAGGACATCGAGGGCTTCGCCGGGGTGAGGCTCGGCCCGGGCGCCCTGTACGGGGCGATCACCCGCTTGGTCGAGCGCGGCCTCATCGAGCCGCTCGGCAGCGATGACCGGCGCCGCCCGTACCGCATCACCCCGCCGGGCTCGGCCGCGCTGGCCGAGGCGCTGGCCGACCTGTGCGACGGCCTCGGGCTCGGCCAGGTCGACCTGGTCGGCAACGACACCGGCGGCGCGATCGCGCAGATCGTCGCCGCCCGCCACCCGGACAAGATCCGGACGCTGACCCTCACCAACTGCGAGTGCGAGGGCAACTTCCCGCCGGCCGACTTCGCGCCGGTCATCGAGCTGGCACGGCAGGGCAAGGTGGCGGCCGTGATCGCCGGGCTCGCCGCGGACCCGCAATCCTGGCCGACGCACCCGCTGAGCATGGGCTACCAGTACCCGGACCGCGTCCCTCAGGACGTCCGGCGGGACTACCTGACCGGAACCGGCGCGACCATCGAGCGCGCCCGCCAGTTCACCAAGGATTGCCACAA
>PMST01000471.1 GCA_003168295.1 Actinomycetota bacterium
GTCGGGCCGATCTGGGCCGCCGAGGGGAAGGCCACCCTGCACCTGACCCTCAACCCGGTGGTCGACGACGACGGCGGCCCGTGACCATCCGTACCACGGCCATCATCACCCAGACCTTGCGGCGCTCGGCGGGATCGTGGCGTATCGCCAGGCGTACCGTCGGGGCCGCGGGCCGCGACTCAGCCCGTCGCCTCTGTCGGGCGGACGGTCAGCTGGCGTAAAATCTGCCGCCATGTCGGGCGGGGGCGCAGAGCGTGGGTGAGCAGCCGCCATCCGGGGCGCCTCCCGGCGCGGCTGCCGTGCCGCCGTCCGCGCCGTCGCCGTCCGCGCCGGTTGTCCCGTCCGCGCCGGTTGTCCCGTCCGCCTGGTCGCCGTTCCGGCACCGCCTGTTCGCGGCCATGTGGGGCGCTCAGTTCGTCAGCAACATCGGCAGCTGGATGCAGACGGTCGGCGCGCAGTGGCTGATGCTGACCCTGACCGGCTCGGCGACCTACGTCGCGCTGGTGCAGACGGCGGCGGGCCTGCCCGTGGTGCTGTTCGCGGTGCTGGCCGGAACCATCGGCGATCTGGTGGACCGGCGCCGCTTCCTGCTGGTCACGCAGGTCGTCATGCTGGCCGCGGCGGCCGCCCTGGGCGCACTGGCGATCGCCGGGCTGGTGACGCCCTGGGTACTGCTCGCGCTGATCTTCGCGGTCGGCACCGGGCAGGCGCTGACGTCACCGACCTGGCAAACCCTGCAGCCTGAGCTGGTCAGCCCGGCCGAGCGGCCGCAGGCGATCTCGCTCGGCGCGGTGAACCAGAACCTCGCCCGCGCCGTGGGCCCGGCCATCGGCGGCATCATCCTGGCGGCGACCAACCCCGGCACCGTGTTCCTGGCCAACGCGCTCACGTTCATCGCCGTGATCGCGGTCATCGCGTTCTGGCATTCCACCCGGGCTCCCGGCGCGCTGCCGCGCGAACACGTCGGCGAGGCGGTCCGGGCCGGCGGCCGCTACGTCGCCGCCAGCCCCGTGCTGCGCGCGATCTTGATCCGGGCGGGGTTGTTCATCTTTTTCGCCAGCGCGATCTGGGCCCTGCTGCCGCTGACCGCCCAGTCGGCTCTGCACCTGGGTTCCGGCGGCTACGGCTTGTTGCTCGGCAGCGTCGGCATCGGCGCGGTCGGCGGGGCCGCCCTGCTGCCCCGGCTGCGCGCCCGGCTGTCCCCGGATGGCATGCTGGCGACCGGCTCGATCGGGCTGGCGGCGGTGACGCTGGTGCTGGCCTTCGCGCACGTGATCGCGGCCGACGCGGTCGCCCTCGCGGTCGGGGGAGCCTGCTGGATCCTGGCGCTTTCCACCCTGAACTCGCTTTACCAGCTGTCCCTGCCGCAGTGGATCAAGGCCCGTGGCATGTCGTTCTACCTGGTGGTGTTCCAGGGCGGCGGCGCCGTCGGCAGCGCCGTGATGGGCATCACGGCCGCGCAGGTCGGCTTGTCGACGACCTTGGCCATAGCCGCCGCGGGGCTGGCGCTCGGCCCGCTCGCCGCGCTGGCCTGGCGGTTCCAGAAGATCCCGCCTGAGGAACTGCGACCGGCCGGCGACTGGCCCGCGCCCCAGCTGGTGGTGGCCGCCGACTCAAAGACCACGGAGAACCCGAAGAACTCAGGGACCCCGGCGAGCCCAGCCGGCCCAGTGCTGGTCACCGTGGAGTACCGGGCCCGGCCCGGAAGCGAAAATGAGCTGGTGACGGCCCTGGAGGGCACCAGGTTCAGCCGCCGCCGCACCGGCGCGACCTCGTGGCGAGCCTGGCGAGACGCGGGCGACCCGAGCCGGATCCTCGAGCAGTTCGTGGTCGCGTCCTGGGACGAACACCTCCGCCAGCACGAACGCGTGACCCAGCGCGACCAGGCCCGCCTCGACCGGGTCCGCGCGCTGACCGACCCAGACCACCCCGTGACGGTCACACACTGGCTGACCCCGGGCTGACGCTGGTGCATGATATGCACTCATGAGGTATCAGCGCGCCGTCGAGAAGCTGCGGATCCTCGCCGAGGCGTGCGAGCGCGTAAAGATTTTCTGGTTCGACACGGAGCCGTTCCTGAAGGCCGTTTATGCCTTCGGCGAGGTGGTGGACGGAGCCGACCCGCTGGACGCGGTTCAGGTTGTGGTGGCGATCAACCTGCCTCCGGAGGAAGTCCCGTGGGAGTCCAATCCCGAAGGCACCGACTGGCTGGCAAATGAGTTGCGGCTCAGCAAGGGCGGCTTCATGTACTTCTGGCGGTCGCACCTGGATCCGATCTGGAATCACTACATCCGCGGCCCGGTACGCATCTGGTCCGTCGGTGGCGGCCCCGACGAGCAGGCGCTCGCGGGGCTAGAGGCGAGAGACCTCGGGTCGCTGAAGCGGCTGATCCCTGAGCCGGCCGATGAGCGGCTGCAGCTCCGCGAAGACCTGGACGCGGCGCTGGCTCATCTGCGCGAGGTCCGCGACAAGTACTGGGATCATGACTGGCGGCGCGAGCACCGTGGCTCCGGCCGCTACCCGGAGAACGAACTGTGGGATGCCGTCGAAGGCTATCTCGACCTGTTTGATGCCTCCCGCTCCAGCGATCCGGACTCCTGAGGTATCGGCGACCGTGTCCCGGGGTTGGACAATGTACGAACAGATTCCCCGACAAGATGGGCCGCCCGAGTAGCTATTCGACAATGGATTCGATATAATAACCTTATAGCCCAATTTTTCTGAACGAAGGGTGGTTCATGCCC
>PMST01000312.1 GCA_003168295.1 Actinomycetota bacterium
CACATGGGCGGTGTCCTTCCTGAAGAACGTGCCGCCGCCGAGGATGGCTCATGGCGTCGGCGTGCCGAACGAATCATGTCTGAAACGCCCCAATTCACGCCGGTCGATCGGATGATCTGGTACCAATGAATTCCGCTCTGGCCGAGATGTGAACACGCCGTCGGTCCGGCTGCCGGTGAGTAGCGGCATATTGGCGGCAAGCTCGCCGATACTGTGACAGGGTGGAGCGTGGGTCGCACTTAGCTCGTCGTCGAGGTCGGCCCGGATACGCATTACGGAGCCCAAGGAAGCACCCTGTGGATGCCACCTTCCGGCCAGCCTTGCGCAAGCGACTGCTTAAGGTCCAGGCCTGGCCGATATCCGAGCTGCCGCGCTCCCTGATCGTTTTCATCGTCACGGTGGTACTGATCGACGTCGCCGCGATCGCGGTTGGCGCAGCCGTACTGCCCATCCATACTCACAACCTGATCGCTTTCGGCGTGCTGCTAGCGTGCAACGCAGCCACGGTTGAACTTACCCGAAGGCTGAGCGAACCAGAAGGCGTCATCAAGGACGTTTATACGATCTGGGAGCTTCCCGTTATCGTCCTGCTGCCTTTTCTTTACGCGCTGCTCATGCCGATCGCCCGGCTGGCCCTGACTCAGTGGCGGGTCCGGCGCGCTCCCCTCTACCGTCGGGTGTTCAGTGCGGCAGCCATAGGGATTGCCTATGGATCCGCTTCCCTTGCCTTCAGGGGCCTCGCCCACCTCGTGCTCAGCTCTAGCCAGACTCCTGAACGCAACGTCAGCACCTGGATCATGGTCGTAGCAGCGTGCGCCGTCATCCAGTGGGTCGTGAATCAGATCCTGGTCCTGACCGCGATCAAGGCTTCGGAACCAGAGACTAAGGTGCGGAAAGCGGCATTCGGCGGCGAGTCGCTCCGCAACGACGTCACTGAGCTGTGCGTCGCCGTTCTCGCCACGCTGGCGATAGCGATGAGCCTGCTCGCCGTCGTCATAGCCTTGCCGCTTGTGACGTTGCTGCAGCGCTCCTTCCGGCACGCCCAGCTGCTTAAGGACGCCCGGGCCGATTCCAAGACGGGTCTGCTGAACGCGGCGACCTGGGAGCGCGAGTCCGCGGCGGAGGTCGCCCGTGCGGTTCGGACCAGGACGCCGCTGGCGGTGGCCATGCTGGACATCGACCGGTTCAAGGGAATCAACGACACCTACGGTCACATGGTCGGAGATCAGGTGATCAAGGAGATAGCCTGCGCGCTGAACAACCTGCTCCGCGATTACGATATCGCCGGCCGGTTCGGCGGTGAGGAGTTCTCGCTGCTGCTGCCTCAGACCAAGGCTGTAGACGCCTTCCGCATCGCCGAGCGGGTCCGGTCCGCCATCTCCGGCCTTTGCATCATCGCTCCCGGCGCGTCCGGCGGCGAGAGGGTGCATGTCACGGTGTCGATCGGGGTGGCGGCGCTGGACAGCGGTAGCCGGCGTGAGTTCGCTGACCTGATGGCCGCGGCCGACGCGGCCCTGTACCGGGCCAAGGCCGGCGGCCGGGATCAGGTGCAGATGATCAGCACCACCAGGGGCCTGAGCGCGGTCAGCAGCATCCCGCGCGCGGGCGGGCAAGCCGCAGAGACGCCCAGCGTGTTCCGCCGCCCGGCGAGCCGCGCCGTGAGCTCGTGACGGAGCCTGGTCAGTCGGCGGTGGTCGTGGGCGTTGGGACCGGCAGGACCGCGAGGATCGCGGCGCTGCTGGTGTGACACTGCGACGCGTTACCGGTGCTCAGTACCTCCGGTGTGGCGAACCCCTGGCACGTCCAGCCGTTCACCGTGACCGGTGCGCCGCCGCCGTTGCCCTGCACCTGCCCGGCCCTGATCTTGGCCGCGTACTCGTCCTCGACGTGCATCGCCGTCCCGCAGGCCACGGTGCCCTTGGCGACCTTGATGACGACCGGCACGTTCGCCGCGGTTCGCGTGGTCCCGCAGGTCGCTCCCGCCCCGACGGCCGCAGAGCCCGGTGTCGCCCTGGCGGACGAGCAGCCCGCGAGCAGACAGGCGCAACAGCCCGCCACGAGCACGGCCCGGCCACCCATCATCAGCACCGCGCGGTCGCCGAAATGCCCCAGCCGGGGTCGCCGTCCCATGCCATCCCGCTCCACGCTCCCAGCCTATGACCGCCTCCGGGTTGCATATTAATGCGAAGCCATGAATACTCTTACATGACAACGCAGACGCGCGAGGGACAGGGCCAGGCAAATGGGTGCGAGGGTAGCGGTAGCGGGGGCTAGCGGCTACGCCGGAGGCGAACTACTGCGCCTGCTGGCTGGTCATCCGGATCTTGAGATCGGCCCGCTGGCCGCAGCCGCCAACGCCGGGACGCCCGTGACCGCGGTGCACCCGCAGCTGACCGGCCTTCCCGGCCTCGGCGACAGCGTGTTCACCCGCACCGACCCGGACATTCTCGCCGGCGCCGACCTGCTCTTTACGGCCCTGCCGCACGGCGAGTCCGCACAGCTGGCGGCCAGGCTCCCGGCCCAGCTCAAGATCATTGACCTAGGCGCCGACTTCAGGCTGGCCGATCCGCAGGCCTGGACGCAGTACTATCCGACGCCGTACGCAGGCCAGTGGACGTACGGACTGCCCGAGCTGCCCGGCGCCCGAGACGCGATCAAGGCCTCCGCCACGGTGGCCGCGCCCGGCTGCTACGCCACCGCTTCGATCCTCGCCCTGGCCCCGCTGCTGGCCGCGGGCCTGGCCGACCCGGCCGACATCGTGATCGTCGCCGCCTCGGGCACCTCGGGCGCGGGCCGCGCGCCCCGGCCTGACCTGGTCGGCAGCGAGGTGATGGGGTCGATGTCCGCGTATCAGGCCGGAGGGACGCACCGGCATACGCCGGAGATAGAGCAAGCCCTTTTTTCGGAACGGACACGGGTATCTCGGTCCGGCCCCGTGACTGTCTCGTTCACGCCGTCGCTCGCCCCGATGTCACGCGGCATCCTGGCTACCTGCACGGCGGTGTCTACCGCCGCGGCTCACCAGCTGCGGGAGGCGCTCCACCACGCCTACGGCCCAGAGCCATTCGTCCACCTGCTGCCCGAGGGACGGTGGCCCGCCACCGGCGCGATCTTCGGGTCCAACGCGGCTCATCTGCAAGTGGCGGCCGACACCCACGCCGGCCGGGCCATCGTCGTCTGCGCCCTGGACAACCTGGTCAAGGGGGCGGCCGGCCAGGCCATCCAGATCGCCAACCTCATGCTCGGCCTGCCGGAAACCGCCGGCCTGACCGCATACGGAGTAGCGCCTTGAGCGTGACCGCCCCGCAGGGTTTCCGCGCCGCCGGAGTAAAGGCCGGACTGAAAAAGTCCGACGACCCGGACGTCGCCGTCGTCCTGAACGACGGGCCTTCACGGTCCGCCGCCGCCGTGTTCACCTCCAACCGGGTGCAGGCCGCTCCGGTGATCTGGACCCGCCAGGTGGTGCGGGGTGGTCGGGTCAAGGCCGTGGTGCTCAACTCCGGCGGGGCCAACGCCTGCACCGGCCCGCTCGGCTTCCAGGACACCCACGCCACCGCCGAGCACCTGGCCGCGGCCCTCGGCGCCGGTGGTGAAGACGTGGGCGCGGGAGAGATCGCTGTCTGCTCGACCGGCCTGATCGGCGAGCGCCTGCCCATGGACAAGCTCCTCCCCGGTGTCGACGCCGCGGTGACAGGAGCCTCGCGGGCTGGCGGCCTGGCCGCCGCCGACGCGATCAGGACCACCGACACCGTGGTCAAGATCGCCTTCCGGCGCTCTGTTGCCTCGGGGGGAACGATCCCCCCCAGACCCCCCCTGCTTACGGGGGGGCTGCCCGCCCCCCCGAACCCCCCGTTCTACACCGTGGGCGGGATGGCCAAGGGCGCCGGGATGCTCGCGCCGGCGCTGGCCACCATGCTGTGCGTGCTCACCACCGATGCTGACCTGCCCGCCGCCGAACTTGACGCCGCGCTGCGGTCCGCCACCGCGGTGACCTTCGACCGGCTGGACGCCGACGGCTGCATGTCCACGAACGACACGGTGCTGCTGCTGGCCAGCGGGGCGGCCGGCGTCACCCCTGACCGCGGCGAGTTCGCCGTGACCCTCACCGAGGTGTGCGCCGACCTGGCCAGGCAGCTTCAGCTAGACGCCGAGGGCGCCGAGAAGATGATCACGATCGAGGTGGTCGGGGCCGCCTCGGAGTCCGACGCGGTGACCGCCGGGCGTGCCGTCGCCCGCAATAACCTGCTCAAGTGCGCCATCGGCGGCGAGGACCCCAACTGGGGCCGGGTGCTGAGCGCGGTGGGGACCACGGACGCGGTCTTCGAGCCCGACCGGCTGAACGTGGCGATCAACGGCATCTGGGTCTGCCGCCACGGTGCCGCCGGTGATGAGCGTTCGAAGGTGGACCTGAAGCCGAAGGACGTGACGATCACCGTGGACCTGTCCGCGGGCCCGCATTCCGCGACCATCTTGACCACCGACCTGACCGCCGCGTATGTGCACGAGAACAGCGCGTACTCGACATGAGGGCCTACCCGACATGAGGGCCTACCCGACATGACCGTGAACGGCGACGCGCAGCGGGACGCGTCGGCCAAGGCAGCCACGCTGATCGAGGCCCTGCCCTGGCTGACCAGGTTCCACGGCCAGACCGTTGTGATCAAGTACGGCGGCCACGCGATGGAGGACGAGACGCTGCGCGCGGCCTTCGCGCAGGACTTGGTTTTCCTGCGTTACGCGGGTCTGCGCCCGGTCGTGGTGCACGGCGGCGGCCCGCAGATCACCGAGGAACTTGACCGGCGCGGCGTGGAGTCCACGTTCACCGCCGGGCTACGGGTCACCACGCCGGAAACGCTGGAAATCGTCCGGATGGTCCTTTCCGGCAAGGTCAACAAGGATCTCGTCGGCCTGATCAACCGGCACGGCCCGTTCGCCGTGGGCATGTCCGGTGAGGACGCCGGGACCTTCACCGCGATCCGCAAGGCGGCCGTCGTCGACGGCGAGCCGGTCGACATCGGCATGGTCGGCGAGATCGTGGCCACCGACTGCGGTGCCATCGAGGCGCTGCTGGCCGACGGCCGGATTCCGGTCGTCTCCAGCGTGGCCGGAGGGCAGGACGGTGAGGTCTACAACGTGAACGCGGACACCGCGGCGGCCGCGCTCGCGGTGGCGCTCGGCGCCGCCAAGCTCGTGGTGCTCACCGACGTGGCCGGACTCTACCGGAACTGGCCGTCGTCGGACGAGGTGATTAGCCAGCTCACCGCACCCGAGCTCGAGCTGCTGCTGCCCTGGCTCGCGGCCGGGATGATCCCCAAGATGGAGGCGTGCCTGTTCGCCGTGCGCGGTGGTGTCCCGCAGGCCCACGTCCTCGACGGCCGCCTCAGCCACGCGGTCCTGCTTGAGATCTTCACCGATTCCGGCATTGGCACCATGGTCATCCCGGAGAAAGGAATCCTGCCGTGAGTGAAACCGAAGCCCTGCAGAAACGGTTCGCGGCGGCCATCATGCCGAACTACGGCCTGCCCCCGGTCGCGATCAGCCGCGGCGCGGGCTGCCTGGTATGGGATCCGGACGGGCGGGAGTACCTGGACCTGATCGCCGGGATCGCGGTGAGCTCGCTCGGGCACGCCCATCCGGCGATCATCGAGGCGGTCAGCCGCCAGGTCGCCGAGGTGGCCCACACCTCCAACCTCTTCCTGCACGAGCGCGAGGTCGACCTCGCCGAACGGCTTTTGTTTCTCCTCGGGGGGGACGGGCGGGTGTTCTTCGCCAACTCGGGGACCGAGGCCAACGAGGCGGCGATCAAGCTCGTGCGGCGCTGCCAGGGACCCGGGCGGCCGGTGTTCGTAGCCATCGAGGGGGGCTTCCACGGCCGGACCATGGGAGCGCTCGCGCTGACCGGCAAGGCCTCCATCCGCGAGCCGTTCGAGCCCTTCGGCCTGACCGTACGGTTCGTCCCGTTCGGTGATGCCGGCGCACTGGCCGCCGCGGTCGACGCCGATGTGGCAGCCGTCTTCCTCGAGCCCGCCCTGGGCGAAGGCGGTGTGGTGCCCGCCCCCGCGGGCTACCTGCGCGCCGCTCGCGCCGCCTGCGACCAGGCCGGCGCGCTGCTGGTGCTCGATGAGATCCAGAGCAGCATCGGCCGGACCGGCGCCTGGTTCGCGCACCAGGCCGAGGGCATCCGGCCCGATGTGCTGACCCTGGCCAAGGGGCTGGGCGGCGGGCTTCCGATCGGGGCCTGCATCGGATTGGGCGCCAGCGGCACCGGCTTCGCCAAGGGTGACCACGGTTCCACCTTCGGCGGCAACCCGGTCGCATGTGCCGCGGCCCTGGCCGTACTTGAAGTGATCGAGCGCGACGGGCTGCTAGCCCACGTCACGCAGGTGGGGGAGCAGCTGGTGGCCAGCCTCGAGACGATCAGGCATCCGCTGGTCGCGGGGGTGCGCGGCCGCGGGCTGTGGCTGGCCATCGTGCTCACCGCCGAGGTGGCCGCGAAGGTGGAAGAAGCCGCCAGGCAGGCCGGCTTCCTGGTGAACGCGGTCCAGCCGGACGCGATCCGCCTCGCGCCGCCGCTGATCCTGTCCGCTGGCCAGGCCCGCCAGTTCACCGACGCGCTGCCCGCCATACTCGACACCGTCCAGGGGATCGGCTGATGACCAGGCACTTCCTGCGGGACGACGACCTGGAGCCGGACGAGCAGGCCGCGGTCCTGGACCGGGCCGAGGAGATGAAGAAGGACAGGTTCGGCGCCAGGCCGCTGGCCGGCCCGCGCGCGGTCGCCGTGCTGTTCGACAAGCCGTCGCTGCGCACCAGGGTGTCGTTCACCGTCGGCATCGCCGAGCTCGGCGGTCACCCGCTCGTCATCGACACCCAGACGACGCACATAGGACGGGGCGAGACGATCGAGGACGTCGCCCGCGTGCTGACCCGGCAGGTCGCGGCGATCGCCTGGCGCACCTCCGGCCAGGAGCGCATCGAGGCGCTGGCCTCGGCGGCGACCGTCCCGGTGATCAACGCGCTCACCGATCAGTTCCACCCGTGCCAGGTCCTGGCCGACCTGCAGACCATCCGGGCGCACTACGGCTCCCTGGCCGGCCGCACGTTGACCTTCCTCGGCGACGGCGCGAGCAACATGGCGCACTCTTACCTGCTCGGCGGGGCGACCGCCGGGATGCACGTGCGCATCGGCTCGCCCGAGGACTTCCGCCCCGACCCCGCCGTCACCGCGGCCGCCGGGCAGATCGCCCGTCAGGCCGGCGGCGGGATCGAGCTGTACGCCGACCCCCGGGCGGCCTGCGAGGGCGCCGATGTGATCGCTACCGACGTATGGACGTCCATGGGCCAGGAGAGCGAGCGCCAGCAGCGGCTCGCCATCCTCGGCTCGCCTGAGGGCTCCTACCAGCTGGACGACGCGAAGCTGGCGCTGGCTCAGGCCGGCTGCCTGGTGCTGCACTGCCTGCCCGCCCATCGCGGCGAAGAGATCAGCGCCGACGTGCTCGACGGCCCGAACAGCGTGGTCTGGGAGCAGGCAGAAAACCGGTTGCACGCGCAGAAGGCGCTTCTGTCCTGGTTGCTGGAGCGGACTTGACATCCTCCATCGTCCTAAAGGACGAGGATTCCAGCCGCGACCTGTGGTCGCGCTGTAGGTTCGCGGTTCGCAGGCCGGGCAGTCCCGTCGCCTCCCCGCGCAGCCACGGCATGCCCTGCCGCGGTTTGGTGCTGGGTCGTGCATGTGCCCGCTTGGCTGTCGCAGGCAATTTGAATATACCGTCCGGCACCGACATTTCAGGGGAGGTGAAGCGGCGTTTCCTCCCCGGCCTGAAGGCCGGAGTCTCCACGCCGCGATCTTGATGAACCCGGCTACCCCGGTGACCAAGACCGCCAGGCACGCGCGTATCGCCGCGATCCTCGCCCGGGAGCAGGTCCGCTCCCAGGAGGAGCTCGCCGAGCTGCTCGAGCGGTACGCCAGCGTGCACGTGACCCAGGCGACCCTGTCCCGTGACCTTGATGAGCTCGGCGTGGTCCGGCTCCGCGCCACCGGCGGCGCGCTCGTCTACGCCCTGCCCGATGAGCCGGGCGGCCCCGGCTCCCGCCCCGGGGGCGCCATCGGCGGGACGACAACCCCGACACCTTCACCATCCCAAAGTCCCCAAAGTCCCGAAGACCCCCCGGCCCCTGGCGACCCCAAGCCCCTCCCAGGCCACCACGGGGCGGCCAGACAGCGGGAGAACACCGCGGAATCGACTCGCGACGCGCGGCTGGCGCGATACCTGGCTGAGCTGATGACCTCGGCCGAGGCGAGCGCGAACCTCGTCGTGCTCAGGACGCCAGCGGGCGCGGCTCAGTTCCTCGCCTCAGTCATCGACCACGCGGTCCTGCCATCGATTCTCGGTACCGTCGCCGGCGACGACACGGTCCTGCTCATCACGCGCGACCCAGCCGGCGGCGACGCCGCCGCAGCCGATCTCCTGCGCCGCGCCAACCGCCGCCGATGACCGCCCGCCCCTCGTGCGGCGCCGGTGGCATCCTTCATACGGACTCGGTGGCCCACCACGTACCGCGGACGGTACCCAGGGGCCCACCGAGTCCTATCGGGACAGCACCGGGTGCGACAAAACTGAGGCATAAGTGCGGTAGAAAGTAGAACTGTGGAAACAGCGGGACAGGCTGCAGGGGATTTGGGCGACTCCGGGAACTCTGGGGACGGGTCGACGCGGCTGTGGGGCGGACGGTTCGGCGCCGGGCCTGCCGACGCGCTGGCCCGGCTTTCCCTCAGCGTGCAGTTCGACTGGCGGCTGGCCCGGTACGACCTGCGCGCCTCCCGTGCGCACGCACGCGTGCTGCACCGGGCCGGCCTGCTGACCGACGACGAACTCAGTGCCATGCTCAAGGCCCTCGATGATCTGGACCGGGCGTGCGCGACCGGGGCGTTCCGGCCTACGGTCGCCGACGAGGACGTGCACACGGCCCTCGAGCGAGGGCTGCTCGAACGGCTCGGCGCGCTCGGCGGCAAGCTGCGGGCCGGCCGCAGCCGCAACGACCAGGTCGCCACCGACCTGCGGCTGTACCTGCGGGACAATGCCCGGCTGGTCGCGAGCAGGCTCGCCGAGCTCGAGACCGCGCTGATGGACCAGGCGGCCGCGAACAGTAATGTGCCCGCGCCCGGCATGACTCATCTGCAGCACGCCCAGCCGGTGCTGTTCGGCCACCAGTTGCTCGCGCACGTCCAGGGGTTCGCCCGCGATGTCAGCCGGCTGCGGGACTGGGACAAGCGCGCCTCGGTCAGCCCGCTTGGGTCCGGTGCGCTGGCCGGGTCCTCGCTGCCGGTCGATCCGCAGGTGCTCGCCGACGAGCTCGGCTTCGACGAGGCGGCGGCGAACTCCATGGATGCGGTCAGCGACCGGGACTTCGCGGCCGAATTCTGTTTCGCCGCGGCGTTGATCGGGGTGCACCTGTCCCGGCTCGGCGAGGAGATCGTGCTCTGGTCCTCGCAGGAGTTCGGCTGGGTCGAGATCGACGACGCCTATGCGACCGGTTCCTCGATCATGCCGCAGAAGAAAAACCCGGACGTGGCCGAGCTGGCCCGAGGCAAGGCGGGCCGGCTGATCGGCGGGCTGACCGGCCTGCTCGTCACGCTGAAGGGCCTGCCGCTCACCTACAACCGGGATCTGCAAGAGGACAAGGAGCCGGTCTTCGACGCGGTGGACACCCTCCTGCTGGTGCTGCCCGCCATGGCCGGCCTGATCGCGACGCTGAGGATCAATCCCGACAAGCTGCGCCGCGGCGCCTCGACCGGATTTACCCTCGCCACCGACCTGGCCGAGTACCTGGTGCGCCGCGGTGTCCCGTTCCGTGAGGCACACGAGGTCGTCGGGCACCTCGTGGTGTGGTGTCAGGTGCACGACTGCGACCTGGACGATGTGAGCGACGCTGATCTGGCCAAGGTCTCCGAGCACCTGACGCCCGACGTTCGCCAGGTGCTGACGGTCGAGGGCGCCCTGGCGGCGCGTCAGGGCCACGGCGGTACGGCGCCCGATCGGGTCGCCGAGCAGCTCGCGGCGTTGCGGGTGACGGTCGAGGGTCACGCCGCCTGGGCGCAGGACGTCGGGTAGCGGTAGGTGCTGGTTTCGCGCGATTTCTTGGCCCGGCCTGCCGTGGAGGTCGCGCCGGAGCTGCTCGGCTGCGTCCTGGAGCACGAGACCGAGGCAGGCCTGGTCGCCGTCGAGCTCACCGAGGTCGAGGCGTACGCCGGCCAGACCGATCCCGCATCCCACGCCTACCGCGGCATGACCCGGCGCAACGCCGTCATGTTCGGCCCGCCCGGTCACGCCTACGTGTATTTCACCTACGGCATGCATTTCTGCGTGAACCTGGTGTGCTCCGGTGAGGGCAGCGTGTCCGCGGTCCTGCTGCGGGCCGGGGCGGTCATCGAAGGGGAGAACCTGGCCCGGGCCCGGCGGTCCAGCCGCAGACCCGGCCGCGCGCTGAACCAGGAGACCTCGCCCCAGGCTCCGCCCCGTCAGGCTCCGCTCGCCTGGCGTGACCTGGCCCGCGGACCGGCCCGGCTGTGCCAGGCGCTGGACATCGACAGATCGCTGGACGGCGCGGACGTCTGCGTCGCTAGCTCGCCGCTCCGGCTCCGCCCGGCCCGGCTGGGCGCCAGTGCGGGTGCAGGCACCACCGCTCGTTCGGGAACTGGGCTGGCCCAGGGGGATGATCCGGTCGAAACTCCGCGGACAATTGCCTGCGGGCCTCGGGTCGGCGTCTCGATGGCGGCCGAGGTGCCCTGGCGGTTCTGGCTCGCCGGCGATCCCACCGTCTCGGCGTACCGCGCGCATGTGCCGCGGCGGCGCAAACTGGTTACCCCCTAGCGGGCTTCAGGTGGCACCATGCAGGCGTGGACGACATCATCGACGAACTCTCCTGGCGGGGTCTGCTCGCGGTCACGACCGACATCGACGAGCTGCGCAAGGCGCTGAATTCCGGCCAGGTCACGATTTACTGCGGCTTCGATCCGACCGCTCCCGGCCTTCACATCGGGAATCTCGTGCAGCTGGTCACTCTGCGCCGCCTGCAGCTGGCCGGGCACCGCCCGATCGGGGTGGTCGGCGGGGCCACCGGGCTGATCGGCGACCCGAGCGGCAAGTCGTCCGAACGGGTGCTGAACTCCCGCGAGACCGTGGCGGACTGGGTCGAGAGAATCCGCGGCGAGGTATCCAGGTTCCTGGACTTCGACGCCGGGCCCGGCCAGCGCGCTGATCGTCAGCAACCTGGACTGGACCGGGGAGTTGCCGGTGCTGACGTTCCTGCGGGACATCGGCAAGCACTTCTCGGTCAACCGGATGCTGGACCGGGAATCGGTCAAGGCCAGGCTCGAAGCCGGCGGGATCAGCTACACCGAGTTCAGCTACCAGCTCCTGCAGGCCATGGACTTCCTGGAGCTCTACCGGCGGTACGACTGCACCGTCCAGCTCGGCGGCAGCGACCAGTGGGGCAACCTGGTCGCGGGAGTGGACCTGATCAGGCGGGTCGAGGGCACGTCCGTGCATGCTCTGGCTACCCCGCTGATCACCAAGCCGGACGGCACCAAGTACGGCAAGACCGAGGGCGGCGCGATCTGGCTNNCGCCGTACGCGTTCTACCAGTTCTGGCTGAACGTGTCCGACGCCGAGGTGCCGGGCCTGCTGCGGGTGTTCAGCTTCCGGTCACGGGAGGAGATCGAGCAGCTGGCGCGGGAAAGCTCCGAACGGCCGGCCGCCCGGGCGGGCCAGCGCGCGCTGGCGCAGGAGATAACCACGCTCGTCCACGGCGAGGAGGAAACCCGTCGCGCGATCGCGGCCAGCCAGGCCCTGTTCGGCCGCAGCGACCTGACCGAGGTGGACGAGCGGACCCTGGCGGCCGCGGTGGCGGAAGTGCCGTCGGTCCAGGTGCCCGCCGGGGACCTGCCGACCGTCGTTGACCTGATGGCCCAAATCAAGATCGTGCCGAGCAAGTCGGCGGCTAGGAGGGCCATCACCGAGGGCGGAGCCTACCTGAACAACGGCAAGGTGACGTCGGAGGACGCGGTGCCAGGCCCGGAAGATTTGTTGCACGGTCGTTACCTGATCTTGCGCGTGGGGAAGCGCACGGTCGGCGCGGTCGAAGTGGTGTCCAGTTGACGGATTCATCCGCGGGACTGCGCGGGTAGACATGGGCTTTTGTGCGCATGTCATGGCCAGTGGCGGAAAGAATTTCCGCGCCCGATTCGGCCCGCCCGGGCGCGGTTCTGCGCGCATTGTTCTGGGGCTTCCGTCCGGCTACGTCCTGTAACCGCGCGCCTGACCTGCGGTAACAACACGTGGCCAACGTCGATTTGACGAAGGTGCCGAGCACCCTTAGAGTTCTTCTTGCCCCGAGGGGATGGACGCGGAAGCGGCCAGGTCCCGGGGAGCCACCAGAACTCCTTCTGATTAAGCCTTGTGCTGTGCGTGCGGGTCTGAACAGCCGGTAGTCTGTTGGTGAGGCAAGGTTCAAGGGTTAGCAAAGTTCTAACGAACAGAGTTGACACGAGGTACCTCGCCTGGTAATGTAGAGTGGTTGCCCCAGAAGGAAATGAGAGTTTCCAGAAGGTGCGCGCCCGTTTCTTGAGAACTCAACAGCGTGCTAAAAGCCAGTGCACTTGAAGCACAAAAACCTCGTCAGTGAGGCGGCTCGTGACTATCACGAACTGATCTCACTACGATGGCCATGATCGCTTCCGGAACCGATCTTTAGACCGGTCGAGGAAGCTCTCTTATGTCAACAATCCGCTAGCAATAGCTGCGGTTGTTAATAGACATTCAACGGAGAGTTT
>PMST01000139.1 GCA_003168295.1 Actinomycetota bacterium
CATCACGGTCGGTCCATCACGGGCCACCTCCGGGTCAGCCGGTGCGCTTCTCCACGAAGTCGCACAGCGCCAGGAAGGCCGCCCGGGCCGGGGTGTCCGGCAGCGCCATGATCTCGTTCCTGGCCCCGAGCAGCCAGTGCAGCACGTCCGCGCGGGACTCCTTCATCGCGTGATGGCCCCGCAGCAACCCCAGCGCCTCATCGAGCAAGGGTTGCTGGGTCAAGTCAGCCTCGTCGAGCAGCCAGCGCAGGCGCGCGTCCGCCGGCGTCGTCACGGCCGAACGCAGAGCGTACAGAACCGGCAGCGTCCGCACCCCCTGGCGGAGATCGGTGCCGGGCGTCTTGCCCGACTGAGCCGAGTCGCTGGCGACGTCGATCACGTCGTCGGACAGCTGCCAGGCCACCCCGAGCTGCTCACAGGCGACCGCGATCCGGTCCGCGATCTGGCCGGGGGCGCCGGAGAACAGCGCGCCGAACTGGCCGGAGGTGGCGATCAGCGATCCGGTCTTCTCCGTGATCACGTACATGTAGAAGTCGAGCGGATCCTGGCCGGGGCGCGGGCCGATGGTCTCCGCCATCTGCCCGGTCACCAGCCGGCTGAACGTCTGGGCCTGGATCCTGACCGCCTGCGGTCCGAGGTCGGCGAGGATCTGGGAGGCCTGCGCGAACAGGAAATCTCCGGTGAGGATGGCGACCGAGTTACCCCACCGGGAATTGACCGAGGGGGAACCGCGGCGGACCAGCGCCTCGTCCATGACGTCGTCGTGGAACAGCGTGGCCAGATGGGTGAGCTCGATCGCGGTCGCCGCCTGGATGACCCGCGAGTCCTTCGGGTCGCCGAACCGCGCGGCCAGCAGCACGAGCATGGCGCGGAAGCGCTTGCCCCCGGCCGCGATCAGGTGCCTGGAGGCCTCGGTCAGCAGTTCGTCGTCGGGATGCGCCGTGATGGCCAGCGCATCCTCGACCTGGGCCAGGTCATCGAGCACTTCCGCCTCGAGGGCGGAGTCCAGGAACTCTACGGGAACTGCGGTGATCACATGCTCTCCACGTCATCGGAACGCGCAAACGCCTCGAACTGAAGAGTATGCCCGTTCTGCGTGGCAACATCCAAGGCCAGCGGCGCCTTAACCGCTGCCTTAGCCAACGAACAGCTGGTTCGCAGCGTGGCTGGCCAGGCTCAGGACCGGTTCTGGCACGATGCCGAGCACCAGGGTCGCCAGCACGCCCAGCCCCACCACGCTGCCGGTGAAGACGGTCGGGAGCACCACCTGCGGGCCGTCCGGGATCGGGTCGCTGAAGAACATCAGCACGATGATGCGGACGTAGAAGAACGCCGCGATCGCGCTGGCCAGCACGCCCACGATCACCAGCGGCGTCTCGCCGGAGGCGATGGCGGCCTGGAAGACGGCGAACTTCCCGGTGAAGCCGCTGGTCAGCGGGATGCCCGCGAAGGCCAGCAGGAACAGCGCGAAGATGCCCGCCAGCAGCGGGGACCGGCGGCCCAGGCCGGCCCAGCGGGAAATGTGCCCGGCCTCGCCACCGGGATCCCGGACCAAGGTGATGACCCCGAACGCGCCGACCGTGGTCAGGCCGTACGAGGCCAGGTAGAACAGGCTGCCAGAAAGCCCGGCCACGCTGGTCGCGATGACCGCGGTGAGCACGAACCCGGCGTGCGCGATCGAGGAGTAGGCCAGCAGCCGCTTGACGTCCGTCTGGGTGATGGCGATGACCGCGCCCGCGACCATGGTCAAGACGGCGACCACCCACAGCGCCGGGCGCCAGTCCCAGGTCAGGTTGCCGAACGCCACGTAGAACACGCGCAGCAGGGCGCCGAAGGCCGACACCACCGTGCAGGACGCCATCAGCGCGGTGATCGGCGTCGGGGCGCCCTGGTACACGTCCGGCTTCCAGCTGTGGAACGGCACCGCCCCGATCTTGAACAGCAAGCCGGTGCCGACCAGCGCGATACCCGCGAACAGCAGCGTGGAGTTCGCGGTGTTGCTGGCCGCCGCCGACGCGATCGCCGGGAGCGAGACCGAGCCGGCGAAGCCGTACAGCATCGCGACACCGAACAGGAAGAAGGCCGAGGAGAAGGCGCCGAGCAGGAAGTACTTCATGGCCGCCTCGTGCGAGAGCAGCCGGCGTCGCCGGGCCAGCCCGCACAGCAGGTACAGCGGCAGCGACAGCACCTCAAGCGCCACGAACATGGTGAGCAGGTCGTTCGCGGCCGGGAACATCAGCATCCCGCCGATCGCGAACAGCGTCAGCGGGAAGATCTCGGTGTGGAAGATCCCGGCCACCAGGCCTTCGCGCTCCTCGGCGCTGCCGGGAGTAGCGGCGGCCTGCGCGGCGAACGGGCTGTTGCTCGAGTCACCGATAAGAAGCATGCTCGCGAAGGCAAGCACCAGGATCGTTCCCTGAATGAACAGGGTCGGGCGGTCGACCGCGATCGCCCCCATCGCGGCGATGTGGCCCGGGCTGCCGTCGGCGAAGATCTTATGGGTCCCGGCGATCACAATCGTCATGATGAACGCGGCGGCCAGCGAGCCCAGGGCGAGGATCAGGTGCACGGTGCGGCGGAACGGGCGCGGCACGAACGCCTCCACCAGGACGCCGACGACCGCCGCGCCGAAGACGATCAGCATCGGCGCGAGCTGGCTGTACTCGATGCTCGGCGGGCTGATGGTGCCGCTCGCGCTGCCCGAGGAGATAACGGCCGCAGGAGCGGCCAGGGCCGCGGGGGCGGCGAGGACCGCGATCACGGTGCGGTTCCCTTCTGGGCGACGGTGGCGGGATGCGCGGGGACCGGATCAGTCATGTGCACCTGCGCCATGGTCACGCGGACGGCGGGGTTGATGATGTCGAGCACCGGCTTGGGGTAGACCCCGACCCCGACCAGCAGCACGATCAGCGGCGCGACCGCGAGCAGTTCCCGCGGGCGCAGGTCCTTCATCCCCGCCACCTGCTCGCGGACCGGCCCGCCCATCGTGCGCTGGTACATCCACAGGATGTAGATCGCGGCCAGGATGATCCCCGCGGTGGCCAGGATGGCCGGCAGCTTGTACCGGGAGAACGTCCCGACCAGGACAAGGAACTCGCTGACGAAGGTGGAAAGGCCGGGCAGCGAGAGCCCGGCCAGGCCGGAGATGAGGAACAGGCCGGCCAGCACCGGGGCGACCTTCTGCACGCCGCCGAAGTCCGCGATCCGGGACGACCCGCGCCGGGTGATGAGGAACCCGGCCAGGATGAACAGCGCGCCGGTGGCGAACCCGTGGTTGACCATGTACAGCGTCGCGCCCGCCACGCCCTGGCTGGTCATCGCGAAAATACCGAGCGCGATGAAGCCGAAGTGCGAGACCGAGGTGTAGGCGATCAGCCGCTTCATGTCCTGCTGGCCGATCGCGACGATGGCTCCGTACAAGATCCCGACCACGGCCAGCGCGATCACCAGCGGCGTGAAGTACTTCGCGCCGGCCGGGAACAGCTCGAAGCAGTACCGCAGCATCCCGTAGGTGCCGACCTTGTCCAGCACGCCGACGAGCAGCACGGCCGCGCCGGGCTGGGAGGCCGCGGCGGCGTCGGGCAGCCAGGTGTGGAACGGCCACAGCGGCGCCTTGATCGCGAACGCGATGAAGAACCCGAGGAACAGCCACTTCTGCACGGTCGGGCTCAGCGAAATCTGGCTGAGCTCGCTGAACAGGAACGACCCGTGGTGGCCGGTGACGCCGCTGTGCGTGGAGTACACGTAGAGCGCGATCACCGCGACCAGCATGAGCAGCCCGCCGAGCAGGCTGTAGAGCAGGAACTTGACCGCCGCGTACTGCCGCTTGCCGACCCCGTAGCTGCCGATCATGAAGTACATCGGCACCAGCATGGCCTCGAAGAACACGTAGAACAGGAAGACGTCGGTGGCCGCGAAGACCCCGATCATCATCGTCTCGAGCACCATCATCAGCGCGAAATACGTCTTGACGCTGTGCTGCTTGGCCGCCCCCCCAGAGGGGGGCCCGGGGGGTATGGGGGGGCGGGCAGCCCCCTCATGAGCAGGGGGGGTCTGGGGGGGATCGTTCCCCCCGGGGGTAACAGCATCCGCGTCGTGCCACGAGGCCAGGATCACCACCGGCATCAGGACCGCGGACATCGCGATGAGCACCAGCGCGATGCCGTCCACGCCGAGCGCGTAGTGCACGCCGAAGGCCGGGATCCACGAGTAGACCTCGGTGAACTGGTAGTTCGGCCCGCCGACCTGGAACTTGACCGCGATGATGATCACCACGACGAGCGTCACCAGCGAGAACGCCAGCGCGAGCCATTTGGCCAGCGCCTCGCGCGCCCGCCGGTCGGCGGCGGCGCTGTCCTGAGGCAGGCCGGGGATCAGCGCGATCACGATCGCGCCGAGCAGCGGCACCGCGCCCGCGACGGTCAGCCAGGGAAACCCGTTCATCAGAGCCTCACCACCAGGAGCAAGGTCACCAGCGCGGCGGCGCCGAAGAACATGGAAAGCGCGTAGGAGCGGACGAAGCCGTTCTCCGTCTTACGGACCCGGCCCGAGGTCCCGCCCACCAGGGCGGCCAGCGAATTCACCAGGCCGTCCACGCCTCGGTTGTCGAAGTACACCGACAGCCTGGTCAGCCACTGGCCAGGCCGCATCAGGACCGATTCGTTGAACGCGTCCCCGTAGAGGTCCTTTCGCGCGGCGACGGTGAGAAATCGCCCCGCTGGGGCCATCCGCGGGACCGGAAAGCGTCCGTACCTCATCCACGCGATGGCGACGCCCACCAGGGCGAGCGCCAGGGCCACCAGCCCGGAGACGGTGAAGAAGCCGTGTGAGACCGGCGGTACCCCGACGACCGGTGCGAGGAAGCCCTGGAGCCGGTCGTTGACGATGAGGAACGCGCCGGCGCCGACCGAGCCGATCGCGAGCACGACCATCGGCCCGGTCATCACCGGGGGCGACTCGTGCGGGTGCGCCTCATCGTCCCAGCGCGCCTTCCCGTACCAGGTCATGAGCATCATGCGGGTCATGTAGAACGCGGTGATGCCCGCGCCGATCAGCGCGCAGATGCCGAGTATCCAGCCTCCCGTGCCGTGCTCGCTGAAGTCCGCCCCGATGATCGGGTCCTTGGTGAAGAACCCGGAGAACGGCGGGATGCCGATGATGGCCAGGTAGGCCAGGCCGAAGGTCACGTGGGTGATCGGCAGGGAGCGGTAAAGGCCGCCGTACCGGCGCATGTCCTGCTCGTCGTCCATGCCGTGTATCACCGAGCCCGCGCCGAGGAACAGCCCCGCCTTGTAGAACCCGTGCGAGAGCAGGAGCGCGATGGCGAACACGTAGCCGGCCGGCCCGAGGCCGGCCCCGAGCGTCATGTAGCCGATCTGGCTCATGGTAGACCCGGCGAGCGACTTCTTGATGTCGTCCTTGGCGGAGGCGATGATGCCGCCGAACAGCAGCGTGACCGTGCCCACGATGGCTATCGCTATCCGTGCGTCGGGCGTGAGCGCGAGGATCGGATTAGACCGCACCAGCAGGTACACCCCGGCGGTGACCATGGTGGCGGCGTGGATCAGCGCCGACACCGGCGTCGGGCCCTCCATCGCGTCCAGCAGCCAGGACTGCAGCGGCACCTGGGCGGACTTCCCGCACGCGCCTAGCAGCAGCAGCAGCCCAAGCGCAGTGGCCACGCCGCTCCCGCCGGAGCGCACCGAGCCGAACACACCGGTGAACGAGGTCGTGCCGAACTCGCTGAACATCAAGAAGATGGCCAGGGTGAGGCCGGCGTCGCCGATCCGGTTGACGATGAACGCCTTCTTCGCCGCGACGGCCGCCGAGGGCCTTTCCTGCCAGAACCCGATCAGCAGGTAGGAGGCCAGGCCCACGCCCTCCCAGCCGACGTAGAGCACCAGGTAGTTGTCGGCCAGCACGAGCAGCAGCATGGACGCGACGAACAGGTTCAGGTAGCCGAAGAAGCGCCGCCGGTCGCGGTCGTGGGCCATGTAGCCGACCGAGTAAATGATGATCAGCGACCCGACCCCGGTGATCAGCAGCACGAAGCAGATCGACAGCGGGTCGGTCAGCAACGACACGTTCACCTGGAGGCGCGCCACCGGAATCCACGAGTACAGGTGCTGGTCCTGGCTGCGGTCGGTGTCGCCGAGCAGGCTGAAGAAGGCGACGACGCCGTAGACGAACGCCGCGACCGGCATGGCCACCCCGAGCAAGTGCCCCCACCGGTCGGTCCGCCGGCCGCCGACGAGCAGCACCACGGCGCCGAAGAGCGGGAACGCGAGCAGCAGCCATGACAGCTTCAGCGCGCCAGTAGCCGCAATGGTGGTCAACGTGGTCATCCTCTCAGTACTTCAGCAGGTTGGCGTCGTCCACCGACGCCGACCGGCGGGCCCGGTAGATAGCCATCAAGATCGCGAGGCCGACGACGACCTCGGCGGCGGCCACCACCATCACGAAAAACGCGATGACCTGCCCGTCCAGGTTGCCGTGCATGCTAGCGAACGCGACGAACGCCAGGTTGCACGCGTTCAGCATCAGTTCCACGCACATGAAGATGACGATGGCGTTACGCCGGACCAGCACGCCGACGGCGCCGATCACGAACAGGATCACCGACAGGGACACGTAATGCACCGGGCTCATGCGTCGGCCCTCCCCGACGACGCGGACTCGCGCCCGCTTTCTGCCTCAATGGCATCCTGCTCTTTTGGAGGCCGAACGGACGGTGCTGCGTCCGCCACGCCACGCGGGGCGAGTGTCGTGCTGACCGACAGATCGGAGGTCGTGCCGTCCGGCAGCAGGGCCGGCCGGTCGGCGGCGTCGTGCAGCGCGTACACCCCCGGCGACGGGTCCGGCGCCATGTGGCCGCTCTCCAGCCTCCTGGCCGCGAGCTGCCGCTGCGTCGGCCGGGGCGTGGTGCGCTCGCGGTGCGCGAGCACCATCGCGCCGAGCGCCGCGGTGATCAGCAGCGCGCCGGTGACCTCGAACGGGAACACGTAGGTGGTGAAGATCAAGGTGGCGAGCCCGGAGAGGTTGTTCGTTCCGTTCGCCGCGGTGGCCGGGGTCGCCGGACCGAGGGCGGCGTGCCCGACGCCGAGGATCAAGATCACGAAAAAACCGATGGCGACCAGGCCGGCGGCCATCCGCTGGCCCTTGATCGTCTCGGTGACCGAGTCCGCCGAGCTGACCCCGATTAGCATGATGACGAACAGGAACAGCATGAGGACCGCGCCGGTGTANNACGATGATCTGCACGAACGCGAGGAACGGCGCGCCCTGCATGGCGTACATGGTCGCCAGGGCGAGCATCACCACGGCGAGCATCATGGCGCAATGCACCGCGCGCCTGACCAGGATCATGGCCAAGGCGGCGCCGATCGAGGCGACGCACAGGATCCAGAAGATGGTTTCCCTGGCGACCTCATCGGTATTGGTGCCGGCCGCCAGCACGTGTGTCATCTTCCGGCCTCCCCGGCTCCGTCGTCGGCGACTTCAGCGGGGACTTCCCCGGCCCCCGGGGTGGCCGGGGCGGCGTCGGCCCCGGCGAACACCGCGGGGCCGGAGGACCCGCCCGGTCCCGCCATGCCGGGCGCCCGCGGACCAGCGACCACGCCGGCCGCGCCGAGGCGATAGTAGTCCTTCTCGTCGTCACCGAGCCGCATCGGATGGGGCGGCGCTTCCATACCCGCCACGAGCGGCGCGAGCAGCTGCTCTTTGGTCCAGATCAGGTTTTCCCTGCTGTCGTCGGCGAGCTCGTACTCGTTGGTCATGGTCAGCGCCCGCGTCGGGCAGGCCTCGATGCACATGCCGCACAAGATGCAGCGCAGGTAGTTGATCTGGTAGACGGCACCGTAGCGCTCGCCGGGGGAGAACCTGGCCTCCGCCGTGTTGTCCCGGCCCTCGACGTAGATGGCGTCCGCCGGGCAGGCCCAGGCACACAGCTCGCAGCCGATGCATTTCTCCAGCCCGTCCGGCCACCGGTTCAGCTGGTGGTGGCCGTGGAACCGCGGCGCCGTCGGCCGCTTGTCCTCCGGGTACTGGACGGTCTCGACCTTCCGAAACATCTCGTGGAAGGTCACCCCGAACCCCTTGATCGGGTTGAGGAAATCAAGCACCTGCGACCTCCTTAGGGGAGGTGTCAGAAGGGCTGGCACCAGCCTCGATGCCAACCCCGGCATCAAGGCCGACGCCGTGGTAGTGCGGTAGGTCAAGCGGCGGCACCGGGAACGCGGACTCGGTGGCACCGGCCTCTCCCGTGATGAAATCCTCCGCGCCCGCGGGCGGTGCCGAGTACTTTATCGCCCGCTGCTGCGCGGCGTTGTCCCACGCCCAGGCCAGGATCAAGATGAGCACGATGACGAAGCCGAAGACGACGTACGGGGCCGTGGAGTGGCTGTCCAGCCGCCACGCGCGCACCGTGGCGATCAGCAGGATCCAGACGATGGAGACCGGGATGAGGACCTTCCAGCCGATCGCCATCAGCNNTCAGCTGGTCGTACCGGACCCGCGGCAAGCTCCCGCGCAGCCAGATGTAGCAGAACAGCAGGATGAAGACCTTGATCAGGAACCACAGCACCGGCCACCAGCCGCTGTTCGCGCCGGACCACAGCGACAGCGGCCACGGGGCCCGCCAGCCGCCGAGGAACAGGGTGGTGGCCAGCCCGGAGACGGTCGTCATGTTGATGTACTCGGCGAGGTAGAACATCGCGAACTTCATCGAGGAGTACTCGGTGTGGTAACCCGCGACGAGCTCGCCCTCACCCTCGGGCAGGTCGAACGGCNNGTCTCGCCGACCATGGTGAACAGGTAGATCACGAACGAGACCGGCAGCAGCCATGCGTACCAGTCGTGCTGCTGGGCGTTGACGATCGCGGTGGTGGACAGCGAGCCCGCGTACAGGAACACGGCCACGAAGGCGAGCCCCATCGCGATCTCGTAGCTGATCACCTGGGCGGCTGAGCGCAGCGCTCCGAGCAGTGAGTACGGCGAGCCGGACGCCCAGCCGGCCAGCACGATCCCGTACACGCCGATCGAACTCATCGCCAGCACCAGCAGCACCGCCACCGGCAGGTCGGCGACCTGCAGCGGGGTGTGATGGTGGAAGATCGAGACTTCCGGGCCCCACGGGATGACCGCGAAGCTGATGAAAGCAATCGACCCCGACAGGACCGGCGCGACGATGAACACCAGCTTGTCCGCGCCGCGCGGGATCATATCTTCCTTCAGCGGCAGTTTGAGCGCGTCCGCGATCGGCTGCAGCAAGCCGAAAGGCCCCGCCCTGTTCGGGCCGGGCCGGTTCTGCATCCGGCCGATGACGCGGCGTTCCGCCCAGATCATGAGCATGGTCGTGAGCAGCAGGAAGACGAAGACGATCCCGACTTTCAACAGCACCAGCCACCAGATGAGCTGGTTGAAATCGCTGAGCGTCGGGGCCGGCGCGGGAGCTGCGAGCACGTGCGGCAGCGTCCCATTGATCATCATTCCGGCCTCCTCAGCGTGACCGTCGCGCCGTGCCCCGCGCCGAGTTCGGCGCGGATCGTGCTGCCGCCCTGGACGGCGGCGGCATCCCGGGTTCCCGGGTTCAGCCCGGCCGCCGGAAGCCAGACCACGTGATCTGCCATCGACATGACCTCGACGGGAACCGTCACCGAGCCCTGCTCGGTGGCCACGGTTACCTTATCGCCGTCCGCCACGCCGGCTTGCGCCGCGGTCGCCGCGGACATCCTGGCCACCACGGACCGGGCCGTGCCGGCCAGCGACGGCTCACCGTCCTGCATGCGCCCGCTGTCGAGCAGCTGGTGCCAGGTGGAGAGTATTGAGGTGTAGGCCGTGTTGCCTCGGGGGGAGCGATCCCCCCCAGACCCCCCCTGCTTTTGGGGGGAAACCCTTCCCCCCAAACCCCCTGGGCCCCCCATGAAGGGGGGATCCTGCACCTCGGGTGGGTCGGGACGCTCGCCGCGCCAGATGCCTAGGGCGGCTAGTTCGGCGCGGGCGGCGGCGGCG
>PMST01000211.1 GCA_003168295.1 Actinomycetota bacterium
AGCTGAAGAAGGGCCGCGAGGTGCTGTCCGGCGACGGCATGAAGGAGATGAGCCGGATCGCGCACGCGATCAGCGAGGTCACCAACGTCGCACCGGACACCCACCAGCCCTACGTCGGCATGTCCGCGTTCGCGCACAAGGCCGGGCTGCACGCCTCGGCGATCAAGGTCGACCCGATGCTCTACCAGCACATCGACCCCGCCCTGGTCGGCAACGACATGCGGATGCTGGTCTCGGACATGGCCGGCCGCGCGTCGGTCGAGCTGAAGGGCCGCGAGCTCGGCTTCGACCTGTCCGGGAGCAAGGACGTCATCAGCCGGGTCACCGACAAGGTCAAGGAGCTCGAGGCGCGCGGTTATTCGTTCGAGGCCGCCGACGCGAGCTTCGAGCTGCTGCTCAGGGACGAGCTGGCGGGCGAGCGCAGGCGGCACTTCACCGTCGAATCCTGGCGGGTGATCGTCGAGCAGCGGGAAGATGGCACCGTGACCAGCGAGGCGACGGTCCGGCTGGTCGCCAAGGGGGAGCGGGTCATCGCCGTCGGCGAGGGCAACGGCCCGGTCAACGACCTCGACCGGGCGCTGCGGTCGGCTCTCGAGCAGACCTTCCCCGAGCTCGCCACCCTGCAGCTGACCGACTTCAAGGTCCGCATCCTGGAAGGCACGTCCGGCACCGGGGCGATCACCCGGGTGCTGGTCGAGTCGGGCGACGGCCACGGCGGCACCTGGTCCACCGTCGGGGTGGACGAGAACGTCATCTCCGCCTCCTGGCACGCACTCGAGGAGGCGGTCAGCTACGGCCTGCTGCGGGCCGGACTCACCCCTGACTGACCGGTGGGAGCGGGCGGAAAGCGCGGAGCACGGGACCGTTCGACCGGAAGGATTTGATACCCCGATCGCGGACCAGGCACCGGCGGGCATACCTTAGGCACATGGATGAGAAGGAGATCATGGCGCGGATCAGCGGGCTGATCGAGACCGAGCACGACCTTCGCGCTCAGCTGGCCGACGGCACGCTGAGCTCGGAACAGGAGCGGGCGCGTCTTCGTTCTGCAGAAGAGGCGCTTGACCAATGCTGGGACCTGCTGCGCCAGCGGCGGGCTCGCCGGGAGTTCGGCGAACCCCTGGACGAGGCGGCTGCGCGGCCCGTCAGTGAGGTCGAGGGCTACCAGCAGTAAGACAGATCCGATCCAAGCCGCAGGGTCGAGGTAAGGAGTGGCGTGCGTATCGCGAGATTCGCCAAAGGCGACGGGGTCGCGTACGGCGTGGTGGAGGGCCAGCCAGAGCGGGGCGGGGCGGCTAACGCCCCGGGACTGACGATGGCCGAGCTGCACGGGCACCCGTTCGGGGTCGACCCGGGCGGCGTGCGGCTGACCGGCCGCAGGTATCCGCTGGCCGAGGTCAGGCTGCTCGCACCGGTGCTGCCGAGCAAGGTGGTGGGGGCCGGCCGGAACTACGCCTCCTACGTCCGCGAGGTGAACGGGGAGCTGCCGGCCGATCCGGTGCTGTTCCTCAAGCCGTCCACGTCGGTGACCGGGCCGGGGGACGCGATCAAGTACCCGGTGAAGCTGGCTGACCGGGTGGACTTCGAGGGCGAGCTGGCCATCATCATCGGCAGGCTCTGCCGGCAGGTGCCGCGGGAGCGGGCCGAGGACGTGATCTTCGGCTACACCTGCGCCAACGACGTCACCTCGCGGGACCTGCAGGCCCGGGACGGGCAGTGGACCCGGGCCAAGGGCTTCGACACCTTCTGTCCGCTCGGGCCCTGGATGGAGACCGGCACGAACCCCGCCGACCTGGCCATCACCACCACCGTGAACGGGGCCGTCAGGCAGCAGGCCCGTACCTCGGAGCTGCTCAGGGACGTGCCCGGCCTGATCGAGTACGTCAGCCAGGTGATGACGCTGCTGCCCGGGGACGTCCTGCTCACCGGGACGCCGGCTGGCGTCGGGCCGCTGACCGACGGGGACGAGGTGTCCGTGACGATCGAGAGTATCGGGACGCTTACTAACCGGGTGGTTATCGGCGACTGACGCCTGGTAAATCGTGATCAGCCTGGCGATGGTCGGCAAAAGCGATCTCTAGTGCAAGCCGTTACGGCTAGTTTAAGATTGGCGTTCGGAACTGGCGCGTGCACACCATGAGCCGGGGGCGTGTTTGGCGGCCCAGATTCCGGACGTGCGCGGAGGGGTGGGCATTGATGGCTGGAGGCTATTTTCCTCATTCCCGTCAGCAGGCGAGTGATCAATCTTCCGAGTATTCATTTTCCCACCTGGTGCCGGTACGGCACTGGGCCCGTGACCCCTCGCTGCGCAGCTGGCCGGTGCTGCTGCTGATCGGCCTGGTGTGCGTGCCGCCGATCGCGCTGGTCTTGCTCAACAACGCGACCGAGGCCACCATCCACGACGTCGCCTGGATCTTCGCGGTCTACTTCGCCGTGGCCTGGATGCTGCTGCTTGGGGTCATCGTCCGCCCGCAGCACGTCCATCGGTCGATGCTGGCCGCCATCGCCGTGATCGGCATCGTGACCCAGGCGCCGATCGC
>PMST01000594.1:0-252 GCA_003168295.1 Actinomycetota bacterium
CCTTGTCCTCGTCGCCCTTGCTAGTTCCCGCGCAGTGGACGATGATCTCGGTCCCCGCCACCGCTGCTTCGATTCCCTCGCCCGTGCTCAGATCGCCGGTCACGAACTCGACACCGTCCGCGTCCTCGTGGCCGCGCCTGCTGAGCACCCGCAGCTTGCCTCCGGCCGCAAGCAGACGCGGGACGACGAGCCGTCCGAGCGTCCCCGTGCCGCCGGTTACCAGGATGGGTGATGACATGGCTTCTCCTTCGA
>PMST01000594.1:265-18963 GCA_003168295.1 Actinomycetota bacterium
CGCCGAGGACGCGGTCCAGGACGCCTGGCTTCACGCCGCCGGCGCCGACCCGGGGGCCGTAGACAACCTTGAGGGCTGGTTCACGACCATCGTCGCCCGGGTGTGCCTGGACCGGCTGCGCTCGCGCAAGTCGCGGCGCGAAGAGCCCCTAGGCGCCGAGGAGAGTCTAGACGCCGAGGAGGCTGTGGTCGCCGGTCCCGAGCAGGAGGCGGTCCTCGCGGACTCGGTCGGGCTCGCGCTGCTCGTGGTGCTGGACACGCTCGCGCCCGCCGAACGGGTCGCGTTCGTGCTGCATGACACGTTCGGCTTGCCTTTCGGCGAGATCGCGGCGATCACCGGCCGCTCGCCGGCCGCGGCCCGCCAGCTGGCCAGCCGCGCCCGCCGGCGGGTCCGGGGCACGGCCCCGGTGGCCGGGATCCGCCTGGCCAGGCAGCGGGAGGTAGCCGAGGCGTTCCTCGCCGCCTCGCGCGGGGGTGACCTGGGTGCGCTGCTCGCCGTGCTCGACCCCGAGGTGGTCCTGCACGCCGACGCCGCGTCCGTGCCGACCGGCGTCCCGATGACGATCCGCGGCGCGGCGGCTGTCGCCCGCGGCGCACGCGCCGCCTCCGGGCGTTCCCGCTACTCGGGCGTCGCCCTGGTCAACGGCACCCCCGGCATCGTGATGGCGCCTGGCGGGAGGCTGACCGTGGTGCTGGCTTTCACCATCGATGACGCCAAGATCTCCCGGATCGACGTGATCGCCGACCCCGCCCGCCTCGAAGAACTTGACCTGGCCGTGCTCGACTACTGAGGCAGCCAGCGGGACGGTTTAGCGGCTGTGGAACAGTTGCTGGAACGACGGGACTGACGCGTACCGGTCGGCTGGCGCCGCAGGCTGGCTGCGGTCGATCAGCGCGGCCAGCTCAGAGCCGGCCCGCTCGATCCGGGCGGTCAGGGCACCGGCTGAGCTGCTAGCCGAGCCCCAGTCCTCGGTGGCGGCGAAGACGGCGGTGGGTACCGTCACGGCCTTCAGGTAGGTGAACAGCGGGCGGATCACGTGCTCCAGCGCGAGCGAGTGGCGGGCCGTGCCGCCGGTGGCCGCCACCAGCACCGGTTTGCCGGCCAGCGCATCGGGGTCGAGCACGTCGAAGAAGGACTTGAACAGGCCGGTGTAGGCCCCGTTGTAGAGCGGCGTGACGGCGATGACGCCGTCGGCGCGGCGCAGCTGCCCGATGGCTTCGCGCAGCGCCGGGCTGGGGAATCCGGTCAGCAGGTTGTCGACGATATCGTGGGCGAGCTCGCGCAGCTCGATCGTGATGATCTGCGTACCGATCGGAAGGCCCTCGGCCGTCGCCGCGGCCAGCTGGTCGGCCAGCAGGCGGGTGGACGACGGCTGGCCGAGTCCGGCCGAGACGACGACGATGGTGGGTGTGTTCATCGGCTGCTCGTTTCCAGGTCGGTGTCCGCGTCGGTCAGCGATGCTGCCACCAGGGCCTCGTGCGTGGGGCCGTCCGGCACGCCGGCCGGGCGCAGGGCGTCGAGTTCGCGGCGCAGCACCGGGACCACCTCGCCGAGCAGGTCCAGCTGCTCGAGCACGACGTTGAGCGGCAGGCCGGCGTGGTCCATCAGGAACAGCTGGCGCTGGTAGTCACCGAAGTGGTCGCGGAAGGTGAGTGTCTTGTCGATGACTTCCTGCGGGCTTCCCACGGTCAGCGGGGTCTGGCTGGTGAAGTCCTCCAGCGACGGGCCGTGGCCGTAGACGGGGGCGTTGTCGAAGTACGGGCGGAATTCGCGCACCGCGTCCTGGGAGTTCTTGCGCATGAAGACCTGGCCGCCCAGGCCGACGATCGCCTGCTCCGGCGTGCCGTGCCGGTAGTGGGCGAAGCGCTGCCGGTAGTAGCCGACCAGCCGGACGAAATGCTCCGTCGGCCAGAAGATGTGGTTGGCGAAGAATCCGTCGCCGTAGAAGGCCGCCTGCTCGGCGATCTCGGGGCTGCGGATCGAGCCGTGCCACACGAACGGCGGTACGCCGTCCAGCGGGCGCGGCACCGAGGTGAACCCCTGCAGCGGCGTGCGGAACTCGCCTTCCCAGTCGACTACGTCCTCGCGCCACAGCCGGTGCAGCAGGTGGTAGTTCTCGATCGCCAGCTCAATGCCCTTGCGGATGTCCTGGCCGAACCACGGGTACACCGGGCCGGTATTGCCGCGGCCGAGCATCAGGTCGACCCGGCCGTCGGCCAGATGCTGGAGCACCGCGAAGTCCTCGGCGATCTTCACCGGGTCGTTCGTGGTGATCAGCGTCGTCGCGGTCGACAGGATCAGATTGCGAGTCTGGGCCGCGATGTAGCCGAGCATGGTCGTCGGGGAGGAGGGCACGAACGGAGGGTTGTGGTGCTCTCCGGTCGCGAACACGTCCAGGCCGACCTCCTCGGCCTTGCTGGCTATCGCGACCATCGCCTTGATGCGCTCGTGCTCGGTCGGCGCGCGGCCAGTGGTGGGGTCGGTCGTGACGTCGCCCACGGTGAAGATCCCGAACTGCATCGCTGCTCCCGCTGTGCTCGTGCCCGGCACGACCGGGCCACTGCGTTGCTCATCTACTTGAATGTGCAACTATTTGCGGGGGAGCGGATATTCCGCGAGCACATGTGCGACAGCGCCGGAAGGACCTAGCGGCGGGGACGGTCGATGGCGGCAGAAGGCTGGTTCTCAGGACTCAGGCTTTCGTGCCTCGAGGCGCTCGACGATACCGAATCTGAACCGATCGGACTGCTCGATGCGGAAGCCGAGATCGCGGACATAGGTGAGCGGCCGACGCCGGAAATGCTCGCCGGCCAGCGGGACAGAGATCCGCTCGTAGAGCCACTGGATCGCGCGCAGCGCCAGCGGGCCGGCGACCACGTGATCAACGAGCAGGAGGCGGCCGCCGGGCCGCAGCACACGGGCCATTTCCGTGATCGCACGACGCTCGTCGGGGATGGCGCAAAGCCCGAGGGTGCACAGCACGGTATCGAACGAGCCGTCCGGGAAGTCCAGCGCCTGCGCGTCGCCCGGCCGCAGGCCGGCTTCTCGCCCGAGGCTGGCCGCGCGGTCCCGCGCGATGCTCAGCATCTGCGCCGACAGGTCGATCCCGGTCAGGCGGATGCCGTCCGGGTAGTACGCCAGGTTGCGCCCGGTCCCGATGGCCACCTCGAGCACGTCGCCCACGGCCCGGCCGCAGGCCCATGGCCGGCTAGCTCCGAACAGCCGCCGGTCCCAGCGATCCATCTCGCGGTCGTACCGGCTCGCGTGCTTGTCCCAGTACTGAACGAGTCCGCGGTCCGCGACGCCAGCCATAGCCATGACTCCGGTAATCCGGTTAATCCTCGTTGATGGTCAGCCGACTCTACGTCAGGTCAGGCGGCGGGAGCCGGACGGACCCGGTCCGCGCGGAACACCAGGTGAGTCAAGGTTGTTCTTGGGACATGGTTGATGACCGGTTTGCGGAGCTGATCGCCGGGCAGCGGCAGGGAGTACTAGTCACCCTCAGAAAAGACGGGTGGCCGCAGCTGTCCAACGTGAATTACGGCTGGGACCCGGCCGAGCAGACCATCCGGGTCTCCACCACCGATGACCGGGCTAAGACGCGCAACATGCGCCGTGACCCGCGGGTCAGTTTCCACGTCACCACCGGGGATTTCTGGTCCTACGTGGTGGTGGACGGGCGGGCCGAGCTGTCGGCGGTGGCCCGGGACCCCCGCGACGCGGCCGTCGAGGAACTGATCGACCTGTACCGAGCGGTACAGGGGGAACACCCGGACTGGGACGACTACCGGGCGGCCATGGCGCGTGACCGGCGCCTGGTCGTGCGGATCCGGGCCGAGCGGGCCTACGGGATGGTCCACCGCTGACCGCGGCCTGACGGCTGACCGGTATTCGCCGGCGGCTGGCCCCGTTCGACGGTGGGGCGTGGCGCGCCCGTGACTGGAGGTTCTGATCGCATGAGGGATGACCGGTATGTGGCGTCACGCGTAGGCTGGCGCGATGCTGCCTGACTCGTTCGGGCGGGTCGCGACGGACCTGCGCGTATCGCTCACCGACCGGTGCAATCTACGGTGCGCATACTGCATGCCGCCCGAGGGCCTTGACTGGCTGCCCTCTCCCGATCAGCTCACCGACGACGAGGTGGTGCGGCTGGTCCGGGTGGCGGTCGAACGGCTGGGCGTCCGCGAGGTCAGGTTCACCGGCGGCGAGCCCCTGCTGCGGCGCGGGCTGGCCGGGATCGTCGCGCGCACGGCGGAGCTGCGCCCGCGCCCGGAGATCTCCCTGACCACCAACGCGATCGGGCTCAAGCGCAGTGCCGCGGCGCTGCGCCAGGCCGGGCTGAACCGGGTCAACGTGTCGCTGGATACGCTCCGCCCGGAGACGTTCCGCAAGCTCGCGCGCCGGGACCGGCTGTCTGACACGCTCGACGGGCTGGCCGCCGCCGCGCAGGCCGGTCTGGCCCCGGTCAAGGTCAACGCCGTGCTCATGCGCGGCCTGAACGACGACGAGGCCGCGCCGCTGCTCAGGTACTGCCTCGGCCGCGGCTACGAGCTGCGCTTCATCGAGCAGATGCCGCTCGACGCGCAGCACGGCTGGAAGAGGGCCGAGATGGTGACGGCGGAGGAGATCCTCGCCGCGCTCGGCCGCGAGTTCACTCTCACCCCCGACGATCCGGGTCAGCGCGGATCGGCGCCTGCCGAGGCGTTCCTGGTCGACGGGGGACCGGCCAGGGTCGGGGTGATCGCCTCGGTCACCAGGCCATTCTGCGGTACCTGCGATCGGGTCCGGCTGACCGCGGACGGCCAGGTGCGGAACTGCCTGTTCGCGCGGACCGAAAGCGACTTGCGCGGGCCGCTGCGCGCGGGGGCCAGCGACGCCGAGATTGCCTCCCGGTGGCAGCTGGCCGTCGCCGCCAAACTGCCCGGCCACGGCATCAACGACCCGTCGTTCTTGCAGCCCGACCGCCCGATGTCGGCCATCGGTGGCTGACCAGTGTCCGGGCGGCCAGGGGCGCGGGGAACGCCACCCGGGGCTGACGCGGGGACGGGATGGTGAACCCATGCTCGTTCGGCATCATTGTTCTGGCCGGTGGCCGGGGGAGCAGGCTGGGCGGCCAGGATAAACCCGGGCTGGTCGTCGGGGACGAGACGCTCATCGCGTCGGTGGCCCGGGCCGGCACCGGCGCCGGGGCGGGCCAGATCGTCGTGGTGGGACCCGAGCGGCCGGGCCTGGACGGCGTGTCGGTTGTCCGCGAGGAACCGCCGGGCGCCGGACCGGTAGCCGCCCTGCGGCGTGGCCTGGCCGAGGTGTCCGCGCCCTGGGTGGCGGTGCTCGCGGCCGACCTGCCGTTCCTGCGGGCCAGCCATCTCAAGGCGCTGCGGGCCGCGGCCGTGGGTGGACCCGGCGCCATCCTCGTTGATGACACCGGGCGACCGCAGTGGCTGGCTGGCTGCTGGCAGACCGAAACTCTCCGCCGTGCCGTGGTCGGCTACCACCAGGACTCGCTGCGCGGGCTGCTGGGTCCCCTCGCACCCGTCCTGGTCAGGCTGACGCCGCCGCCCGGGGAGCCGCCGCCATGGCTGGACTGCGATACCCCCGAGGACCTGCGCCGAGCCCGCGACCTGGCCGGCCCGCATTTACCGGGCCGGGCCTGGCCTGGGCCGGGCACGCGAGCCGCCATCACTCGCAGCGATCGTAATTGCACAGTTGCTAAGCGTCAAGGCCCGATCCTGGCGGGTAATCCGTAACGGGCTAGGCGCGCAGAAGGCCCGTAAGCGGACAACTGGTAACATTCGACTGAACTGAACACGCACGGGAGCCCGGGCTGACCGGGCTGAGAGGGTGGCTGGCCGTTCCGCTCCGGCGGCAGGCCGACGCGCCACCGACCGTCTGAACCTGTCCGGGTAATGCCGGCGTAGGGAGGCTGCCGTGGCGGCGACCACCAGCAACGAACAGACCGTCGGCGACACCTTCGTCACCGTCCGCGGTGACCGCCGTTCGGAGGTCGCGCGCACGCTCGCCGAGCCGGTGCCGCAGGCGCTGAGCCTGCTTGACCAGTTCGGGCTCTGGGGCAACCTCGGGGTGAGCCTGCTCGGCTTCACCGGGGCGATCTTCGTGCTGCAGCCGGACGGCACCGGCACCCCGGAGCTCTCGCTGGCCGCCGCGCTGACCGCGATCGTCGTCGGCACCGGCCTCGGCACGGTGGCGCTGGCCCTGGCCGGGCTGCCCGGTGCGCAGACCGGCGCGCCCGCCATGGTCCTGCTGCGAGGGCTGTTCGGCGCCCGGCTGTCCTACCTGCCGACCGTGCTGAACATCTTGCAGTGCCTCGGCTGGGGTGTCTTTGAGCTGGTAACGATCGCGACAGCCGCGCACACCGTGGCCCCGGCCCTGCCCAAGTGGGGGTACGTGCTGATCGCCGGGCTGGCCACCGCGTTGCTGACGATCCGGCCGCTGGGCGCGATCCGGGTGCTGCGCAAGTACGCGACGGGCGCGGTGCTCATCGTCCTGTGTTACCTGTTCGTGCAGCTCATCAGGCATCCTCTGCCCGGCTTCACGCACGGCACCTGGTCCGGCTACTGGGCCGCGACCGACACGGTGGTCGCGGCGGCCATCTCGTTCGCCCCGCTGGCCGCCGACTACACCAGGCACTCCCGCAGCCCGCACGCCGCCTTCGGCGGCACGCTGGCCGGCTACAGCGTCACCCAGATCCTCTGCTACGTCATCGGGCTGCTCGCGCTCGTCACCGTCGCGAACCGCAACCCGGACGACATCTACGGCGCGTTCATCGCGCTGCCGGTCGGCTCGCTCGGCTTCGCCATCCTGGCCGCGCGTGAACTCGACCAGTCCTTCGCCAACGTCTACTCCACCGCGGTGTCAACCCAGAACCTGCGCCCGCTGTGGGACCGCCGGGTCCTGGCGGGCGTGATCGCCGCGGCGACCACGGCGGGCGCGCTCTGGCTGAACATCGCCGACTACGAGAACTTCCTCGACCTGATCGGCTCGGTGTTCGTGCCGATGGCCGCGGTCCTGATCACGGACTACTTCATCGTGTCCGGCCGGCGCTGGGACCTATCGGTAACCGCCCGCTCCCGCTGGCTGATGCTGCTGCCCTGGGCCGCGGGCTTCGTCACCTACCAGCTCATCAACCCCGGTTACGTGTCGTGGTGGGTGTCGGCGTGGACGTCGTTCGGGCGCCTCATCGGCTTCACCCCGGCGAGCTGGATGTCGGCCTCGATCCTGTCCTTCGCCGTCGCCGCGGTGATAACGCTGCTGCTCGGCGGCCTGGTCCGCTGGCTCACCCGGTGACCAGCCGACCGCACCTCGTCCACGGCATGGGCAAGGAACTCGTCGAACCCGACTGGCCCCCGCTGACGGACGACGAGGTGAGCGAGGTGCTCGGCGGCTGGGGGACGGCGGAGGTTGCGGACCCGCCGGTGGTGACCTGGCGCAGCCCGCGGCCGATGTCGGCCGCGGCGCTGGTCCGCCGGGGGACCGTGACGGTCTTCCTCAAACGCCATCACGCGGGAGTCAGGAACCCGGCCCAGCTCGCGGCCGAGCATGCGTTCGCCGCGCACCTGCGCCGCCGGGGACAGCCAGTGCCCCTCGTCCTGCATCGCGCGAACGGCCAGTCGGTGCTGCGCCGGGGCGAGTTCTGCTACGAGGCGCACGAACTGGCGGAGGGCGTTGACCTGTACCGCGACGCGGTCAGCTGGTCGCCGTACACCAGCCGCGGGCACGCGTTCGCGGCCGGCCGGGCGCTGGCCGCGCTGCACCTGGCCGCGGGGGACTTCCCCGCGCCAGCCCGCCCGTTCGCGGTGCTGATGAACTCTTGCCGCCTCATCTGCGCGGCCGATCCGCTCGCCGAAGCGGACCGGCTGGCCGGCGAGCGCCCCGGCCTCGCCGCCTACCTGGCCGGACGCCACTGGCCGCAGGACCTTGGGGCCTACCTGCTGCCGCTGATCCGCCGGGCCGCCCCGCTGGCCCGGACGCTGCCCGGGCAGTGGGGGCACGGCGACTGGCACCCGTCCAACCTGACCTGGACCTCGGCCGAGCCCAGTGCGCAGGTTTCCGGGATCTTCGACTTCGGGCTGGCCAACCGGACGTTCGCCGTGCACGACCTCGCCACCGCGCTCGAGCGCAGCGTGGTGCCCTGGCTCGACCTGGCCCCAGAGAACCCGGCGACGACCGGGGCCGGGGCCGGCACCGCCGACGCCGACCTCGATGCCACCGCCGCCCTGCTGGACGGATATCAGCAGGTGCGCCCGCTGACCGGGATCGAAGCTGCCGCGCTGCCCCGCGTCCTGCCCGTCGTCCACCTGGAGTACGCGCTATCAGAAGCCGGCTATTTCACTGACGTGACGCGCTCGCCCGCCGACGCCGATCTCGCGTATGAGTACCTGATCGGCCATGCCCGCTGGTTCGGCCAGCCGCAGGGCGCGACCCTGCTCGAGTTCCTCGGTCAGTACCTGGGCCGCAGCTTACGACCGGCCGGCGTGGCTTACGGCTGGTCGACGGGACGGTAGGCCGGGCCGTGCGCGTCGTCGCAGTGCTGTACGGGGTCGGGCCCGCCCGGCCCGGGCGGATGATCGCGCAGCGCGGCGTGGTCGACCTGCAAGGTGGCGTGGGTGATGCCGTACTGGCGGCCCAAGAAGGCCTCCAGGTCGGCACGGACGGCGTGGCAATCCTCGCCCGGCGCCACCAGCACATGCGCGGAGGCGGCGGGCAGGCCCGAGGTGATCTCCCAGATGTGCAGGTCGTGAACCTCGGTGACGTGGCGGCGGGCCGCCATCGCCGCGCCGACCGCCGCCGGGTCGAGCCCGGCAGGCGCGGCTTCCAGGAAGATCCGACCCGAATCCTTGATCAGCCCGGCCCCCGCGTGCAGCATCAACACCACCACGACCAGCGTGGCGATGGCGTCGGCCCGGACGAATCCGGTCAGCACGATGATCAGGCCCGCCACCGCAGTGGCGGCGAACGCGTAGAGGTCGGTGAGGATGTGCTTGAACGCGCCCGTGACGTTCAGGCTCTGCGGGGGGCCTTTGCCGTCGTGCCCGTCGTGCCCGCTGTGCGCGCTGTGGCCGCGCCCGCTCGCCCGGGCGATCAGCAGTGTCGCGGCGACGTTGACGGCCACCCCGGCCAGCGCGACGCCGAGAACCGTCCCGCCGGCCACCGCGTGCGGCGACAGCAGCCGCCGGATCGCCGTGTAGCACAGCCAGGCCGCGAGCAGGACCAGGGTGATGCCGTTGGCCTGGGCCGACATGATCTCGGTGCGCTTGAGCCCGTAGGTGTAGCCGCCGGTCGGCGGCCGGGCGGCCAGCCGCGCGGTGATCAGCACCAGCGCGATAGAGGCGGCGTCGGTCAGCATGTGCGCGGCGTCGGAGATCAGCGCGAGCGAATGCGCAGCCAGGCCGGCTACGACCTCGCCGACCATGAAGGCCACGATCAGCGCGAGCGCGGCAGAAAGCCACCTGGCGTCCGCACCCGGCGCCGGCCCATGCGCATGCCGCTGCGTTGCTGCCACGATCTGACGATATCTTCCTTGATCAAGGACCGGTAAGACCCGGCGACCGTACCTGAGGCGGCATGAGGACACCGGACAGGAAAGGGGCTCTCGTGACCGGCGGGTCACGGGGGATAGGCCGGGCGATCGTGAAGCGGCTGGCCGGGGACGGCGCCTCGGTGCTGTTCAGCTACCAAGATGTCCGCTAGTGCGCCGGCCTTCAGGCCTGTGGTGAAGGCGGACGGGCCTCAGCCGGGGTCAGGCGGGTCGGTTCTGGTGCTCGATGTCCTGGCGCAGGACGCTGATCGGTGCGCCGCCGGCCGATCCGGCGAAGTACGACCCGGACCACAGCCGGTTCGCCCGCCGGTAATGCCGGGCCGGGTCCGGGAACTCCTGCCGGATCCGGCGGAACGACACGCCCTTGAGGCTGCTGGCCAGGCGGGACAGGGCGACCTTGGGCGGGAAGTTAACCAGCAGGCGGGCGTGATTGCTCTCGCCGTTGAACTCGGCCAGCCCGGTCTCGAAGTCTGCGCACACGTCCCGCATGATCTCCTCCAGACGTTCCAGGTGCCGCGAGGTGAACACCTGATGCCGGTACCTGTTAACGATAACCAGGACGAAAAAGCCACGCCTGCCAGTGCGTATGTCCCCGTAATCGGCCACGAACCCAGCTATGCTGAGACGGTGCAGCTCCGGTACAACTACCGTCTGTACCCGGCACCGGGTCAGCGGTCCGCGCTGGCCCGCGCGTTCGGGTGCGCCCGGGTCGTGTTCAACGACGGCCTGCGCGCACGGCAGGACGCGCACGCGGCCGGGCTGCCGTACATCACCGACGCGGAACTGCCGGCCGCGCTCACCACAGCGAAGGGCACCCCGGCGCGCGCCTGGCCCGGGGAGGTCAGCGCCGTCATTCTGCAGCAGTCCGTCGCGGACCTGAACACGGCGTACCGGCGGTTCTTCGGCTACCGGAAAGCGCTGCGGGAATGGAAGGCCGCCGGACGGAAAGGACCGCGACCACGAGAGGTCGGGCTGCCCCGTTTCAAGTCCCGGAAAGACCGCCGGCAGGCGGTCCGGTTCACGGCCAGCTCACGGTTCCGGGTCCTGCCCGGCGGCCGGCTTCGACTCCCGAAGATCGGCGATGTGCAGGTCCGCTGGTCGCGTGACCTGCCCTCGGCACCGTCCAGCGTCACCGTGATCATGGACCCGGCCGCGAAGCAGGAACCCACCCGAAGCCACGCCAGGAAGCAGCGTGACAGGCGGGAATCTCCGCCCCTTCAAGGCGGAGTGGGAGTCAACTCTCAAACGAGGCCGCCGCGCGCAGAGCGTCGTCGCCGAGGTCACCGGCGCGGGCGGCGGGCGCGTGCCCTGACCCTAGGCTGGCCCTATGAACACCCTGGAGGAGTGGACGGCCGCGGTCTGCGCCGAGCTCGGGCTCGATCCTGCTTCCGCGGACGTCGCCACCGTGCTTGACCTCGCGCGCGACGCCGCGCACGGGGTCGCGCGGCCGGCCGCGCCGCTCACGACCTACCTGGTCGGGGTGGCAGTGGGCATGGGCATGACCCTCCCGGATGCGGCCGGGCGGATCTCCGCGCTCGCGGCGGACTGGACCCCCGACGCGCCAGGCGATTCGCCGCGCCCCTGATCGTCACGATTACCGGACGCTTACGGCTTCTGTCATCGCCCGGTGACCACGGGCCGGTCTCGCGTAAGACGGAGTCGTGGGGCGGATCGCTGGACGAGCGAAGGGGAGGCCATGACGGCCGGATCTAACGGGATCGGTGGCCCTGGCAGGTCGCGCCCGACGAGGCGCGGAGTGCTGCTGGGGGCTAGCCTGGCCGGGCTAGGCGGAGCGCTGGCCGGGTGCAGTACCGCGGCGGTTCCCTATGGCGCGAACGAGGCGGGAGTCGTCGAGAAGGACACTCCGGCCGCGTCCGGCGGGTCAAGCTCGGAGGCTATGCCGGGTTCCGGCGGTGGCATGCCGGCCAGCCCCCCGGCCAGCGGCGTCGAGGGCAGCAAGGCGAAGAAAGGCTCCATGGGCCCCAAGGCCAGCGGCACCGTGCTCGGCACGGCCAGCGAGATTCCCGTCGGCGGCGGCAAGATCTTCGCCGCGGCCAAGGTCGTGGTGACCCAGCCGGTCCGCGGTCAGTACAAGGGGTTCAGCGCGGTGTGCACGCACGTGGGCTGCGTCCTCAGCGAGGTCGCCGACGGCACCATCGACTGCCCCTGCCACGGCAGTGAGTTCAAGATCACGAACGGCGCCGTGGTCACTGGCCCGGCCCCCAGGCCTCTGCCGAAGAAGCAGATCAAGATCGTCGATGGCCAGATCTTCCTGGTCTGAGTTATCCTGCCGCAGGCCCGCAGGTGGCAGGATAGCCGTGTGGGCTCGCTGATGCTGCTAGATACCGCGTCGCTGTACTACCGCGCGTTCTTCGGGGTGCCGGACACCGTCCGGGCACCGGACGGCACGCCGGTAAATGCCGTGCGCGGGCTGCTCGACACCATCAGCCGGCTGGTCCGGGGCCGGCATCCCGCCCGGCTCGTGGCCTGCCTGGACGCGGACTGGCGCCCGGCCTTCCGGGTCGCGGCGATCCCNNCTCTCGGCGCGCTCCGCCGACCCGGTCGACGTGGTGACGGGAGACCGTGACCTGTTCCAGCTCGTCGATGACGCCCGGGGCGTCCGGGTCATCTACACCGTGCGCGGCCTGCTCAACATGGACGTGATCGACGAGGCCGCGGTGACCGCCAAGTACGGCATCCCCGGCCGTGCCTACGCCGACTTCGCCGCGCTGCGCGGAGACCCGAGCGACGGGCTGCCCGGTGTGCCTGGCGTCGGGGAGAAGACCGCGGCCGCGTTGATCCAGACGTTTGGCACCATCGAGGGAATCATCACCGCGCTGGAGGCGGGCCACGGCGGTTTCCCGCGCGGCAGCCGTGACAAGCTCGAGAGGGCCAGGGACTACCTCGACATATCGCTGTCGGTGGTCCGGGTCGTGGAGGACGTCCCGCTGCCCGAGATCGGCGGCCAGTTGCCGGTCGTGCCTGCCGACGCCGTCCGGCTGAAAGAGCTGGGCGAGCGATGGGGGCTCGGATCTTCCCTGAACCGGTTCGTCACCGCCGTGTCACAGGCCTAGCATCGATCCCGTGACGACAGACGAACTTTATCCCGCGGGTCGGCTCGCCCAGGTGCGCGAGGCGGTCGGCGCGGCCTGGCTGGACGCGGTACTGCTGACGCCAGGCCCGGACCTGAGGTATGCCATCGGCTATGACGCCAAGCAGCTTGAGCGGCTGACCTGCCTGGCGGTTCCGGCGTACGGCGCCCCGGCGCTGTTCGTGCCGCGCCTCGAGCTAGCCGCGGCGCAGGCCTCCCCGGCCGGCTCGTCCGGGCTGGAGATGATTCCCTGGGAGGAGACCGACGATCCGTTCCGGCTGGTCGCGAGCATGCTCGGGAACGCCGCGACGATCGGTCTGTCCGACCGGATGTGGGCACTGTCCGTGCTGAAGTTCCGCGACGCGCTGCCTGCGGCCCGGCTGGCGCTGGCCGGGGCCGCGCTGCGCCCGTTGCGGATCAGGAAGACTCCCGCCGAGGTCGCGGCGCTGCGCGAAGCCGGCGCCGCGATCGACCGCGTGCACGCTCAGGTCCCCGGCTGGCTGCGGCCCGGACTCAGTGAGCGGGCCGTGGGCGCGATGATCACCGAGGCGATCCTGGCCGAGGGGCACGCCACCGTGGACTTCGTGATCGTCGGGTCGGGCCCCAACGCCGCCAGCCCGCACCACGAGGTGTCGGACCGGATCCTGACCACCGGGGACGCGGTGGTGGTGGACATCGGCGGCACGATGCCCTCGGGCTACTGCTCGGACAGCACCCGCACCTATGCGATCGGCGAGCCGCCCGCCGAGTTCATCGCATATTACCAGGTTCTGTTCGACGCCCAGGAGGCCGCCTGTGCCGCGGTCCGGCCCGGGGTGACGGCCGAGTCGGTCGACGCGGCCGCGCGCGAGCCGATCACCAAGGCTGGCTTCGGGGACGCCTTCTTCCACCGGACTGGCCACGGCATCGGGCTCGAGGCGCACGAGGACCCCTACATCGTGGCCGGCAACGGCGAGCCGCTCGAGCCCGGCATGGCGTTCTCGGTGGAGCCCGGCATCTACCCGGGGCCGCACGGCGCGCGGATCGAGGACATCGTGGTCTGCACAGAGAACGGCGTCGAGCGCCTGAACCACTCACCCAGGGAATTGGTCATCGTCGGCTAGCCACGCCGACGAAGGGACGTCCCTTAGTGGCTACGCCGACTGGCCTTGGCGGCCACGCCGACCTGCCTTGGTCGCCGCGCCGACCGCCACGATCAGTGCTCCGCCGATCCCGGGGGATCGGTGCGGTCCTGATTGTCGGCCAGGAAACGCTCGAACTGGGCGGCGAGCTCGTCGGCGGTAGGCATCGACTCGCCCTCGGCGAGCAGCCCTCTCACCGGGTTCTCCGCGGCTTCGGCGGTGGCCGTGTCGTACTGCTGCTCAAGCGCGCGCACCAGTTCCGCGACCTCGGCGGAGTCCGCGACCTGGCGCTCGATCGCCACGTTGGTCCGTTCGGAGGCCTCACGCAGCTCGGTGTCGGGCAGGTCAAGCCCGGTGGACGTGGTCACCGAGCCGAGCAGGGCCAGCGCGGCCGGGGGATAGACGGCCTGGGCCAGGTAGTGCGGAACCTGAACGGCGAAGCCGAGCGCGTCCCGGCCCGCCTCACCGAACCGCAGCTCGATCAGCGCGGGCGCACTGCCAGGCACCTGGATCCGGCTCGGCATCCGCTGGTAGCCGGTCATCAGTTCTTCGCGGGTGGCGTGCGCGATGACCCCGAGCGGCCGCGTATGCGGCATTCCGGCGGGGATGCCGAGGAAGTTGATCGCCGGGCCGACCTGGAGCCGGGCGGAGATCGCCAGCACCGCCTCGGTGAACAGGTTCCACTCGTGATCGGGCTCCGGTCCGGTCAGCAGCAGGAAGGGCCGCTCGGCCGCGTCGCGCAGCAGGTGCAGCGCCAGCTCGGGAGGGTCGTAGCTCTCCCAGTGGCTGTTGTCGTAGGTCATCAGCGGACGCCGTGACCGGTAGTCAATCAGCCGGTCCACGTCGAACTGCGCAATCGTCTCGTGAGGGAAGTTGCGCAGCAGGTGCTCGGCGAGCAGGCGGCCGGCGTTACCCGCATCGATGAAACCCTCGAGGTAGAGCAAGATCGGTGCGTCTGCGATGTCGGGCGCGGCCGGACTCAGGTCGAAGAGTTCTTCCGGATTCCGCTGCATCTCAATAGTTTCGCACGGGCCGCCGGATGCTGCGGCCCGTGCCGACCGCTCCGCCTTGCCGTCCGCCGGCGCCGCCGCCGTCCGCCGCCGCCGTCCGCCGGCGGCTCTGCTGGCCGCCGACGGACGACTTGGCGTTCTAAGCTGACTGCTCGGCCAGCCCGGCCGTGGCCTTCGGGTGACCGATGGAAAGGCCGCTGTTCGGGTCGAAGAAGTGCAGGTGGTGGGTGTCGACCGCGAGCTCGATGGCCTGCCCGGGCCTGACCCTGCTCCGGGCCGAGACCCGCGCCGTCCACAGCGATTTGCCGCCTATCAGCGCGGCCACGGACCCGTCATCATCATCTTCCCTGTCGGCCGCCTTGGTCAGGCTGGCGTGCTCGACCGGTGGCGCGTCGATGGTGAAGATCACGTGGATCTCGGTACCGAGCTCTTCGGTGACGCTGGTGGTGACCTGCATTCTGCCCCACCGCTCGTCGGCCAGGCTGGCATCCTCGAAGTCTGAGGGCCGGATGCCCAGGATGACCTTCTTGCCGATGTAGTCCGACAGCCCCTGCTTAGCCTCGATGATCTCGGACGGCACCGGCAGCTTGTAGCCGGCGAACGTGACCGCCGGACCGTCGTCCCGGACCAGGTCCGCCTGGACGAAGTTCATCGCCGGCGAGCCGATAAAGCCGGCCACGAACAGGTTGACCGGCGCCTCGAACAGGTACTGCGGCGTGTCGACCTGCTGGAGCCGGCCGTCCCGCAGGACGCAGACGCGGTTGCCGAGCGTCATGGCCTCGACCTGGTCGTGCGTCACGTAGACGGTGGTGACGCCGAGCCGCTCATGCAGCTGCTTGAGCGAGGCTCGCATGGACACCCGCAGCTTGGCGTCCAGGTTGGACAGCGGCTCGTCCATCAAGAAGGCCTGCGGCTCGCGGACGATGGCGCGTCCCATCGCGACCCGCTGCCGCTGGCCGCCGGACAGCGCGGCCGGCTTGCGCTTGAGGTACTGCTCCAGGCCGAGCATCTTGGCGGCCTCGTCGACCCGCCGCTTGATCTCTTCCTTGGGCGTCTTGCGCAGCTGGAGGCCGAACGCGAGGTTCTGCTCGACCGTCATGTGCGGGTACAGCGCGTAGTTCTGGAACACCATCGCGATGTCCCGGTCCTTGGGCGGCAGGTCGTTGACCACGCGATCACCGATCTGGATCTTGCCCGCGGTGATCTCCTCGAGCCCGGCGATGGATCGCAGCGCGGTCGACTTGCCGCAGCCAGAGGGCCCGACGAACACCATGAATTCGCCATCTTTGACGTCGAGGCTCAAGTCGTCGATGGCCTTGACGTCACCTGTGTAGGTTTTTTCCACGTGGTCGAGGATGATCTGTGCCATGCCGGCAGCGTAACTTTCCTGTGACCTGACGGTAAGTACGCGAAGGCTTATGTTACATTAGCGTAACGACCGTTATCATTTCGTTATATAGGGATGTTTGTCGCCAGGTAGTATCGATGGCGCTAACGTGACCACGTGGAAGAGATAGATCGCAAGATCGTGTCGCTGCTGACCCGCAACGGCCGGATGAGCTTCACCGAGCTGGCCAGGCAGGCGGGCCTGTCGGTGTCGGCGGTCCACCAGCGGGTGCGCAGGCTCGAGCAAGATGGCGTGATCAAGGGCTATGTCGCGGTGTTCGACCCGGACAGCGTCGGCCTGCCGCTGACGGCCTTCGTCTCGATCAAGCCGTTCGACGCCGCCGCCCCCGATGACCTGCCTCAGCGGCTGGAGCACCTGGTCGCAATCGAGGCCTGTTACAGCGTCGCAGGAGATGAGAACTACATCCTCAAGGTCCGGGTGCCTTCTCCCGCCGTGCTCGAGGACCTGCTGCAGCAGATCCGCACCATCGGCGGCGTCTCGACCCGCACGACCGTCGTGCTCAGCACGCCGTACGAGAACCGCCCGCCCGACCTGTGACGCGCGTCAGCTGCGACCCTGATCCGCAGAACACCGTGCATTCCTGTGAGCATCTTCGCGCCCGCCGGCCTCGGATCCTCGCGCAGCGATTCGTTGCGGCCTTGATGCGTTCGACTACCACTGTACGGCGACGGTCCTCACCCTGCGGCGAACTGCCCGGGGCCTCGGGACGAATGCCAGGTCTGTCCAGGGCCGCCGGGACCGGCCGCAACAGCGATTGCCTGGCATGGCGCGCATCGGCGCGCTGCCTTAGGGTTTGGGCATGGCGGACCCGCAATCCAGCAGAGGTGGCCAGGGCGATCTGCCTGCTGCCGTCGCGGGCGAGGAGCTCCGCGCATCACATGCGGACCGGGATCAGGTGGTGGAACTGCTGCGGGTAGCCGCCGGGGACGGTCGGCTCTCCGCGGAGGAACTGGACGACCGCCTGGAACGCGCGCTGACCGCCAGGACCTACGCCGAGCTCGCGGCGCTGACTGCCGACCTGCCGGGTGCCGCTGTCGTCCGGCCCGGCGCGGGCGCGGTGAGCGCCACACCGAAGGATCTGGCACGGATCCACGTCCGCGGCAGCAGCATTCGCCGCGATGGCCGCTGGGTAGTGCCCAAGGAACTGGACGTCAAGGTAAAAGGCGGCGCCGTCACGCTGGACTTCACCGAGGCGGTGATCACGCAGCCGCTGCTACGCATCGCCGCCGAGGTGAGAGGCGGAGTGCTCAGGCTTATCACCAGGCCGGGCATCGAGGTGGACGCCGGTGACATATCGGTGCACGGCGGGAGCGTCACACTGCCCGAGCCGCCTGGCCCTGGCGTTCCCGTCCAGCTGCGCATCGAGATCGCAGGCTCGGTTCACGGCGCAGGCATTACCGCCGGGCCACCCCCTGAACCCCCTGCACCCCCTCCGCCCCGCCGGCGGCGACGTACGTTCTGGCAATGGCTGCGCCGCGCCCCGCGTCCCTCCGCCATCGCCGCCTAGCGCGATGCCGGGCGCCCGATGGGAGCCGCAAATCTCCCGCGCACGCGGCCAGTCCGCCCCATGGGGCGGCCACCGTCGACCGGGACGCCCAGGAGACAGCCCTCAAAAGCCCGCATCGAGACCCCGCTCAAAGTCCTCGCCAAACCACCCCCGCCGGCACCGACACCGAGCTGCTCGGCCAGCTCCCGCTCGCCGGCGACATCCTGCCCCGCCTGCCGTTCCAGCGCTGCGGGCAGGGCCAGGAGGCGTGGCCACCCGGGCCTTGCCGCACCCAGGCCCGGTAGGGGAGAGGGAGCGCGCCAACTGGGTGCAACGGTCCGGCCTGTCCGCTGGCTAACCATCGAGGCCACGGTGAACGCGTGATCGCCCCGCCCTGGACGTCACATCCGCCACAGGACACCGCTACCGCCACGCCAGACGGAGGGTTCTCCGGTTACCCGCGGTGGATCCGGGCTCTGCGGCGGATCTGGTGCACTGGGGACCACCACATCCGCACAGTGCCCGTACAAGGACGCTATGCCGACGGAGGAGTTTGTGAGCTTTACCTGGGGTTTGGCGGTCGGGGCTCAGATCTCCGGAAGATGGCTGACGGCATGCCGGCCAGGCGGCGTGGGACCAGGCGCGGCAGTGGCGGGCGGCCGGGTGCGCGATGCGGAGATCGCCCGCCGCCTGCGGGTGAACCAGTCCACGGTGCTGCGCCATCTCGGCCCGGCCGGCGCGCAGGGCCAGTTGCCGCTTCAGCAGGATGCGGCGGAGCCGGCTCCGGGCATGCCGCGGCCGCCGCAGCCGGGATCCGGGCCGGTACCGGAAGCGGAACCTGGGCGGGAGGGCACGCCGGAGCCCGGGCCGGCCGCGGACGCCGGGCGAGGCGCTGGCGGACACGGGGGCGGCGGGTCAGGTGACGGCGCGGCGACGGCCGGGCCGGGCATCACCGGCCAGGTCGTGTCGGTATGCGGGCGCGATGCTGCTGCACGCCTTCGCCGGCCGGGCCGGGGCCGGGCAGAT
>PMST01000081.1 GCA_003168295.1 Actinomycetota bacterium
ACCGGCCGCTGTCCTGTCCAGGTGAAGGTTGCGAAGTCCAGACTTAGGTTGCGAGTCACTGATAAGACCCGCATGATCGCCACCACGTCTCATCATGTGGTGGCGATCATGGAAAAGCATGGACCTGCCAGCGCGAGCGTGCGTGACAGAACGGTAACTTTCCTCGGCACATTGAGTCATGCTGTCGGTGTAGGCGTTCAGCTGCAGTCACGCGTAGCTGGGCCAACTGAGGACCAGGTCCCGCTGCGAAGCGGTGCAGGTGGTACCGGTCGAGTCCGGCCGGGAGATCGGGTGGGGATCGAGCACGGTCGAGGCATTCCGGGACCGGCTTTCCGATGTGCGGGAGGCGGTGGTGTCGGGCGCCCAGGCAGTGGCGGACAGCCTGCCCGGGCTCCCGGCGGCGGAGGGCTGGCGGCTGGGTGAGGTGTCCGGCTCGTTCGGGATCTGCCTGACCGCGGAAGCTGGGGTGATCTTGACGAAGGCGTCGGCCGCGGCCACCTTCGAGGTCACCGTGACCTTCCAGCGGCAGTGACCGGCGGCGCGGCGGGCCGGGTCCTGCTAAATGGCCAGGACGAGGGGGCGGGGTTTGCCATCGCTGAGAGCCTGGCGCTGACCGCCGGGCATGTGGTGTGGAACGAGAAGAGGCCAGGTGGCGGGCACCGCCTGGGTACTGGGCCGTCCGGCCCGCCGCTGGTCTACCGTGTGGATCGCGGCGAGCCCGTCGCGGTGGCGGCGGCGGTGCAGTACCAGCCCGCGGGCGCCGAGCCGATCCCGGTCACCCGGGTCGAGGTCAGCACCGGCCTGGACGTGGCGGTGCTGCACCTGCAGTGGGCCGCGCCGGCCGTGTTGCCCGCCGCCGGGCAGGTCACGGCCGGGGAGCCGTGGCGGGTGGAGACCCGGCCCGATCCGGTCGCCCCGGTGCTCAGGGGCACGGTCACCGAACCGCACCGCCAGCTGAAGAACGCCGCCGGGAAGGAAACAACCCTGATCCAGTTGTGGGTGGAGCAGGAGATCGGCAACTACCGGGGCTATTCGGGCAGCCCGGTCCTCGCCCAGTCAGCGGGCGGGATGCTGGGGGTGCTGGTGGAGCAGGCATTCTGGCGGGTCGCCGCTCAGCTGGGCGCGGAGCGGCCAGTGGCTAACGTGCTGTATGCCGCCCCCCTCGAGGGCGTGCTGGCCGAGTTCGATCTCGCCGGGGTGCCGGTCGCCAGGTCGGTCCGGGACATCCCCCGGCCGGTTTCCTTCGAGGTGCGGCGGCCAGACCAGCTGAACCAGGTGCTAGACGCGCTGATCGGAGCCTCGTCGGATGGGCCGCTGGTGGGGCTGGCCGGGATGGGCGGCAGCGGCAAATCCGTGTTGGCCGCGGCCGCAGCCCGTGATCTGAAGGTGCGGGAGGCGTTCCCGGACGGGACGTTCTGGCTGGAGCTGGGTCCGGACCCGCCGCTGCTGCAGGTACAGGCTAGCCTGGCCGCCGCCTTGGGGGACAGCAGGCCCATCACGGACGTGCCGCAGGGGCGGGAGCGGCTGAGCCGCCTGCTGGGCGAGTGTCGGTGCTTGCTCGTGCTAGACAACGTGTGGGACCGGGCACACGTGCCCGCCTTCGCCGAGCCCGAGCCGCCATGCCGGGTGCTGGTCACCACCCGCGACACCGCCACCGTTCCCCGCGCCACCGTCGTGCCTCTCGGCCAGCTCAGCCCGGAGGCGGCCACCCGGCTGCTGGCGGCCTGGGCAGGCCTCCCGCTCGGCGACCTTCCGGAGGAGGCGACCCTGGTCGCGCGGGAGTGCGGGTACCTGCCGCTGGCCCTGGCCGTGTGCGGCGCGCTGATCAACGCCGGAAGCCATGACTGGAGGCAGCTGCTGGGCCTGCTCCGCGAAGCCGACCTGGACGCACTGTCCATCCGGCTGGAGGATTACCCGCACCCGAGCCTGGCGGTCGCGCTGGCCGCCAGCACCGACACCCTCGCCCCGGAGGCCCGCGACCGGTACCTGCGCCTGGCCGTGTTCCACGGCCAGGGCCCGGTCCCGGCGGCCGCCGTGCAGGTGCTGTGGGGACTGGACCACGAGCACACCGCCACTCTGATCGAAGGCCTCGCCGGCAAGTCCTTGCTGCGCGCCGAGGACGGCCGGATCAGCCTGCACGACCTGCAGATGGACTACCTCGTCCGCCGCGCTCTGGACCTGCCCGGCCTGCATGACCGGCTGCTGGCCGCCTACCGCGATCAGTGTCCCGCAGGCTGGGCCAGCGGCCCGGACGACGGGTATTTCTACCAGCATCTCGCCCACCACCTGCAGCGGACCGCCCGGATCCCGGAACTGACGGCGCTGCTGCTGGACCTGGACTGGATGACCGCCAAACTGGCCATCGGGACCATACCCGGCCTCCTCGCCGACTACGACACCCCTCCCGCCGACCCCGCGATACGCCTGGTCGCCAGTGCCCTGCGACTGTCGGCGCATATCCTCGCCGACCACCCCGGCCAGCTACTCAGCCAGCTCACCGGCCGGCTCGCCGGGCAGCCCGACCCGCAGCTGCGGGACCTGCTTCAACGCACCCGCTCCAGACCCGCCACCCCCTGGCTGCGTCCCCTGACCGCCAGCCTCACTCTGGACACCGGCCAGCAGCAGGCTAAGCTCAGCGGCCACGACCGCCGGGTGGCCGCAGTCGCGGTCACCGCCGACGGCCGCCGCGCCGTCTCCGGCGGCCACGACGGGACGGTGCGGGTCTGGGACCTGGACACCGGCCAGCAGCAGGCTAAGCTCAGCGGCCACGACCGCCGGGTGGCCGCAGTCGCGGTCACCGCCGACGGCCGCCGCGCCGTCTCCG
>PMST01000648.1 GCA_003168295.1 Actinomycetota bacterium
CCCATCACGCAAACGCGATCCGAACCTACCGGGTTGACCGCGTCCGTTCGGTCCAGCAGACCACCCGCGAGTTCGAGCCACCCGGCGACCTCGACCCGGTGGCGGCACTGGAGGAGAACCTGGGCACCGGGTGGGAGTTCCCCGCCCGCGTCGTCTTCGACGCGCCGCCGGCCGAGGTGGCCCCGTGGATCCGCCCGGCGATGGGACGGCTCGAACCAGCTTCAGGCGGGTGCGTGCTCGTCGGCAGCACGAGCAACCCGGCGATGTACGCCCAGGAGTGGCTGACCACCGTCCCGTTCGCCTTCCACGTCGCTGGCGGCCAGGAACTCCGGGCCGCGGTCGCGACGCTCGCCTCCCGCCTCACCGCCGCCCTGGCGGACCAACCCTGACGGCTCCCCGACAGCGCGCGTCGGCACGGAAAGGCAAGGCAAGGCAAGGCAAGATCCGGCTGACCCAGGCCATCCACGTTCTCCAGACCCACGAAATCGGAGGATGAAAAACGCGCAATATGTCGGTAGCCTGCGGCAGGGAGGGGGTAACGTAATCGTGTTGCTACGACGCACACAGACGAGCGTCCTTGTGGCGCTGGCGGCTGCGGTGGCTTGCCTCGGGCTGAGTACCCCGGGCGCGATGGCCGTTCCAGCAGCGCAGCCGTACGGGCTATACCAGAGCCCTAACAACCTGAACTACACGATCGGCACGTCTTCGGAATATGCGGGTGCGATCCAGTACTACGGCTGGAATGAAGGGGTCCAGTCGTCCGAAGTCAGCGTGCTACCGAGTTCGGTCACGCCGTTCCTTGAGCTGCAAACCTGCGGCAACCCCTGCAACTCGAGCACCTCCGTGAATTTGTCGTCGGTCATCGCCGGCGACTCGGACCCGTATCTGGCCAATTTCGCCAGCTCCATCGCGTCGCTGGGCCGCAAGCTTTACCTGACGTTCGACCACGAGCAGAACGGGTCGTGGTACCCGTGGGACTGGTATTCGGGTAACACCCAGTTCACGAGCCAGGCCCAGCAAGAATCCGAATGGATCCAGGCGTGGAACCACGTCACCGGCGTAATCGACCAGAACGCCAGCGCCCAGAGCCTCATTACCTGGGTCTGGGCGCCCAACATCGAGCAGGGCGGCTCGGCCGTCGCCAATTACTGGTCGAACCGCGCCGGCACCGTCGCAAACGTGGGCATGGTGGGACTTGACGGCTACTACGCCAACACCGGCACGACATGGTCGAACCGGTTCGCGTCCAGCTACGCCGACGTCGAGAACGCCAGCGGCGCCCTGCCGTTCATGGTGTCTGAGACCGGGATACCTCCGGGCGACTCGAACGCAACCAGCCAGGAGGAGAATCTCATCTCAGGCGCCGAAAGCGTCGGAGCCAAGGTCGTGTTCTACTTCGACGCAGGCTCCTACGTTATGACGTCGGCCATGCAGACCGCATGGCTAGCTGGCGCCGCCAGCTAGCCGAAGCAACGCAACCTTCACCGCCGCGCAGCGAACCCCCGCAGCTGGATATGCCAGGCGCGCCGGCGGGCGTACCGTCGGGAAATGAGGCGCGGTGTGGTTTTCGTGCCGCTTGGACCGGTGAGTGCCCCGGTGTCGTAGCTTGGGCGTGACGGCGTGGCCCGTTCCGATGGATGCCGGGCTTGTGACGGCCTGCCCGGCGGTCAAGTCGATGATCACGGCATGCCGCCTTGAGGGAGGTTCAGATGACGCAGTCCGGCGAGGACCGGGTGCGGCAGGCCAACGCGGCCTTCGGGAGCGGAGACCTCGGCGCGCTGCAGAGNNCAGTTCCTCGCCGAGGACGTCGTGTGGCACGTTCCCGGCCGCGGCCCGCTGGCGGGCGACTACCAGGGCATCGCTGAGGTGATCGCGTTGTTCGGCAAGATCTCCGAGCTTTCCGGGGGGACGGCACGTTTCACGCTGCACGACGTTCTCGCCAACGGCAATCACATGATCTCGCTCGCCACGATCACGGCCGAGCGGGCGGGCAAGCAGTATCAGGACAAACTTGTCCATGTCATGCAGGTCCACGACGGCAAGGCGACCGAGGTCTGGACGTATGCGGCTGACCCGTTCGCGGCAGAGGAGTTCTGGTCATAGCGCCGTCGCGGTACTGACGCTGGGACCTGCGGGTAGAGCAGGCCCTGGTTTCGCGCCATTTCCCGGAGCTGATGGGTCGCTGGCAGATGATCAGCTCGCCATCGACGATGGCGGCGGGGTGATCAGGGGTTCGTGACGGGAATATAGGCGCTGGTCGTAGTCCGCCGCGAGTGCCAGCAGCGCGGCTGGCCCGTCTCCGGTGAAGCAGGAGCCGTGCATGACGGCGAGCGTGGCCGGGTTGAGGCCGGCCAGTCGCCTGATCGCGGGACCGGTGTCTGGTGTCAGGCAGCTGGCCCTGAAGACGTCCTCTGCCTGGGCGGCGGCGCCGATGATGTCGCCGGTGGTGATCGCCGGGCCGTTGCCCAGCTGGGTGAACAGGTCCCCGCACAGGAGCGTGCTGGTGGTTTCCTCGTACAGGACCCTGGCCTCCCAGCCGTGCGGGACATGCGGGGTGTCGATATGCCGCACCCGGTGCGCGCCGAGCTGGAGGACCTGGCCGTCGGCGAGCGGGACGGGCGGCCGGTCGGCCAGGTCGTTCAGCGACACCATGCAGCCGAGCTCCCCGTGGGCGACTTCGGCCTGAGGGGCTGCGGCGAGCAGCTGGTTCATGGCCCCGCACTCGTCGGCTTCGACATGGCCGAAGGTGATCCAGCGGAGCCGGTCAAGCGGGGTGATCGCGGCGATGGCCTCGGCGAGGAGCGGGAAGGTAGCCCGGTGCCCGGTATGGAAAAGCAGCGGCTGCTCGTCGTCGATGAGGTACTGGTTGAAGGTGAGGCCGGCCGGGCCGATGCCGGGCACGAAGGTGGAGAACCGGTAGATCCCCTCGGCGATCTCGTGTGTCTGGGTGTCCATGGCGCACTCCTTTGCGGGTTCAGGCGGTCGGGTCCTGGGGTGAGGTGGCCGGGCTAGAGGGGCAGGGGGTGGCGCAGGATGCCGGTGCCCTCGCCGCGTCCGGACAGGATCCGGCAGAACTCGATGGCGTCCAGGTCAACGTGCTCACCGCCGGTCCCTGAGCGGTACTGCCCTCCGGCGGGGCCGTCGAGGGAGAGGGTGAAGGGCTCGCCGTGGGTGCCCGCCCATTCGGCGACGATGTCGGCGACGATGCGGCCGTCGTGGCCGGGGTCCTGATCGAGCGTCTTGCCGGTAGCCCTGGCCAGGTCGATCCGGTGCATCCACACGTCGCGGGTGAACCCGATGTCGAACAGGTAGGACAGCGGCTGGCGGCCGACCGGGGCGGGGAGGCTGAGCAGGGGGAGCATGGCGATCGGGCGCGGCAGGCGGGTGCGGGCCCGCAGGGCCCGGGCCGAGGCGAGGTTCCACTCGGTGATGAGCTGCCCGGTGCTCAGGCCGGCGCGCTCGCGGATCTGGAGCTGGTTCATCCCGTCCCACCAGTACTGGCCGCCGATCTCGGCGATCAGCGGGCGTCCCTTGCGGACCTGGCGGGCGAACTCGCGCGGCGATGCCTGGCCGGCGGCGGACCCGACGATGTGGGCGGCCACGGCCCGCGCGTCCCACAGCGTGCAGTCGGTGGGCTTGGCCCAGTCGCCGGGCTCGAAGCTGCGCAGCAGCGCGGCGAATCTGGCGTTCTCCGCCGCCGCGATCTGCATCGCCTCGCCGTGGGCAATCCTCGGCACGGTGGTGACATCCTTGATGGTGGCCTGGCTCATGGTCATTCCCCTTTCCGGGTGCTGTGCTGCCGGTGCCGGTCGACATCGGCTAGGAACATGTCAACTGCCCGCTGGGCCAGGCGGACCCACCGGTCGCCGCCCGGGTCGTTGGCCACCTGCTGGTGGGCCAGGCCGTTCACCAGGGCGCTGAAGACGTCGAGGTCGGACGGATCGGACACGCCGGCCGCGGCCAGGCGCTGGCGGGCGATCTCGTAGAACTCCAGGGCGAGGGCGTAGGACCCCGCAGAGGGCTCGAAACCAGGAATTGTCCGCTGGAAGAGCAGCTGGTGGCGTACCACGTCCTGGGTCGAGAACCGCACCAGTGCCCCGGTGAACTCCACCAGCGCCTGGCGGGGGTCGTCGCTGAGAGCCAGGGACCGGACCATCTCCAGGAGCTGGCGGTTGCCGTCGGCGAACATCAGGTCGTACAGGCCGAGCTTGGAGTCGAAGTAGGCGTACAGGGACGGCTGGCGCAGGTCGACGCAGTCGGCGAGGTCCCGGAGCGAGATCACGGCGAGGCCGTCGCGATGGGCCAGCGCCCAGGCCCCGGCGAGGATCGCGGACACCTTCGCCTGCCGGCGGCGCTCCCGCGGATCGGCTTGCTGTCTCTCGGTCATCGGCACGGATCGCTTCTCTTTCTATCATCGATCGGTAACCTATCGCTGATAGTTTCAGCCTGGCCCGGGGGTTGTCAAGTCCCATGAGCCCGCACCATGCCACGCCGGACGAGGAAAGACGGACGTTGCCGCGGGCAGTGAACTGTCCGGGATCCAGGAGGGTTGCCACCCGGGAATCGAACCCGCATGACCAGTTTGGAAGGCTGCTGGCACAGTCTGGTCGGCCACTCCAGCTAGGGGCCCGAGCACTACCGAAAAGCAGACATGCGGCGCCGAACGGGCCGCTCAGCTTCTCCTCGCTGCCTTTCGTAACGTCAGCCTCAGCCAACCTGCCAGCATGTGCACATCCGCCGTGACCTGCGGAAACACCCCAACCTTCAACTCGACTTGGATTGTTCAGAGAATGCCGATGAGAGGTACTCTCCCGGACGACAGGGCACATTCTTGGCCGCCCAGGGTGTAACGGGCCAGGTCAACGACGGTGGCGGCGCGCATGCCCGCGATGATCGTTGCGCTGTCGGAACGTCCGGTCATGCCGCGTTGATGCAGGCGGCGATTGATGGATTGGCTAACTGATAGGCGGCGTGTCGTTGGGTGTGGGTGGCGGCGAAGTCTTGACGTGGCCGTTACCAGCGGCACGGAGTCACGCGATGCGCCCGGTCAGGCCTGGTGCCACGCGTTCGGCGACCCGCTGGCCGGTGCCACGCTCTCGGCTGGTCCCGATCCGTCAGCGGCCTGGCCCTGCCAGAATTCGTCCGGCAGCTCGGCCACCTCGTTGCCGGACCGTTCCAGGTCCGCGGCCCACGGCAGCATGCGCTGGAAGGTCGGCTCACCGCCGTCGGCGAACTGCCGGATCATCGCGACGTTACGCTCGACACGTCCGATGATCGCGTCGCGGATCCCGGTTCGGCCGCCGCTGTATCCGTACGCGTCCAGGAGCAGATGGAACCGTCGGCGCCGGTCGGCTGCGTCACCGAATCCGGCGTGCCCGGCGATCTCCGCCGTCAGCAGCGGCACCCAGGTTAGCGCCGAGAACGCCAGGTCATCCTCGCGCCGGGACGGGCTGGCAGTATCCCAGTCGACGAAGCCGGCCAGGGCGCCGTCGGCCCATACGGCGTTCCACGGCGATGCATCCAGATGAGCGATCACAAGTCCCGGCTGCCACGGCCGGCCGGTGAACCACACGGCGTCTCCGGCTGGCCGGAATGCCGCGGTCGCGTCGTGCAGCCTCCGAAGCCACCCGCCGACCTGCCGGAGCGCGTCGTCGGAGCGCAGCCAATCCGGCCATGGCGTAGTCTCGCCCAAGGTCTGGCCGGGCAGGAACGTCAGGCGTTCGCGACCCTGCTCGTCGAAGCCGCGGGCTTGCGGGGCGCCGTCGAAGCCGACGTCTTCCAGATGCCGCAGCACCGAGTGCACGGTCGCCGTCCACGGCTGTGCGGGGCGGCGGACTTCGTCGCCGGCGCGTACGGCTCCGAAACTGCGCCCGCCGGGCAGCCGTCGTTCGGTCATCTCCTGGTTCTACCGCGCTCAGACTTCCACGGCGACCGAATAATCGACGAATGACGGAACGACACCTGGCATCCAGGTCACCAGGGTGCATCCGCACATGGTGCGCCATACTTTACTTTCGCCAGACCAGTTTCGACGCTGGTGTTGACCTCCGGGATGTCCAGATCGCCGCCCGCCACGCAGACCCGCGCACCACCATGCGCTACGACCGGGCCCGTCAGAACCTGGATCGCCACCCGAACTACATCCTCGCCGCCTCTATGGCCTCCGGGACCTGACTCTGCGTCTCTCGGGTCGGGCGCCGGGAGACGCCCTGCATTGCCGATGAGCGGAAGATCCGCTGGTGTGCACCCTTCTGAATGACAGTGAGGCCATTCAAACGCGACCCGGCAGATGACCCTGGCCATCCTAAGTCGCTTGGTTGATAATCACAAGGATTTGCTCAGCGTCTAAAGGGAGGCCGTTGTTCCGGTCTGCGGTACTCGTGCGATCGCGGCTTACGGCGCTGGCGGAGCGCCTGTAAGTTTGGCCAGGGTTGCGCTCACAATTCCATCTGGGCCCATCAGCTGTGCATCGAGATAGGCGATGGTTTGATGTAGCCCTTCAAGGATTGTGCTGTCGAGGCGAACCGGGAGAATGTATACGCTCTCTTGGCCCAGCGCGCGGACCAATGCACTGCGGCGCTCGTAACGTGTCCACATTTTCTCTGCATAGAAGCGAGAAATGAACATTATGGCATAACGGGCCTTCGCGCGATAGACCTGATCAAGATACTCGGCTAGATCCTCACCCCACATAGCAACCTGATAGTCGGTGTCGTAAAACACACGGATGCCTGCATCTTTTAGCCGACTGACAATCACCTCCACGAAATCGCGATCTTCCCCAGCGAACGAAACAGCTACGTCGAATTCATACGTTGACTCCGCGGAAGCCCCCGTCATCGATACCTGTCTTGCATGGCGAGGAGATCCTACAGATGCAACACGCCCTGGATCGGCGGCCCTGGAAGATCCGCTTTTCTTAAGCTTCTTGCTTGTCCGCTTCTTAAGCTTCTTGCTTTTCCGCTTCTTAAGCTTCTTGCGCTTCATGTGGGATTTTTGACGCGGAAAGGCCAGGTGAACAGCTATGGCCGTAGCAGCACTAGCTGACAAAATCGCCAGGGCAAAGACGTCTCCATTAGAGAGCCCCGCGAGTGCAGACATGGCAGCCCCAACTGCGGCGAGCAGTCCTACCGTACTCCGGCGCATCCGGCCTCCCGCGCGAGGAGCTACGCGCGCCCCATGTGCACTAAGGTGTGGAAACCTATGGTCACTAACGAATGAGAACGGGTAAGTTAACAAAGCCTGCATCCAGCGCAACGGCTCATGCTTTCGCTGGTCAAGCGGTGTACGTCCCGTCCTGACTTCTGATCAGGACAAGTCGAGGTGCCGGTCTTTGGCTTTCAGGATAGTGCATCTATCCGTACTTTGCCTCTAACCGAGGGTCTAGCGTGCATCCATCCCATCCGGACCAGGATGCCCAATCGCTTACTGGGCTTGCGTCTGAGGCTCTTGTTCCAACGGTTGATCGCTCGGAGCCCACTGACTGCTCACTAGTCCAGCCTGCTCCGAGAAGATGCAGGCTTCGAGTTCATCGGCTGCGACGTCCAGCTCGCCCTGCCCAGCCGAACATGGTCTGGATGTATCGCTCGTAGGTCAAGACTGACCATCGAGCCTCGTTAAGCGAGAGGTCCGCATTTTCGCGGAGCCAGGCGGCCACTAGGCGGTCGAGGATAAGAGCGGGCCTACCGCTGGCCGGGGAGCAGAAGTACAGGAACTTGGTACCGAAAGCAGGACCGAGGCGCGCCAGCCGGGGGACGCCATTGTCTCCGAGGAACGCATAGGCCTTTACAGGGCCGCCTTCTGAAAGCATGCCGGCCGCGGCCAGCCGCCAAGTGGAGTGGCCAGCCAGAGCGAGTCACTAGCCTTCCAAGCTGGTCGTGCGGGTTCGATCCCCGCCGCCCGCTCTCAGGAGTTGTTTGGTCTCGCCTGGGGGCCGGCGCCCGTCGCATGCCGGTCCCTTTAAGGCCGTGCCCGAAACTCGCGCAGGGTGCCGGTGCCGGCGGCGGACGTCATTCGAAGCGCGCGACTAGCGCGGGCGGCAGCGTCCTGGCCAGCACCTCGCAGTACGTACTCAGTGCTTGGGCGTGCCTGTCCCGCCCGGCGGCAGTGAGGACGAGATTGATCCCGCGGCGGTCGTCGGCGCAATTGCTTCGCTGCACGAGGCCGTGCCTTTCCAGCCGGTCGGCGAGCCGGGACAGGGCGCTCTGGCTGAGGTGCACCGCGTCGGCCAGGCTCTGGGAACGGCAGCCGTCGGGCCGGCCTGCCAGGTAGTCGAGCACTTCAAAGTCGCTGACGCCGAGTCCGTGGGACTCGCCCAGTTCGCGTTCCAGTGCGTTCCATGATGTGACCTTGGCCGAGATGAGCGCATGCCACGCCGCCTTCACCGCCTCGTCGCGGTCCCGGAGGCCAGACTCCCCCGTGCCGCCGGACGGCGGCTCCGGGCGGGCGCGGGCCGCTGCGCTCGTTGCCATGCGCGTATTTTACTCCGTCTCCGCAGGTACTTGCAAGTACATTAAATGTCTTTGCAATCATTGCACGTACATGCATATAGTCAGGCCATGGCTTCTTCGCGAGGTCAGCGCGAGCCGCTGGCCGCCTCATCGGAAACCACCTGGACGCCCCAGCTGTGGGGGATCCTCATCGTCCTCAGTGGCGCGCTGCTGCTGGACGGCCTCGACGTGTCGATGGTCGGAGTCGCGCTGCCGTCCATCCGGAGCGCGCTGCACATGAGCACCGCATCGCTCCAGTGGATCGTCAGCGGATACACGCTCGGTTACGGGGGCCTGCTGCTCCTCGGCGGGCGGGCCGCCGACCTGCTCGGCCGCCGCCGGGTGTTCGTCGCAGCAGTCGCGGTCTTCGCCGTCGTGTCCCTGCTGGGCGGTCTTGTGTCAAGCCCTGGCCTGCTGATCGCGGCCCGCATCATCAAGGGCATGGCGGCCGCTTTCACCGCACCGTCCAGCATGTCGCTGCTGACCACCACTTTCCCCGAGGGACCGATGCGCAACCGGGCGTTCAGTATCTACTCGGTCTTCGGCGCCAGCGGGTTCTCGCTCGGCCTCGTCCTGTCGGGGCTGCTCACACAGGTCAGCTGGCGGCTGACGCTGCTGGTGTCCGCGCCAGCGGCGGCTCTCGTGCTGCTGGGCGCGCTGACCCTGATCCCGCGGGCCGAACCGGGCAGCCGGGCGAGCCGGGCCTGGCACCAGTTCGACCTGCCCGGCGCGGCGGTCATCACCACGGCGGTGCTGCTGCTGGTCTACACGGTGGTGGACGCCCAGCAGGCTAGCTGGGGATCGGCACGGACGATCGCCTCGTTCGCCGCGGTCATCGCGCTGGGGGCTCTGTTCGCGGTCATCGAGACGCGCAGCACCCATCCGCTCGTCCCGTTCGGTATCTTCCGCTCGGCATCGCTCCGCCGGGCCCAGATCGGGGCGGTCACCCTGTTCGGCAGCTACGTGTCGTTCCAGTTCCTGCTGACCCAGTACCTCCAGACGCTGGCCCACTGGACGGCGATCTCGACCGCGCTGGCGTTTCTCCCGGCCGGGGCGATGGTACTAGTTCTCTCGCTGCGCGTCGCCGGGCTGCTCGACCGGTTCGGCGCCGGGTCGCTGGTCGTCGCCGCCTTCGCCGCCCTCGTGGCCGGCTATGCCGTGTTCCTGCGGGCAGGCGTGACGCCGGACTACCCGGGGGTGATGCTGCCGACCGTGATCCTGCTCGGCACCGCATTCGGATTCGGCTTCTCCGCGCTGACCGTCGCCGCGACCGCCGGGGTACGCAACCACCAGCAGGGCCTGGCCGCCAGCCTGTTCCAGACCTCATTCCAGGTCGGCGGCGCGGTAGTGCTCGCAGTGATCACCGCGGTCGTCGACGCGGGCGGCGCGAACTCGGTCACCTCGGCGTCCGCCACGCTGTCGGCCTACCGGCCGGCGCTGTACCTGATCACCGGCATCGCCGCGCTCGGCCTGCTGGCCGCGCTGCCCGGCCTGCGGCGCGGCAGTACCCAGCTCACCGAAGACGTCGCCGAACATGCCGTGATCGACATAGCCGAGACCGTCCCGGAGCCAGAGACGGTCTGAGCCACCGGCCGGTCACCCGGGCAGGAATGCTGTTGCGGGCTTACCCGGTGAGTTACAAGATGTAGGGCATGACAGGCGAGGTTTCCCCGGACACTGGCGCTGGTCCGGGCGCCCGGCCGGAGCTGCGGGCCTCGCATGAAGACCGCGACCGGGCGGTGGAGATCCTGCGCGTGGCGGCCGGTGACGGCCGGCTGACAGCAGCCGAGCTCGACGAGCGGATCGAGGCAGCGCTGACGGCCCGCACCAGCGGCGAACTGGCCGCGCTGACCGCGGACCTGCCGGCCGTGCCCGGCCGGGCTGGCTCGGCCGCCGCGCCGGCCAAGGACGTCGTCCGGCTCGACTACCAGGGCGGGAACGCAACGCGCCGCGGCCAGTGGGTGGTCCCTGCGCGGATGGAGATCCGGGCCGTCGGCGGGACGGTGAAGCTTGACTTCACCAACGCGGTGATCACCCAGCCCGCCCTGCAGATCCAGGCATATGTGCGGGGCGGCGGACTCGTCCTGGTGACCAGGCCCGGCATCGAAGTGGACACCGACGCGATAACCGTGCATGGCGGAACGGTCAAGATCCGGCCGCGGAATGGCTGGAAAGAGCCGGTACACCTCACCGTGGAGGTCTCCGGCGAGAACCACGGCGGCCGGGTCACCGCCCGCCCGCCGCGGCGGACGTTCCGGCAATGGCTTCTGCGCAGGCCAAGACCGCACGCCAGCTCATTCCGCGACTGACATCCCGGCGCCCAGGCCTGGCCGTCTCCGCGCAGGCTGCCTACTGCAGAACGACCGTTCAGGAGCCCGCTAAGCCGCTGCCAGCCGGGCACGCCCGTTGCGCCTAGCGGCGGTTCCGGAGTGCCTGAGACGGAGTCGTCCGGGAGTGCGCGGGGCCGGAACCGCGGGACCGCACGAGCGTTCAAGATGGTTCCCGTGGCCGCGGGTAGCGTCTGGCGGGTGACTGGAATCGAGCCAGGACAAGCAGGGATGCTGACCGAATTCGCTGGCCTGTCCACGCCGCTGGTAGCCGACGCCTGCATCCGCCGGAAAGTGCCGCTGCGCGTCGCGCCGCCTGGCATCGGCGCAGTCATCCCCGGGCGGCAGATCGCCGGCCGGGCGCTGCCGGCCCGCCACTACGGGAGCGTCGATGTGTTCTTGGAGGCGTTCAGCAGCGCCGGATACGGCGACGTGCTGGTCGTCGACAACGGCGGGCGGGCAGATGAGGCCTGCGTCGGCGACCTGGTCGTGCTGGAGGCACAGGCGGCGGGCCTGAGCGGGGTGGTGGTATGGGGGCTGCACCGCGACACGCCGGAACTGACCCAGATCGGCCTGCCGGTGTTCAGCTACGGCCGCTGCCCGGCCGGGCCGGTCCGCCTCGATGAGCAGGAGCCGTCCGCGCTAGCCAGCGCACGGTTCGGGTCATGCCTGGTCACCGGCACCGACATCGTGCTAGGCGACGACGACGGCGTCGTGTTCATCGCGTCCGGTCAGGCGGGAGAAGTCCTGGCCACCGCCCGCCAGATCGCCCAGACCGAACGGGATCAGGCTCGCAAGATCCAGGCGGGTCAAACCCTGCGCCAGCAGACGACCTTCGGGGAGTACCTGGCGCGGCGCGCAGCCGAACCGTCATACACCTTCCGGCGGCACTTGCGCCAGATCGGCGGGGCCATCGAGGAGTAGGCAAGCGGGACCAGCATCGGCAAAGAGTAAAAGTACGCATCCTCCCTGCCGAATATTTAAATCTCTCCGAGATGGGCTGTTGTCGCCCTATCAAGCACAGGTCAGCCCGTTCGGGACGGCTTCAGCGCTGTCCACTATCGGCGGAGTCGTGCGGCACCGCCGCGGTCACTCCCCCTTCGCGATCATGGGACGAGGCCGTCCCGCTTCGGGATCCGGGCGCGGGACGTGTGGTTTGTCATGGCCTGGCCGGGCGGATGTCATCGGGACCGGTGATGGCGCGCACGGGGCGGAGTCCTGATTCGCCGCGACGCTGGACCTAGGAGCCCGGGCTCATCCCGGACGTGACTGAACGGAGTCTGCGATGAAGAACTCGCAACGCGCTGGATCTCAGGATGATCGTGCCGGTACTGCTCGGATGCGCGGCTGGTGGATCGGGGAGAAGCTCAGCGGGCGCCTGTTCGGGGTGGCGTCCGGTCTTGTCCTGGCCGGGGCGCTGGTGTGGGCGGGGTGGTTCGCGTCCGCTAGCCAGGCTGCCGCATGGTCCACGGTGGCGGTGACCATCACCATAGCCGCCGCGGTTGCCTCTGTGAATCGGCGGTCTCGGATGTCACGATCTCGCCCGGCCCGGGCCAGCGCGGCGCCGGTGTCACCGCAGAGACGCCCGCGCCGTGATCCGGGTGCTCCTCGCCGACGACGAGAACCTCATCCGCACCGCGCTGGCCTCCCTGCTGGCGATCCAGGACGACCTGCAGGTCGTGGCCCAGGCTGCCTCCGGCGACGAGGCCCTGGTGATGGCCCGCCGGCACCGCCCG
>PMST01000273.1 GCA_003168295.1 Actinomycetota bacterium
GCGGAAGGCACCAAGCGGCTCACCACCGAGACCGGTGCGGGCCAGTGGGGCAGCGCGCTGGCCTTCGCCTGCGCCCAGTACGGCATCGACTGCGAGATCTGGATGGTCCGCGCCTCCTACGACCAGAAGCCGTACCGGCGCACGATGATGGAGACCTGGGGCGCCACCGTGCACCCGAGCCCGTCCCGGGCCACCAAGGCGGGCGCGGAGTTCCTCGCCGCGGACCCGGACTCGCCGGGCAGCCTCGGCATTGCGATCAGCGAGGCGGTCGAGGCGGCCGGAGGCAGCGCCGAGACCAGGTACGCGCTGGGCAGCGTGCTCAACCATGTGCTGCTGCACCAGACGGTGATCGGCGAGGAGGCGATCAAGCAGTTCGCCGCGTTCGGCGAGTCGATGCCGGACCTGATCGTGGGCTGCACCGGCGGCGGCTCCAACTTCGCCGGGCTGATCCTGCCGTTCCTGCGGGAAAAGCTGGCCGGGCGGGCCAACCCGACCTTCCGCGCGGTCGAGCCGTCGGCCAGCCCGTCCTTCACCCGGGGGCGGTACGCCTACGACTTCGGCGACACGGCCGGGTTCACGCCGCTGCTGAAGATGCACACGCTCGGCCACGACTTCATCCCCGACCCGGTGCACGCCGGCGGGCTGCGCTACCACGGCATGTCGCCGCTGCTTTCGCACATCTATGAGCTCGGCCTGTTCGAGGCCGTGAACAAGCCGCAGCGGGAGTGCTTCGCCGCCGCGGTGACCTTCGCCCGGGCCGAGGGGATCATCCCGGCGCCGGAACCCTCGCACGCGATCGCGGCCGTCATCGAGGAAGCCAAACGGTGCACCGAATCCGGCGAGCCGAAGGTGCTGCTGACCGCGCTGTGCGGCCACGGGCACTTCGACATGGGCGCCTACGAGCGCTACCTGTCCGGTGAGATGACCGACTTCGAGCTGTCGCAGGAACGGATCGACGACGCTCTCACCCGGCTGCCGGTGGTTGGCTAGGGGGGTGAGCCAGGACCGTTCGGCATAAAAAATCGCGCCGGGAACGGACGGCTGCGGCCAGTGTGTCCAGGACGGCGCTGGTGGTTTCGAAGTCCAGGCACGCGTCGGTGACGCTCTGCCCGTAGGCCAGGGTGGGCGGCGGGCCTGGCTGCTGGCTGCCCTCGCGCAGGAAGCTCTCCAGCATCACGCCGGTCAGGCCGCGCTCCCCGGCCGCCACCTGCTCGGCGATCGCGGTCGCGACCAGCGGCTGGCGGCGGTGGTCCTTGCCGCTGTTGCCGTGGCTCGCGTCCACCATCAGCCGGCCGGGCAGCCCCGCCCCGGTGATCAGGTCCAGGGCCTTGGCGACGTGGCTGGCCTCGTAGTTCGGGCCGCCGCGGCCGCCGCGCAGGATCACGTGGGTGTCCGGGTTCCCGGCCGTGGTCACCACGGCGGCGGCGCCGTTCATGGTGACGCCGAAGAACGTGTGCCCGGTGGCCGAGGCCCGGCAGGCGTCGATCGCGACCTGGACGTCGCCGTCGGTGCCGTTCTTGAACCCGATCGGCATCGACAGGCCGGAGGCGAGCTGGCGGTGGGTTTGGCTTTCTGTGGTCCGGGCGCCGATCGCGCCCCAGGTCACCGTGTCCGCGATGTACTGCGGTGTGATCGGGTCGAGCCATTCGCAGCCCACCGGCAGGCCGAGGCCGACGATGTCGAGCAGCAGCCGCCGGGCGGTCCGCAGGCCGCGGTGCACGTCGTGCCGGCCGTCCATGCCCGGGTCGTTGATCAGGCCCTTCCAGCCGGTCACCGTCCGCGGCTTCTCGAAGTAAACCCGCATCACGATGAGCAGGTCAGCCTCGCTCTGCTCGCGCACCGCCCGCAGCCGGCCCGCGTAGTCCAGCGCCGCCACCGGGTCGTGCACCGAGCAGGGGCCGGTGATCACCAGCAGCCGGTCGTCGAACCCGTCGAGCACGGCCCGGACCTCGGCGCGGGTCTGCTCTACGGTCGCCATCGCCGCGTCGGTCAGGGGCAGCTCGTCGAGCAGGGCGGCAGGCGAAAGCAGCGGTTCATAGCCGACGACGCGGGTGTCGGAGGTGCTGGTCTTCCCCGTGCTGGTCTTCCCCGTGGTTGGCATCAGGCGGGTCTCCTCCCGGGCGGGCCGCTGCCCGAGACCCCGGGAGCCAGCACACCCCTTAGCGACAGATGAATGTCTCTGTCTTACTGGCTCCAGGCGGCGGTTAAGGGCAGGCGAGTTGCCTGGCTGTCGACCCGCATACCGGGAGCCAGAGTAAAGCGCCAATACCGCCGTGACACGGATGCGATGGTACACCCAGCCAGGGAAGTCGCAGGCCGTCATGCGGACACGCGCCAGGGAGTTCTTGGCCTGCACACAAAATTAACCTAAGTTGTTCTCAGACTGAAGGATCACGCTGGTCACGCGCGTACCAGCACCGTGCGCGCAGTAGTGACGTCGATGTCACGCTCGGGGCCCAAGGCCGAGTCCATTCTTACGACAGCAAGGAGGCGGCAGCCTTGGGACGCCCGTTGATCAGGCTCGCCTTCGCTGATCCCGCTGACGCCATCACCTCCCGGACCGGTACCGCGTCGACTGGCATCGAGTTGACCGGCGCCGAATTGACCGGTACCGGGCCGGGCCGCGCCCCGAGGAGAACGGCGTGGCGGTGGAGCCTGCTGCTCGGGTTCGGCTGGCTGATCCAGGCCGGGTTGCGGGTGTGGTTTAGCCGCGGGCAGGCCACGCCGCTGGCCAACCCGGACGAGACCGCGTACCTGATCGCGGCGCGGGTCCTGGCGGGAGGGCCGGGCGTCGACTTCTCCGGCTCGACGCTGTACCAGGGTGGCTACCCGCTGCTGATCACGCCGATTTACTGGTTCACCAAGAACCCCGTCAGCGTGTACCACGCCGTGCTGACGATCAACGCGGTAATCAGCGCTCTGGTGATGCCGTTCGGCTACCTGACTTGCCGCAGGCTCGGACTTGACCGCCCGGCCGCCTACGGCGTGGCGACGATCGCGGCCCTGGTGCCCGCCGGGTTCTTCTACAGCGAGTACGCGATGACCGACGCGATCTTCCCGGTGATCACGCTGGCCTGGCTGCTGACCGTGCACAGCTGGCTCACCGCCAGGTCGCCGCGAGCCGGCCACGCGGCGGCGGCCGGGTCCGCCCTGCTGACCGGGTTCGCCTACGCGGTCCACTCCCGGGGCCTGGTGATGCTGATCGGCTTCGCGGCCGTGGCGATCCTGATCGGCTGGCGTCGTCCCGCGGCCCGGGGCACCGTGGCGGCCGCGGCGCTGACCGCGCTGCTCACTGTCGGCGCGGGGTGGGAGCTGAACCGCTATGTCACCAAGGTGCTCTACCCGGAGGGCGTCCGGAGCCTGACCGGTCAGCTGGCGACCCGGCTGACGAGCCCTTACGGGGTGATTCACGTGGCCGAGATGGCCGTCGGCGAGGGCTGGCGGGTGACCATCGACAGCTGGGGCCTGGCCGGGATCGGACTGGTCGCCGCGGCGGCCGCGGTCGCGCGGCGCGACCTGCGCAGCGACCTGAGGATCATGGCCGCGCTTTCGGTGGCGGTCACCGTCCTCATCGCCTTTGTCGCACCCGCCGCGCTGCCCGCTGACCAGTCCCCGACCTGGGCGTCCGGGCGTTACCTGGACGGCATGATCATCGCGTACTTCCTCGTCGGCGCGGTCGTCTTGCTGCGGGCGAGCGCCCGGTGGATCTTCGGCTACGCGGCCGCCCTCGTCGGGCTCACCGCCGTGGCCGCCGCTACGGTCGCGACCTACGCGGGCACGTCGCTGCCCGTGAACGGGTTCGGGAACGGGTTCAACTTCGCCGAACCCGCCGTGCTCACCCAGGACTGGACCCAGGCCAGTGTCCTGGTGGCGACGGCGGTGACGTTCGGCCTGCTCGGCTGCTGGATCGTCGTCGCGCTCATCGTCCGCCGCTGGCGCGGCCTCATGCTGGCCTGCGGCCTCGGCTTCCTCGGCCTGAGCGTGGCGGCGGTGAGCCTGGTGGCGGTGGCCCAGATGACCAGCCACATCTCCCGGCCCGCGACGGCGGGCCAGGCGGCGAGTACGACCGGGCTGGTCACCGCGGCCGGGCTGAAGCCGGGTGACCAGATCGCCATCTCCGCCGCGATCCCCTGGGAACTGTGGATACCGCAGGCGTTCGAGATCTCCTGGACCGAGCTTCAGTTCTTCAACCCGCCCAGCCAGCCGCCTCCGGCGGGCGTCAACGTGGTCGAAACACTATGGCCGAACGGCACGTCCGCCAGCGCCAGCTGGCCGCACGCCCCGCCTGGCTGGCGGATCGTCGCCTCCAACCGGCCGGCCGGCTGGGTCATCTGGCGACACGCCTAGAGTTCAAGCAATCATTCTTGGACGAGGGCGGGTACGTATGTGTGCCGTGATGCCTGAGCGCGGCGTGATGCGTCGTATCGGGGAGTATTTGGGCTCCGGGGAGCTTTTTGTGCACTATCGACCCCAGAATCCTCCCGTGAGCCCAAATGCTCCCGGAAAAACCAGCCTGCTATGGATAGCGATCCATGGCGATCAGCGCCCGGCGGAATGCCATCACATGGGCATCTTGGAGCTCTCCTTCCTCGTGGAGTCGCGAGACATGGTCATGGCGGTGACAACTAGCATGAGATGGAGCAAGACCGGGGTCGGAGGGATCGGAGAGTAATCAGCGTGGCCGCTGAATGCGAACACGGTGCGGAGTGTCATGACGGGACGGAGCCTTCCATGGCGTCGGCGCCCGAGGCATCCAGGGCCTGGCTGCTGATCGAGGATCCGGGACCGTGGCCGCACGAACCGGCGGAGACCGTGCTGCCCGCGCCGCTTGACGCCATGGTCGCGGCGGCCGACGCCCTGGGCATCCGGGTTCAGATGATCCGCAGGCCCGGACGCCGGACGGCGAACGATGTGCGCCGGGTCTTCGTCGGCTGGACCGCGGGGACCGGGCCCTGGCTCAGGTGCGGGGAGCTAGCGGCCGGATCGGCGGCGCTGACCGAGCTGGAGCTGAAAGAGCTGTCGACGGGAATACCGCTGATGTTCGGGAGGCCGGTCGGTGAGCCGGTGTTCCTGGTCTGCGCGCACGGGCAGCGCAACGCCTGCTGCGCGCGCTTCGGCGCCCCGCTCGCTCGGGCCCTCACCGCCCGGCAACCGGGGCAAGTCTGGCAGACAACCCACGTCGGCGGGCACCGGTTCGCCGCCAACCTGGTGATCTTGCCGCACGGCCTGTACTACGGGCCGGTCGGCGTGGCTGAGGCGACCGCGGCGATCAGCGCTTACGCTCGCGGCACGATTACGCCGGAGCGTTATCGCGGCCGGGCCGGCCAGCCGAAGGCCACCCAGGAAGCGGAGTACGCGCAGCTGACGCGGGCCGGGTCGCTAAAGCTCGCCGCCCTGACGTGACCGGGCCCCACCGGGCCGCCCTGAGGTGACTGGGCCTCGCCGGGGCCCCAGCCGGCTTGGGCGGAGGGACGCTGCCTGATGGTTAGGCGCTGAAGGTGAAGCGGGGAGCGGCTGGGGTCAGCACCGTGGCAGGAGACGGAACGGACCAGGTCGCGGCGAGCTCGGCGGCTAGGGCGGTCATGAGCTCGGGCACGTCCCTGGCCGCCGAGTCGTGCAGCGCTTCGGCCACGATCAGGACCGCGGTGGTCGTGTCCTGGACCGCGGACAGGCCGCTCTGCCGGTTTGTCCAGCGCCGCGCGTGGGCTTGTCCGGCCTGGTCGGCGAAGATCACCTCACCGGCGACCGGGTGCTCAGTCTCCCCGCCAAAGGTCACGTAGTCCTCGTCGCCGACCGCGTACCTGACCTGGAGCGGCCAGGTGATGGCGGCGACGTCGAGGACGGCGACCGGGATGGCGAAGGCTAGCGAGACCGCGTTGCACAGGTCGACCAGCGGGTGCAGCCGCGGCAGGCTGCCTTCCTTACGGAAGCGTCGCAGCAGTGATTCCGCGGCGCAGCGGTACTGGGTTGGCTTCAGCCCCATCCTCGCGAACGCGCGCCGCCACGCCTGTATCTCCGGCAGTTCACCCTCCGGTCCAGCCGCCAGCCGGGCCGTGGCGACGGCGGCGAACCGGTCAGCGGCAGGACCCGTCGAGACGTCACTGGTGATCCCCTCGGCGTACAGGACCCCGGGAACCAGCGCGGGAAAGTCGCGCCAGATGTCACCGGAATGCTGGAATCGCATAAGTCTCCCCTCGCTGCGGCGCCGCGGAGGCCCAGGGCCAGGCCGACCGCGACCACGGCGATACCCGCCCAGACCAGCGGCCGGGGCGCCGGGGCGCCGAGCACGACCCCGGTCACCGCCGCGGCCACCGGCGCCACCCCGGTGAGCAGCCCGGCTTTGCTGGCGCCGAGCCGCCTGACGCTGGAATACCACAGGACGAAGGCCGCCGCCGTGACCGCGACGCAAAGGTAGCCGACGGCGAACCAGTCGGCCCGGGTCAGGTGGGCGGCCGCGGCCGGCCCCTCGCGCGTCAGCCCGAGGACGGCGAAGATCACCGCGGCGATCCAGACAGCGTGCACCGACACCCCCCACGGGCCGTGCCGGGTCAGAACCGGTAGGGCGAGAAGCGTGAACCCGGCCTCGCAGCCGAGGACCACGACGGCCCAGACGATGCCGAGGGCATCGGTACGCCCCACCCCCTGGACCATGGCCGCGCCGCCGGTGACCACCAGGGCAGCGACCACCAGGTACGGGCGCGGGCGGGAGCCTTCCAGCAGCGGTCCGATCACGGCCAGCAGCGCGGGAACGCTGGCCACCGCCACGCCGAGCACGGCGGGTTCGGCGTGGGCGGACCCTTCCACTAGCGCGATGTTGAACACGACCAGGCCGGTCACCGCGATGCCGGATAGCCAGAGCCACTCGGTGCCGCGCGGCCAGCTCAGCCGCCGCCCGGTCATCCGCGCGAGCAGGACCAGAACCAGGCACGCCGTGGCGTACCGCAGCGCCTCGGCGGTGAAGACCGGCGCCCGCGTGAGGACCGAGGAAACCGCGACGCTGCCGCCCACGCAGACCATGGCCGAGGCCCCTGCCGCCACCCCGGTCACCGTTCCCCGGCGCGAGGCGGACGGAACGGCCACACCGGTGAGCGGTCCGGAAGCGGGAGCAGCGGAAGCGGGACGCGCGAGATTCGGGGCGGGTCCGGCAGCGGTGGCGGCGGCGGCGTGAGGAGCTGGCACGACGCTAAGTTATGGGCTTGGATGGTCCGATTAACAGGGCCAAGGTAGGGAATTTATAGTGGACCAATGATCGGGACACGCGGGCGGACCGTGGACGCTAGGGTCGGCGGCGCGGATTTCTTGCAGCTGAGTCCGGCGTCGGCGCCCGTACGCGGGCTGACGAGCTGGCTGGCCGACGCCGTCCGGGCCGCCATCATCGACGGGCGGCTGCAGGCGGGAGCGCCCTTGCCGCCCACCCGGGTGCTGGCCGATGACCTGGGGATCTCGCGGGGCGTGATCGTCGAGGCCTATCAGCGGCTCGCCGACGAGGGCCTGGTTAGCGCGCGGCCCGGAGCCGGAACGCGGGTCCTTAGCCTACGGTCGGCGAACCCGGGGCGGACGGGGGCGGACGGATCCCGGGGACGGACAGCGGGGCCCGCGGGGGGCGGGGCGGCGGGACGGGCGGATCCGGGGCGGCTGCCGTTGCGGTGGCGGGGGCGGGCGGAGATCGACCTGTCCCCCGGTGTGCCTGACCTTTCCGGGTTTCCCCGCGCCGCCTGGCTGCGCGCCGAACGGGCGGTCCTGGAACAAGCAAGCGTGGCCGACCTTGGCTACGGCGACCCGAGGGGCAGCGAGTGGCTGCGGGCGGAGCTGGCCGGCTGGCTCGCGCGCACCCGCGGCCTGCGGGCGGAGCCCGACGACATCATCATCGTGACCGGGGTGGCCCAGGCCCTCGCCCTGCTCGCCCAGGGGCTGCGACGCAGCGGCGGGGCGAACGCCGGGATCGCGGTCGAAGACCCGGGCTCCCGCGGGTCCCGCGACGAACTCGCGTACTGGGGCCTGCGCCCGGTGCCGATTCCGGTGGATTCCCGCGGCCTGATGGTGGACCAGCTGGCGGGCACCGGCGTGCGGGCGGTGCTGCTCACCCCGGCGCACCAGTTTCCCACCGGGGTCGTGCTGGCCCCGGGGCGCCGCCGGGACCTGCTCGACTGGGCCGCCGCGGCGAAGGCCCTGGTCATCGAGGACGACTACGACGCGGAGTACCGCTACGACCGGGCACCGGTGCCCGCGCTGCAGGCCTCGGCGCCCGGCCAGGTCGCCTACGCCGGCAGCACCTCAAAGACGCTGGCCCCCGGCATGCGGCTGGGCTGGCTGATCCCACCGGGCCACCTGCGGGCCGACCTGGTCGAGGCCAAGCACGCCAGCGACCTAGGCAGCCCCGCGCTGCCCCAGCTGGTGCTCGCGCACCTGATCGCGACCGGCGAACTCGAGCGGCACATCCGGGGAGTCCGTAAACGGCAGCGGGGCCGGCGCGATGCCCTGCTCCAGGCCCTGGCCGAGCACCTGCCTGAGACGCGCGTGCAGGGCATCGCCGCCGGACTTCACCTGCTCATCACGTTTCCCGAGCGGTCCGGGGCGGCCGACGACATCGAGCTCGCCGAGCGGGTTTCCTCCGCCGGGGTGCTCGTGCACCCGCTGTCCTGGCACCGCCAGCGGCCAGGACCGCCGGGGTTGGTGCTCGGCTACGCCGCGCACACACCCGATCAGCTGCGGGAGGCCGTCCGGCGCATCGCGCTCGTGCTCGCGTCCACCCGCCGGCCGACCTAGCTCCCCGCCCTGTCCGCCACCTTGGCCCGCTGGGCGTGGGCGCGGCGGTGGCGCCGGGCCACCGTCCGCAGCTGGCTGATCCGCGCCGCCCCGGCCAGCACGACCAGGAGCACGCCGCAGACGGCCGCCAGCAGCAGGGCCACGCCGAGCGGGAGATGACCGTGCGCGCCCATGTACGACACATCGACCGTCTTGCCGTTCTGCAAGATGAAGATCAGCAGGAGCAGCAGGATGACGGCGAAGAAGCCCACCGCGACCCAGAGCCCGCTGGTCCGGGTGTGCTTGGGCTTGAGCGAGGCGGAAGCGGCGTGCGAGGGGGCGGCCTGCGTGGGCGAGGCGGGCGGGGCGGCCTCAGCGGGCGGCTCGGTGGCCGGTGCCAGCTGCTCCACCTGCGCATCCGGGATTCCGGCGCTCGGTATCTCGCTGGTGGGCGGGGGCGCCTCGTCACCTATCGCGGGGCGCGGCAAGGGAGCAGACGTCGGCGTCGGCGTCGGCGTCGGTATCGGCTGTTCCGTACTCATATATGACAACCCCCGTATAGCGGCTTGGAGTGAGCCTCCCACTACTGCCCGGCCACGGAGAGGTTATACATGCGGTATGTCACGGTCAACGACCGCGGACCTCGGCCGCGTCGGCTGCTCGCGTCGGGTGCTTGCGCTATCCGCCCAGGTAGGCCAGGACGGCGAGGACGCGCCGGTTATCGTCGTCGGACGGCTGCAGGTCCAACTTGAGGAAAATGGATGCCGTGTGCTTGGCTACGGCCCGTTCGGTGATGACCATTCGCTGGCCGATGGCGGCGTTGGACCGGCCTTCGGCCATCAGGGCGAGTACTTCACGTTCGCGCGGGGTGAGTGCGGCCAGGCTGCCGTCGCCGGTGTTACGGGCGAGCAAGCGGGCGATCACCTCCGGGTCCATCACGGTGCCGCCGGCCGCGACCCGGCGGACGGCGTCGACAAACTGGGCGCTGTCGAACACCCGGTCCTTGAGCAGGTAGCCGATCCCCCCGGTACCACTGGCCAGCAGCTCGCGGGCGTATAGCTGCTCGACGTACTGGGAAAGCACCAGCACCGGCAGGCCGGGCATCTCGCGGCGCGCGGCCAGCGCGGCCCGGATCCCCTCGTCGGTAAACGTGGGCGGCAGCCGGACGTCGACGATGGCCACGTCGGGCTGGTCGTTGGCCAGCGCGGCCAGCAGGTCGGCCCCGTTGTCGACCGCCGAGGTGATCTGCAGGCCGTGGGCCTGAAGCATCCGCGTCAGGCCGTCCCTCAGCAGGAAGAGGTCTTCGGCGATGACAACGCGCACGGAATCTCCATGGTGACCGCGGTCGGACCGCCGAGCGGGCTGCTGACGGCGAGGATGCCGTCGAACGGCGCCAGTCGCCGCTCGATCCCGCTCAGGCCGCTGCCGCGAGCCGGGTCGGCTCCGCCGCGGCCGTTGTCGGTGACGCCGATCCGCAGCATCCCGTCAGTCTGCCGGATGTCGATCCAGGTCTGCCGGGCTTCGGCGTGCTTGGACACGTTCGCGAGCAGCTCGCAGACCGCGAAGTAGGCGGCCGACTCGACCGGGGCCGGAGGCCGGCCGGCTAGCTCGCCGGCCAGCTCGATCCGCAGCGGGCTGTCCAGCGCCAGCGCCCGGATCGCGTCGGCCAGGCCGCGGTCGGCCAGCACCGGCGGGTGGATGCCGCGAACCAGGTCGCGCAGCTCGGCCAGCGCCTTCACCGAGGCGTCGCGCGCCTCGTAAAGCAGCGCCCGCGCCGCGACCGGGTTGGTGTCGATGATCTGCCCGGCGGCATCCAGGGTCATGCCCATGGCCACCAGCCGGGCCTGCGCTCCGTCGTGCAGGTCACGCTCGATCCGGCGGATTTCGGCGGCCCCGGTGTCGAGGGCCTCGGTCCGGGTCTGGGACAGCTGGCGGACCCGCAGCGCCAGCTCGGCATTCCCGGCCGGCGCCAGCATCGAGCTGGCCATCAGCCCGTAGCCCCGCAGCAGCCAGGGAGCGGCTAGCAGTCCGGCCGAGATGATCGCGACGCCCAGGAAGCCGAGCGTGCCCGCGCTGTTGCCAGGAAAGGCGGGCGGCGGGATCGCCCGGATGAAATTAGTTCCGATGAATTCGACCAGGCCAACGACCATTATGGCGGCGCCTGCGGCGGCCACGACCCAGCCCACCAGCACGTTCACCGTCACCCACAGCAGATCACGCCAGGTGGCCGGGTCCTTCAGCAGCCAGCTGAGCCGCCCGGTGAAGCTGAGCGGGCGATCGCCGGGACCCGGCAGCGGCAGGTACGACTCGGCGATCGGCACGCCGCACCACTCGCCCGCCAGCCGCCTGGTCAGGCTGGCCAGCCGCCTGATGGCCAGCAGCGCGCCGGGCACAAGGAACCGGGCGATGCCGAGCCCCGCCCCGATCACCAGCAAGGCCAGCACCACCCGGTGGTCGCCATGGTGCGCGGGGGTGACGTTACTGAAACCGAGGGCGAGGAGACCCGGCGCGACCAGGATCACGACCAGCAGCCCGAGCCCGGCCAGCATCAGCCCGAAGAACGCCAGGCCGCGGGCTGCGGCCTGCAGGCTCGCGACCGGACTGAGCCTTGGCCTGGTCCGCCGGACCGGGATCGCGGTGTTCATCACGAAGCCTCCTTCGGCGGTTTCCGTCCCTGTCAGTCTGCCGGGCGGGCGGGCGGTTGTCAGTGACGCTGGACCCCGGATACCAGGGTGTACCTAGGTCTACCCGCCGCGACGCCGCCCAGCCGGAGGCCGGGCCCGGGCGGCGGCTTGCGGGCGGTCGAGCTTGAAAGCCGGCGGTGGGGAGGAACCAGGACCGTTCCGGCCAAAGGATTTTGATCTTTTGCGGGAAGCGGCGTCGCTATTGCGGGGTTATGGGCTCCTGCGGTGTCCGCGCTTCATGTGCTAGGACTGGTCCGGATGTGTTACTCAAAGTAATTTAATGATTACTTTTTGTTATTGTGCGCATAAACAGTAGATGGGCAACAGGTCGGCTAGCTGGGAAAACTTGCGCAGGGGGTGGGTGGTGGCGCTGATCGTGGTGACGGTCGCGGTGGCGGCACTGATCCCGGCGGGGAGGGCGGGGGCGGCGACGTCCCGGGGGGCGGCCTCTGGGCTCGCGGCCATCCCGGTGTCGTACCTGACCTGGTACAAGGAGGCGGCGCGGACCTGTCGCGGGCTGGCCTGGGAGGTGCTCGCCGCGATCGGCACGATGGAGTCGGACAACGGACGGTCCCCGGCCCGGGGTGTCCACCACGGCAAGAACCGCAAAGGCGCCGAAGGCCCCATGCAATTCGAGCCGGCCACGTTCGCCGAGTACGCCGTGCGGGCCGACCGGTCACGCAAGCTCAGCCCGTACGACCCCGAGGACGCCATCTTCTCCGCGGCCCGGATGCTGTGCTCCGACGGCGGCGGCCGGGCCCGGGGGCTTAAGGGCGCGATCTTCGCCTACAACCACGCGCGGTGGTACGTCCGGGACGTGCTCGCCCTCGCGGCCAGGTACACGGCGGCCGCGCGGGCCGGGCACCATCAACGTGCAGGTCATCCGCGGCGAAGGTAGGGTCGGGTTTATGCCGCTCTCATCACGCAAGGTGCTCCTGCTGGCCGCCGACGACTTCGAGGACATGGAGCTGTTGTACCCGCTGCACCGGCTCATCGAGGAGGGCGTCGCGGTCACCGTAGCCGGGCTGGACGACCACCCGCTGCAGGGCAAGAAGGGCTACGGGCCGGTGTCCGTCGACACCACCGTCGATCATGTCTTCGCGGATGAATTCGACGCCCTGGTCATCCCGGGCGGTTACGCGCCGGACAAGCTGCGCCGCTCGGAAGCCGTCCTGGAGCTGGTCCGGACGTTCGACGAGACGAACAAGCCGATCGCGTTCATCTGCCACGCGGGCTGGGTGCCGATCTCGGCCAAGATCCTCAAGGGCCGCCGGGCCACCAGCGTGGGCGCCATTCGCGACGACATGGTCAACGCGGGGACCGACTGGGTGGACGAGGCCACGGTGGTCGACGGCAACCTCATCTCCGCGCGGACCCCCGCCGACCTCGGCCCCTGGATGAAGGCGCTGCTGAGCGCCCTCGAGGACTAGATGAACGAGGTCGTTCTGAACGAGCACCTGCGCGCGGCCAGGCTGCTGGACGCGCAGGCCAAGGCGGCGGAGTTGTTCGCGGCCATCGAGACGCGCGGGATCATCGCGCCGGGCATCCGCGAGGTCGAGGCGAGCAACGAGATCAGGGACCTGGCGGCCGAGATGTTCGGCGTGGACAGGTACTGGCACAAGCGGATCGTCCGGGCCGGCCCGAACACCCTGCAGCCGTACCGGGAGAACCCGCCGGACCGCAGGATCGCCGACAACGACATCGTCTTCTGCGACTTCGGCCCGATCTTCGAGCAGTGGGAGGCCGACTTCGGCCGGACGTTCGTCCTCGGGCACGATCCGGTCAAGCTCCGGCTGCGGGACGCGCTGCCGGTCATCTTCAACGCCGGGCGGCGGTTCTTCGAGTCGCGTCCGGACGTCACCGGCGAGCAGCTGTACGCGCACATGGTGGAGCTGGCGGTTGACGCCGGGTGGGATTTCGGCGGCGAGATCGCGGGGCACCTGGTGGGCGAGTTCCCGCACGAGAAGATCAACGGCGACGAGATAGAGTCCTACATCGCTCCCGGCAGCGATCAGCCGATGCGCAGGCATGACCACCTCGGCCGGAGCTGCCACTGGATCCTCGAGGTGCACCTGATCGAATCCGGCCGGCAGTTCGGCGGGTTCTTCGAGGAACTGCTCGACCTTTAAGTCTGGTCCTCCTGGGCCTCCTGGGTGAGGGCCGCGGCCAGCGCGGTGACCGCCGCGTCGATGGCCACCCGGGCGGTCAGCGCGTGCGTGTGGGCCCGGTCGGGTTCGCCCAGGGCGATGCAGTCGAAGGCGACCTGAGCGTCGTGCTCGGCGGCCTGAAGCTCGCGCGCCGCTTCGCGCAGCGCCGGGCTGCTGACCTCCGGTTCGTCCAGCGCCTGACTGATGGACTCGGTATCTGGCTCAAGCATCTTCGCTTTTCCCTCCCGGTCGGCTGACCATGATCATGCTGGCGCCCTACCCAGGCCGGCCGCAGTCATGTCCGGTCGGAGCCGGGAGCCTGCGGTAGGTGCCGGAGGCGGGAGCCTGCGGTAGGTTCGGCGCCAGGATGCGGTCGCACCCTTCAGGGGGCCCGGGGAGTGGAGGCATGATGTGCCGGTTGTTCGGTCTGACGGCGGGCGCCGAGCGGGTCCGGGCGACCTTCTGGCTCCTTGATGCCCCCGACTCGCTGGAAGTGCAGAGCCACCGCAACGTCGACGGCGCCGGTATCGGGTTCTTTGATCCCGCGGGCGAACCAGTGCTTGATAAGCAGCCAGAAGCGGCGTTCGGTGACCAGGAATTCACGCACCAGGCTCAGCAGGCGACCTCGTCGGCCTTTGTGGCGCACGTCCGGTTCGCGACGGCGGGCGGCCGGACGGTGCAGAACACCCATCCGTTTGCGATGGCCGGCCGGATCATGGCGCACAACGGCGGGTTCGGCGAGCTGGCGCAGCTCGATGCGCAGCTCGGCTCCTACCGCGACCTTGTGCTCGGTGACACCGATTCCGAACGGTTCTTCGCGCTGATCACCCAGCAGACCGACGCGCACGGCGGCGACGTCGGGGCCGGGATGGCGGCTGCGGCCAGCTGGATTGCCGCGCACCTGCCGGTCTCCTCGCTGAACACCGTGGTGGCGGCGCCGGGTGAGCTGTGGGCGCTGCGCTATCCCGACGCCCACGCCCTGCACATCCTGGAGCGCCCGGCCGGGCGCTCTATCGGGGCACCTGGTGACGGCATGCACGTGCGCAGCTCGATTTCCTCGGTGCACGCACCAGCGCTGGATGACATTGCCTCCGTGGTGATCGCGTCCGAGCGGATGGACGGGGAGAGCGGGTGGCGCATGCTCGCGGCGGGTGAGCTGGTGCACGTCCGGCCGGATCTCAGCGTTCACTCCGAGATCGTGATCACGCAGCCGCCGGCCCACCTGGTTCCGCTGCCGGCCGGCAACCCGAACATCGACACCTGAACGACCCGCTGCCAGTCCTGAAAGCAGTGTGTATCAGACCCTGGCCCCGGCCCTCTCTACCAGCAGTAAGGCAGGCAATGAGAGGTAGGGACATGCAGTTTTGGATTGAAAACATCAACGCGTTCGCGGTCAACGAGACGTTCTCCGAGACGTTCACGATCGACCTTCCGGCCACCGACGTACTTGTCACCTGCGCCCTGCAGCAAGTGGGCCAGATCGGCACCAACGGGCAGGCACAGATCGCGATCACGCAGTACGTTCAGGACGGCTCTCCGAAAGAGGGCAGGTGGCAGTCTCTCAACAGTAACGGCGTCACCAGCGTCACGTTCTCGCTGACGGTCAACAATGCTCGCGCTCAGGGGACGGGCCTGATCCTCGCCATCAACGAGTAGCAGCGTCGAACCGAAGCGGGAGGCGGCCCCAGCAGGCAGCCTCCCGCTGGCCTGCCCCGATCTGAAGCGAAATGCCAGGTCAGTGACCTGGCATTTTCGGTGGTAGCCCCGACCGGATTCGAACCGGCGTTACCGCCTTGAGAGGGCGACGTCCTAGGCCTCTAGACGACGGGGCCGTGCATTTCCCGACAGGAATGAAACGTCCCGTTGGGCCGATATTCTGGCATGGCCAGCGGCGTACAGACTACCGCCTCGCAACCCTTGTGGCGAACCGGATGTCCCCGGCGCAGGAAAATCGGGGCGGGTAGCACCAGCCAGGTCGCCGCGCCGTATCCGTGGCGCGGCGCGGCGCGGTGCAGGCGCGGCGCGGTGCAGCGGGAACCCCCGACATGAACAAGCGCGGACGTGGGTCACGTCCGCGCTGTCAACTTAACTGCTGGGGTACCAGGACTCGAACCTAGACTAACAGGGCCAGAACCTGTCGGGCTGCCAATTACCCCATACCCCAATGGCATTGCGCACACCGGAGGCCCAAGTGCGCCCACGCAGTCTAGCGGACGCCAGGCGGGTCGGCCAACACGAAACCGTCAAAGCCGCGGCGACTTCCGAAAAGGCGAGGCGAGTGGGGTGCGGTCACAGCGGGTCGATGACGGTCAGGCCGGCTTCGCGGTCGAGACCGAGCCAGCGGGTGATCCCGGCCGAGCGCAGGAACGGCACGTCGTGGCTGGCGACCAGGATCGCACCGCGGTAGCTTTCCAGCGCCTGGGACAGCCGGCGGACCGACGCTAGATCCAGGTTGTTGGTCGGCTCGTCGAGCAGCAGCAGCTGGGGCGCGGGCTGCGCCAGGAGCAGGGCCGCGAGGACGGCCCGGAACCGCTCGCCGCCTGACAGCGTCCCGGCCCGCCGGTCGGCCCGCCCACCGCGGAACAGGAACCGGGCCAGGCTCGCCCTGACCTCGTTGACCGACGCCGCCGGCGCTGCTGTCCGCACGTTGTCGACCACGGTCAGCGAGTCATCGAGGGTATCGAGCCGCTGCGGCAGGTAGCCGACGACCGCTCCCCGCCGGATACTGACGCCGGGCAGCGTCGCCGCGTCCGCGATGGCCCGGAGCAGGGTGGTCTTACCCGCGCCGTTCGGGCCGGTGAGGGCAATCCGCTCCGGGCCGCGGACGATGAGCTCCGCGAGCACGCCGGGCAGCGAGACCCCAGCCGTCGCGGTATCGGGAGGTGCCGCGGACTGCGGCCGGGCGGCCGGATGCCAGCGAGCGCCAGCCAGTCCGGTCACGGTCAGCACCGTCCGCCCGGACGGAACGGCCGTGGATGGCAGCTCGACCCGGATCTCCGCGTCGTCCCGGGCAGCCTGCTTGGCCTCCTCTAGACGGCCACGGGCCGCCGCCAGGCGTTCGGTGTGCAGTTCGCGCGACCGGCCCGCGGACTCCTCGGCATGCTTCTTGCGGGCATCGGCAACCGCCCTGGGCAGGCTGCGTGAGGCGGCGACCTTCCGGCCCTGCCGGTCGCGGGTGGCCTGCTTGACCTGCGCGTCGACGAGGTCCCGCCGTTCCCGGCGGACCTCGGCGCCGGCCGAGGTGACCGCGCGCTGCGCCGCCTCCCGCTCGACCGCCATGAGCTCGGTGTAGGCCTCCAGGTTGCCGCCGTACATCCGGACCTTGCCGCCGGACAGGTCCGCGATCTGATCGACCAGAGCGAGCAGTTCGCGGTCGTGGCTGACGATCACCATCACCCCGGTCCAGGCCGCGACCGCGTCGTACAGCCGGCGGCGCGCGTCCAGGTCGAGGTTGTTGGTCGGCTCGTCGAGCAGCAGGATGCCTGGGCGCCGCAGGAACAGGGCGGCCAGCGCGACACCGATGGTCTCCCCGCCGGACAGCCGCCCGACCCGGTCGTCGAGGCCGAGGCCGGCCAGGCCCAGCCGGTCCAGCCAGGTGCGGGCTCGCTCCTCGACGTCCCAGTCGTCGCCGACCGCCGCGAACGCGTCCACCGCGGTCTGGGCCGCCTGGATGGCGTGCACCACGGTCTGGCCCGCCTCGATGGCGTGCAGCGCGTCCCGGGCGGCGGTGATGCCGAGCAGGTCCGACACGGTGCGGCGAGTCCCGAGGTTGATGGCCTGCGGCAGGTAGCCGACGTCGGTGCTGGTACGGACCGCGCCCGCAGCCGGGCGCAGCGCCCCGGCGATCAGCTTGAGCAGGGTCGACTTACCCGAGCCGTTGACGCCGATCAGCCCGGTCCGGCCGGCGCCGATTGACAGGGTCAGGCCGGACAGCACACAGGCCCCGTCGGGCCAGCTGACACTGAGATTGGAACAGACGATGGCGGCGGTCATGAGGCGCGCTCCGAGCACGTAGGAAGGATTTTCCGTTACGTGGGGCGACACCACGCCGCGAGAGCTGAGCCCGGAGGTCGTGCGCATGGCGAACAGGCCTAAGCGCGGTATCGCTGACCTCAGAACTTCAACGCCACTCTCCTGCCGACGGGAGCTGGAACGTCTTCATCGTAGCTACGTCCAAGGCACCACGGAAACGGCTCTGGCCGGCACAAGCGTCCATCGTGCTGCGAGGCGCGGAGTCTACGGGGTCTATGGGTTCGGGCCGGGGGCGGCGAGGAAGAGGTGCGCCTGGCCGGTGCAGCTGACCGTGCCGTCGGCGGCGGAGACGAAGCACGAGCCGCCCCGGCCGATCTCGGCCCGCTCCCCCGATTCGCCGCGCAGCACCGCGGAACCCTCCGTGCACAGCACGATCCGGGGGCCCTCGCCCGGCAGGGGCACGGTGTTGCCGACAAGATCGACCAGGTACAGGCGAAACTCCGGGGCCGGAGTGTCGAACCAGGCGATCCCGTCCGCCAGCGTGCGGGGGACCAGGATCGGCACCTCGACGGAGGGGTCGAGCAGCGCCAGCAGCTCGGGCACGTCCAGGTGCTTGCCGGTCAGGCCGGCCCGGACCACGTTGTCGGAGTTGGCGAGCAGCTCGATCCCGGTGCCCTTCAGGTAGGCGTGCAAGCCGCCGGCCGCCAGGAACACGGCCTGGCCCGGTTCGAGCACGGCGTGCCGCAGCAGCAGCGAGGCGACCACCCCGAGGTCGCCGGGATGAGCCGCGGCGATGCGCACGGCCGCGGCGGCCGCGCCGGAGTACGGGCCGCCGGCCGCCGCCAGCCGCGCGCAGGCGGCCACCACGTCGCCGACGAGCGCCAACTGGGCGGGGTGGGGCGGCTGAGCGGCGTTGGCGGGCTGGGCGGGGTGGGGCCAGGAGAGGATCGTTCCGAGCACGTCGGCCAGCACCTGGGTGGACGCGGCCGCTTCCAGCCGGGCCGCCAGCGGGGTGAGCTGGCCGACCCCCAGGGCCCGCAGGAACTGCGCCGCGTCGGCGGGAGAGCGCAGGCCGGCTAGCACCTCGAACGGGGTCAGCGCGTAGAGCAGCTCGGGCTTGGGCCAGTCGTCGATGTAGTTCCTGGCCGGGTCGTCTGGGGCCAGGCCCCGTTCGTTCTCGGCCTGGAAGCCGGCCTGCGCCTGGACCCGGGACGGATGCACCTGAATCGACAGGGCGTGGGCGGCGGACAGCACCTTCAGCAGGAACGGCAGCCGGGGACCGAACCGCGCGACGCACCCGCGTCCGAGCTCACGATCCGGATCGGCGGCGATAACCTCGTCCAGCGTCGTCCACCGCCCGCCGGCGCCTTCCCGATCGACGCCGTCCCGGTTGACGCTGGCCCGGTCGATGCTGTCCCGGTTGACGCCGGAGGGTGCGCCCGGATGGGCGCCCATCCACAGTTCCGCCTCGGGGCCGGGTGCCGGGACGGGGCGGCCGGTCAGTTCCGCGATCGCGTCTGTGGAACCCCACGCGTAGGGTCGGACCACCGGACGGAGAACATCCATCCGGGCATGTTAGTCGGCCGGGTACTCGACCATGGCGACAACGCGGGTGGCCATGAAGCGCGCGGTCCGGATCGGGGTTCCGGTCCGGGTCACCTCGCTGACCTCGACCACGCCGCGACGGTTGGTGATATCCACCCGCCGCCCGGCCTTGGTCGCGGTCACCTCATAGGTCCGGGTCCCGTCGCCGGAGTCGATCACGATCTCGACCCGGTCCCCCTTCACGGCGTGAGCCGCTCAGTAGGACGGCAGCGACGGGTCGACCTGGCTCACCCAGGCCAGCACGCCCCCGCCGACGTGCACGGCGTCGGAGAAGCCCGCGTTCTTGACCACCGCCAGCGCCTCGGCGCTGCGCGCGCCGCTCTTGCAGTGCAGCACGATCTTCTTGTCCTGCGGCAGCTTCTCCAGCGCGTTGCCGTTCAGGAACTCGCCCTTCGGGATGAGGGTCGCGCCGGGGATGGAGACGATCTCGTACTCGTTCGGCTCGCGCACGTCGACCAGGAAGATGTTGTCACCCGCGTCGATCATGGCCGCGAGGTCCTTGGCGCTGATTGTCGAGCCCTGGGCCGCCTCGGCCGCTTCCTCGGAGACCGCGCCGCAGAACGCCTCGTAGTCGATCAGCTCGGTGATCGTCGGGTTCTTGCCGCAGACCGCGCACTCGGGGTCCTTGCGCACCCGGACCGTGTGGTAGTTCATCTCCAGCGCGTCGTAGATCATCAGCCGGCCGGCCAGCGGCTCGCCGATCCCGGTGATGAGCTTGATCGCCTCGTTCACCTGGATCGACCCGATCGAGGCGCAGAGCACGCCGAGCACCCCGCCCTCGGCGCAGGACGGCACCATCCCGGGTGGCGGCGGCTCGGGGTACAGGCAGCGGTAGCACGGGCCGTACTCGGCCCAGAACACGCTAGCCTGCCCGTCGAACCGGTAGATCGAGCCCCACACGTACGGCTTGCCCAGCAGCACGCAGGCGTCGTTGACCAGGTAGCGGGTGGCGAAGTTGTCGGTGCCGTCCACGATCAGGTCGTAGCCGGCGAAGATCTCCATGGCGTTGTCTGAGTCGAGGTGGACGTCGTGCACCACCACGTTGACGAGCGGGTTGAGCTCCCTGATGCTGTCCCGCGCCGACTCGGCCTTCGGCCGGCCCACGTCGGACTGCCCGTGGATGATCTGGCGCTGCAGGTTCGACTCGTCCACCACGTCGAAGTCGACGATGCCGAGCGTGCCGACGCCGGCCGCGGCCAGGTAGAGCAGCGCGGGCGAGCCGAGCCCGCCGGCGCCGACGCACAGCACCCTGGCGTTCTTCAGCCTCTTCTGCCCGGTCATCCCGACGTCCGGGATGATCAGGTGACGCGAATAGCGCCTCACCTCATCGACAGTCAGCTCATCAGCGGGTTCGACCAGCGGGGGCAGCGACACAATCCACTCCAAAGATCTTTATTTTCCGAACGATCCGGGCTTTTGCCCATCCCAGCACGTGTCACGGTCAACCCGCGGGAGCGAGCGGGAATTCCCGCGCGCGGCCCGCTTCAGCGGTCTGAACCCACCCGGCCCGCCCGGCCGGGCCGGACGGGTTCGCGGCGGCGAGCAGCACGCCGATTTCGGCCGCTACCAGCTGCGGGTGCTCCATGTGCGCGACGTGACCGGTGCTCGGCATCACCACGATCCGGGCGTTCCTGAACGCGTGCGCGGCCCGGCCCGCCATCCGCGCATCGACCAGCCGGTCGTCCCGGCCGTAGATGACCAGGGTCGGCGCGGTGATCCTGGCCGCTTCCCGCCAGGCCGGCCGGCCGAGGGCCCGGAGCGTCTCGGCGGTGAGGGTCCGGACGCTGCCGACCATCGCGGCGGCGGCGTAGTCGAGGGCGTCGCGGCGGGTGAGTTCGGCGACTTCGGCGGTGAGCCTGGCTTGAGGAAATCGCCGGGGATCGCTGAAGCAGGTGGCGATGACGTCGGCGACGCGGCGCTCGGCGGGCAGGTGCTGGACCTGGCGCAATAGCCGGGCGCCGACTCCCGGCACGCTCATCAGCGGGAAACGCAGCAGGTCAAGCCGGAGCCGCGGGTCCGGCAGGGCCGGGGAGATCAAGGTCAGCGTGCGGATCAGGTCCGGACGGGTGGCGGCCACGTGGACGCACACCGCACCGCCGAGCGAGTTGCCGAGCAGGTGGACGGGGCCATGGCCGTTCCGCTCGATCAGCGCGATGACCGTCTGGGCCAGGGCGGCGATCGAGTAGCGGCCGTCCGGGCGGGGCGGAGACTCGCCGAAGCCAGGCAGGTCGACCGCGTCGCAGGCCAGCCGGGGGCGGAGCAGGTCCATCAGGTCGGTCCAGTTCCGCGACGAGCCCTCCAGCCCGTGCACGCACAGGGCCGGCTCCCTGGGGTCCGACCCCGCGGGGTGCTGGTCCGCGGGGACGCTGCGGACGTAGATCTGCTGGTCACCGAGCGAGACCAGGCGACCCGGCCAGTGCGGGATGGGTTCGTGTTGCTCGGTCATGCGCTGGCCTTGCGCGCACCGGCCTTGGCGCGTGAGCGGGTCTTCGGGGTCTCTGGGTCTTCGTCGGTGTCCTTCGCGGCGGCCTTGGCCGTCTTGGCCCGGGTGGCTGGCTTGGCGCTCGCGGCCGGCTTGGCGCGGGCGGCGGGCTTGGCGCGGGCGGCGGGCTTGGCCTCGATGGCCGCCTGGCCGCGCTGGTCCTTCAGGGCGGCGACGCTGGCGCGCAGGATCTCGGTCAGGTCGGCGGGCTGCTTCCTGGGCTCGGCGGCCTCGACCCCCGCGGGGCGGACCACGTCGTTGCCCTCGACCTTGGCCTGGACGACGGCTTCGAGCGCTTCGCGGTAGGTGTCGTGGTACTGGTCGGGGTCGAAGTCCTCCGTCATCGTCTCGATCAGTGACGCGGCCATCTTCAGCTCCTGCGTCCGGACCTCGATGTCCTCGTCGAGGAACGCGAAATCAGGCTTGCGCACCTCATCGGGCCACAGCAGGGTTTCCAGGGTGATGACCCCCTCCCTGACCCGCAGCGCGGCCAGCGTCTCGCGCTGCCGCAGCGCGACCTTGGCCACGGCCACCTTGCCCGACTTCTCCAGCGCGTCGCGGAACAGCACGTAGGCCCGGGCGCCGGTCGGCTCGGGTTCTGTGTAGTAGCTCTTGGCCGCGAGAATCGGCTCGACCTGGGCACTCGGCGCGAAGTGCAGCACCTCGATCCGGTGGGCGGTCACCAGCGGGAGCTCGGCGAGGTCCTCGTCGGTCAGCACCACCATGTCGCCGGTGGGCAGCTCGTAGCCCTTGGCGATATCGGAGTACGGGACTTCCTCTCCGTCCAGCGTGCACACCCGGCGGAACTGGATCCTGGCCCCGTCCTTGCGGTGCACCTGGCGGAACGTGATGTCTCGCTGCTCTGTCGCCGCGTAGAGCTTGACCGGGATCACGACCAGGCCAAACGAGATCGCACCGGCCCATATGCTGCGCATGGCCTTCACCTACCCCGGTTGGCATGCCCCTGATACCTGCGGTCGCGCCTGAATTCAGCGTGGCCCTTATTTCCCATAATCGACAATACATTCGAGCAGGTACGGGACTAGCATAGATGGATTTAGCCCAACTCTACTAGCGAGCTTAGCCGCGGCTGAGATGATGGAGCTGCCCGGAGGTCGCCGATCACACCTGGTTAAGGCCGGATGACGGCTCGAAGTTCGAGGGGGGCTGCAGAGATGGGCGCTTTCGATGTAGTGGTGCTCGGCGGTGGCACCGCGGGCGTGCACGTCGCCACCGAAGCCGCGCGCGGCGGCAAGTCCGTGGCGATCGTGGAGGCCGGGCTGATCGGAGGCGAGTCCCCCTACCTGGCCTGCCTGCCGTCCAACTCGCTGCTGCTTTCGGCGGCCCGGGGCGAGACATGGGAAGACGCGGTCGCCCGCCGGAACGAGGTGACCGGCGGTCTGGACGATTCCGCCCCGGCACGGCGGCTGGCCGACGCGGGCGTGACGGTGATCCGCGGGACCGGCCGGATCAGGCGGCCGGGGACGGTCGAGGTCACGCTGGCTCCAGGCCAGGGCGGTCAGGTCCAGGGCGAGGGCGGCCCGGATGAGGGCTCGGTGACGCTGACCTATGCGGACCTGGTCATCGCGACGGGATGCGAGCCGGTCGCGCCGCCGATCGAGGGCCTGGCCGATATCCCGGCCTGGACCACGGCCGAGGGCCTGTGCTCGCCCGACCTGCCGCGCCGCCTCATCGTGCTCGGCGGCGGGCCCGCCGGGTGCGAGCTCACCCAGATCTACGCCGCCTTCGGTTCTCAGGTCACGCTGGTGGAAGCCGAGCCCGGGCTGCTGCCATCCGAACCTGCCTTCGCCGGGGAGATCCTGGCCGCGGCGCTGCGGCGGGCCGGCGCCGAGATCTCCCTCGGCGCCGCGGCCACCAAGGCCGAACGCACCAATGACGGCCTGACCCTCGGCCTGGCCGACGGCACGCGGATCGACGCGGACCGGCTGCTGCTCGCCTCGGGCCGGCGCCCCAGGCTCAGCGGCCTCGGCCTGGACGCGCTCGGTATCAACCTGACCCCGGGGATGGCCCTGCCCACCACGACGACCTGCCAGGTGACCGGCACCAACGACGCACCAGACGGTTCCGGCCGGGTGTGGGCGGCGGGGGACGTCACCGGCACCACGCACACCCACGCCAGCCATTACCAGGCCCGGGTGGTCGCCGCCAACATCATGGGCCAGCGCCGCGAAGCCGATTACAGTGCCATCCCGCGCTGCGTCTTCACCGCGCCATCGGTCTTCGCGGTCGGGATCGTGCCTCAGGCTGGCGACGGGCTGACCACGGTACGAGCCGACCTGGGCGACACGGCCCGGGCCTACCTGACCGCCGATGACGGCGGCGCGGTGGAACTCTACGCCGAGGACGGAGTGCTGGTCGGCGCGGTCGCGGTGGGGCCGGACGCGTCCGCCTGGATGGGCGAGGTTACCCTCGCGATCAGGGCCAAGGTCCCCGCGGCGATCCTCGGCGATGTGGTGCATGCCTTTCCCACCTACGGGGAAGCACTGGAGAGTGCACTCCGGGAGCTGGCGGTGGCCGGGGCCATCGGTGCAGCCGCCGATCAGGAGGAAAAGGGGTCTGGACAAGTGAGCGAGTTGGACATGGAGACGCCCGAGGGCGACGCCATCGAGCAGCACCAGCACGTCGTCGCGGAAGAGGACGAGACCGACCCTCGCCGCGAGGTCCCGTTCGAGGTCAATGAGGCCGACGCGGCCGAACAGGAGGTCTCTGTCGGCTTTGACGATGACGATTACCGCTGACGGCGACCTAGTATGAGAGTGAGCGAGGGAAAAGTAGCCGCGCAACCACTCGGAGACCGAACTTGACGGCACCGTCTGACACGAGGCCACGCGGTAACCGGCTGCCGCGGCACGAACGCCGGCGGCAGCTTCTGGACGCCGCGCTTGAGCTGTTCGTGGCCCGCGGGTATCACGCCGCCGCCATGGACGAGATCGCCGAGCGCGCGGGCGTCAGCAAGCCCGTGCTCTACCAGCACTTCCCCGGCAAGCTCGAGCTGTACCTGGCCTTGCTCGACGAAAGCGTGGACACGCTGGTGGAAAAGGTCCGGGACGCGCTCAAGTCCAACGCGGACAACAAGCAGCGGGTCGCCGCCACCTTTGGCGCCTACTTCGAGTACGTGGGCGGGCAGGGTCAGGCCTTCCGGCTGGTGTTCGAGTCGGACCTGGGCAACGAGCCGGCCGTCCGGGCCCGGCTGGACCGGGGCCAGCGCGAGTGCGCCGCGATGGTCAGCCAGGTGGTCCGGGAAGACGCCGGGATCTCGGACGACGAGGCGCACCTGCTGAGCGTGGGGATGGTCGGCATGGCCCAGGTCACCGCGCGGTACTGGCTCACCTCGCGCGATCGCATCCCGCAGGAAGCGGCCGAGCAGCTCGTGGCCAGGCTCGCCTGGCGCGGCATCAGCGGCTGGCCGCGCAGCGAGCACTGACCAGCGAGCACCGAGCACCGAGCACC
>PMST01000235.1 GCA_003168295.1 Actinomycetota bacterium
TGGATGAGTACCCGGTCAGCTCGGGACCGGTCGGCACCGTGGATAAGATCCGGCTCCAGCGGGTGGTCAACGTCATGCAGCAGTTCCTCGGGTTCGACCCGAGCTTCAACATCGATTCGATGCTGATAAACGGCGGCTGAGCCGGGCGCACGGGTGGTCCCGAAGGGGGCAGGCGGGTCAGGATTCGGCGATGCGGCGCTGGAGGAAGCGGCGTTCCGGGGCCGTGCGCGCGCGGGCCAGCGCTTCGCCGTAGGCGGCCCGGGCCTCGTCGGCGCGGCCGAGGCGGCGCAGCAGCTCGGCCCGGGTCGAGTGCCAGTACTGGTAGTCCGGCAGGTCAAGTGAGTCCACGATGGCGAGCGCGGCGGCCGGGCCTTCCGCTTCGGCGACCGCGACCGCCCGGTTCAGCCGCACCACCGCGGATCCGGTCAGGTCGGCGAGCTGGCCGTACAGGACCGCGATCTGCGGCCAGTCGAGTTCGGATTCGGTTTGCAGCGACGCGATCGCGGCCTGCAGGGCGTATGGCCCGGGAAGCGCTCGGTCGGGCAGGACGCGGTCGAGCAGGGCGCGGCCTTCGGCGAGCTGGCGCCGGTCCCAGCGGGATCGGTCCTGGTCCGCGAGCAGGACCAGGTCCTCGCCGGTGAACCGCGCGGCGCGGCGCGCGTCGTGCAGCAGCATCAGCGCCAGCAGGCCGAGCACCTCGGGTTCGGCCGGCAGCAAGACGGCCAGCACCCGGCCGAGCCGGATCGCCTCGGCGGCCAGGCCGGACCGATCCTGGTGATCGCCGTAGCCCTGGTTGAAGATGAGGTAGACGACGGCCAGCACCGCGGCGAGGCGTTCCTGCAGCCGCGGGGCGGCCGGCACGGCGAACGGGATGCCGGCCAGCTTTATCTTGGCCTTGGCCCGGGTCAGCCGGCGTTTCATGGTGTCGGCCGGGACCAGGAAAGCGCGCGCGATCTCCTCGGTGCTGAGCCCGGCCACGGCCCGCAGGGTCAGCGCGACCTGGGCCTCGAGCGCGAGGGCCGGGTGGCAGCACAGGAAGATGAGCTCGAGCCGCTCGTCGGGAATGGGCGTCGGCGCCACGTCGTCCTCCCCTTTCTCCCTGCTGGGTTCGGCCGCGAGCAGGCGGAGCTTCGCGGCCAGCACGCGGTCGCGCCGCAGCCGGTCGATGGCCCGGCGGCGGGCGGTGGTCACCAGCCAGGCGCCCGGGTTGTCCGGCGGGCCGTCGGAAGGCCAGCGCTGCGCGGCGATCGCGAACGCTTCCGCGGTGGCTTCCTCGGCGAGATCGAAGTCACCGAAATAGCCGATCAGGCAGGCCAGCACCCGGCCCCACTCGTCGCGGAAGACCTGCTCGACCGGCGGGAGCGGGCCGGGCCCGCCGGTCAGGACGGGCCGGGCACGACCGGGCGGATCTCCACCGCACCGCCGAGCCTGGCCGCCGGGATCCGGGCCGCGATCTCGGTCGCGGCGTCCAGATCGTCCGCCTCGAGCAGGTAGAAGCCCGCGAAAACCTCTTTGGTGTCGGCGAACGGCCCGTCGGTGACGAGCAACTGCTCGTCCTGGACGCGAACCGTGGTCGCGGTCTCGACCGGGTGCAGCGAGGCGCCGCCGGTCATCCCCGGCTCCTTCCTCAGCGCCATGTACTCGTCATGCACGGCGGCCCGCTCGTCCGGGCTGAGCGCCTCGGTGGCTCCGGGCCTGCTGTAGATCAGCAACGCGTATTGCATCTGGATGCTCCCTCCTACCCGTGACCATCTTGCCGTGGTCATGACGAACAGGCTCGGTCCGGGGGGACAGCGAGGGCTAAGATCGCGTCGGCTCGGGAGCGGAGTCGCTCCTGGCGGACCTCAGGGCGATGACGTGCACGTCGACACCGAGCGCACCCGCTTCATCGATAATCCGTTTCACCCGGGAGCCGCCGCCGGTCAGCTGCTGCCACCGGCTGCGCTGGCTGGAACCGATCACGATCTGGGTGATCTGATTCCCCCGGGCGAAGCTGGCGATGGCCCGGGCGGGGTCGTCGTCTTGCAGCTCGTGCCAGCGGCCGCCGATGTCCGCGGTCAGCTGCTCGAGCTTGGCGACGGACTTGTGGTCATCCGGGCGGGTCGCGTCGCCGGCGGTGACGTGCACGACGTCGAGCTCTCCCTTGAGCCTGCTCGCCATCCGGGCGGCCCGGCGGAGCAGCCCATCGGTGCCGGGCACGGTCGTGACGGCCACCATGATGCGCTCGCACGTCTCCCACACTCCGGGCGACTCATGCTGCCGCAGGTGCTCGAGGAGGTCATCGTCCGCCTCGTCGGCCAGGAACCGCAGCGCCAGCTCCCGCAGGGCGATCAGGTTATCGGTGCGGAAGAAGTTGATCAGGGCGAGCGAGGCCCTTTCCTTCGGGTAGATGTTGCCGTGCAGCATGCGGCGGCGCAGTTGCTCCGGAGAGGAGTCGACCAGCTCGATCTGGTCCGCCTTGCGCAGCACCCAGTCCGGGACGCGTTCCCGGACCGGCGCCCCGGTCATGTGCTCGACCTCGTCGGCGATGCTCTCCAGATGCTGGATGTTGACCGTGCTGATGACATCGATCCCGGCGGCGAGGATGTCCAGGACATCCTGCCAGCGTTTGGCGTTCCGGCCGGATCCCGGCACGTTGGTGTGGGCTAGCTCATCCACCAGGGCGATCTTGGGGCGCCGGGCCAGGATCGCGTCGAGGTCCATTTCTTCCAGGCGGCTGCCCCGGTAGTCAACCACCCGGCGGGGGATGACCTCCAGGCCGCCGATCAGCTCCTCGGTCAGCCGGCGCCCGTGACACTCCACGAAGCCGACGACGACGTCGGCGCCCCGGCCCAGGCGCCGGTGGCCCTCGTTGAGCATCGCGTAGGTCTTGCCGACCCCGGCGACCGCGCCGAGGTAAATCCGGAAGCGACCGGCCGCCTCGACCACGCCGGTGGCGTCGGTGTCCGCCGGCGCCGCTTCGCTCACACCTTTCATTCTGATCGCCGATGACGCTCTTCGCTAGCAGGGATCCGCTTAGAACCGGCCAAACCCGCATGGATCCCGTGAGCATCCCGGGTGTACGGCGAAAGCGGGCGTAGCGTTCGAATCCGCCGGGCGGCAACCGATCAAGAAATCTGGTGGGTTCATGACTGTCGCTGAAGGTCTACTCCTGGCCGTTTCTGTCGCGGTGTTCATCTACCTGGGCATCGCGATGTTCAAGCCGGACCGGTTCTAGCAGGCCGATATGACCGACATCATCCTCATCGCCACGATCGTGGCCTTCTTCGTGGCGGCGGTCCTGCTCGTCCGGGTCCTAGACCGCATGATCGCCGCCTCAGGCACCGACGCCGACGCCGATCCCGACTCCGACCCGCACGATCAGGTGTCTCCGTCCGACGTCGAACCCGGCAGGCTGACGTGAGCGAGCAAGTTCTCCCTGCTCCCGTCCGGCCGCCGAAGGTACGCATCCGGCCGACGGCCTCGTTGTTCGAGCCGTCGATCATGCGCCGCGCCGCCGGTCAGGCGTTCGTCAAGCTCGACCCCCGCACGATGGTGCACATCCCGGTCATGTTCGTGGTCGAGATCGGCAGCGTGGTCACCTCGATCGAGTTCTTCGCCCGGCCGGACGTGTTCGTGGGGCTGGTCACGCTGTGGCTGTGGGCGACCGTCCTGTTCGCCAACTTCGCCGAGGCGGTGGCCGAGGGCCGGGGCAAGGCGCAGGCCGATACGTTGCGCCGCAGCCGCCAGGAAACCAGCGCCTGGCTGCTCAAGCCGGACGGCAGCACGCAGGAGATCCCGTCGACCCAGCTGCGGTCCGGGAACCTCTGCGTGGTGACGGCCGGGCAGGTCATTCCCGGTGACGGCGACGTGGTGGAGGGCATGGCCGTCGTCGACGAGTCGGCGATCACGGGCGAGTCGGCCCCGGTGATCCGCGAGTCCGGCGGTGACCGCAGCGCGGTGACCGGCGGCACCGTCGTTCTCTCCGACCGGATCGTCGTCCGGATCACGTCCGACCCCGGCGAGACGTTCCTAGACCGGATGATCGCCCTGGTCGAGGGTGCGAGCCGGCAAAAGACGCCGAACGAGGTCGCGCTCGACATCCTGATCGCCGGGTTGACGCTGATCCTGCTGGTCGCGGTGGTCACGCTGCAGCCGATGGCGATCTACGACCAGGCCATCCAGTCCACCGCCGTCCTGGTCGCGCTGTTCGTCTGTCTCGCGCCCACCACGATCGGCGGCCTGCTGTCGGCCATCGGCATCNNGACAAGACCGGCACGATCACCTACGGGAACCGGATGGCCGCCGGTTTCCTCTCGGTCGCGGGCGTCACGGAAACGGAACTGGCCCAGGCAGCGCTGCTGTCGAGCATGGCCGACGAGACGCCTGAGGGTCGTTCCGTCGTCGAACTGGCGGAGGACAGGTACCAGCTCCCTTCCCCGGATCTGAACGGGGCCGACCTCGTGCCCTTCTCCGCCCAGACGCGGATGAGCGG
>PMST01000591.1:0-206 GCA_003168295.1 Actinomycetota bacterium
CCAGACGCGGATGAGCGGGATCGACCTGGCCGGCCGGGCCGTGCGCAAGGGCGCTGCCGAATCGGTCCGGCGCTGGGTCGCGGAGGCCGGCGGCCAGATACCCGCGGACCTCGATCCGATGGTGGAGCGCATCGCCGCGAGCGGCGGGACACCGCTGGTGGTGGCCGACGGGCCGCGCATCCTGGGCGTCATCCACCTCAAGGACA
>PMST01000591.1:268-8643 GCA_003168295.1 Actinomycetota bacterium
GGCGACGGCACCAACGACGCGCCGGCGCTGGCGCAGGCCGACGTCGGCCTGGCCATGAACACCGGGACGCAGGCCGCCAAGGAAGCCGGCAACATGGTGGACCTGGACTCGAACCCGACCAAGCTGATCGAGGTCGTCGAGGTCGCCAAGCAGTTGCTGATCACCCGCGGCTCGCTGACCACCTTCTCGATCGCGAACGACGTCGCCAAGTACTTCGCGATCGTGCCGGCCATGTTCGACGTGGTGTACCCGAAGCTGCGGGTGCTGAACGTCATGCACCTGAGCAGCCCGCATACCGCCATCCTCGCCGCGGTAATCTACAACGCCCTGATCATCCCGGCGCTGATCCCGCTCGCGCTGCGGGGCGTCAAGTTCCGGCCGCTCGACGGCGCCGCCATCCTAAGGCGCAACGCCCTCATCTACGGCTTCGGCGGGCTCATCGCCCCGTTCGTCTTCATCAAGCTCGTCGACCTCATCCTGATCGCGATCGGATTGCACTGACATGCGCTCCGCCCTCTTCGGCCGCCACCTCGCCGCGAGCGTCGTGATGCTCCTCGTCGTGACGCTCGTGCTCGGGTTCGGCTACCCGCTGGTCGTCACCGGCCTGTCCCAGCTCTTCTTCCACCGGCAGGCGAACGGCTCGCTGGTCTACCACGACGGCAAGCTGGCCGGCTCGGCGCTGCTCGGGCAGGAGTTCACCGACAGCAAGGGGAACCCGCTGCCGCAGTACTTCCAGCCGCGCCCGTCGGACGCGGGGACCGGGTACGACGGCGCGTCGTCCGGCGCGTCCAACCTCGGGCCGTCGAACCCGCTGCTGGTCGGGTTCGTGGCCGGGGTGAACACGGTGGGACTCAACGGCAAGCCGTCGGCGGTCAATTCCTTCGCCACCCCGGCCGATCCGGCCTGCGTCCCCACCGACCCGCAGGGAAACCCGGTGACCAGCCCGGCGCCGGGCCAGAAGTACGCGAAAACCGCGGCGGGCGGCTACGTCTGCGACCCGGACACCATCCCGGAACGCGCCCTCGCCTACCGGGCGTTCAACGGCCTGGCGGCGAACGCGTCGGTGCCGGTCGACGCGGTGACGGCCTCGGGCTCCGGGCTCGACCCCGATATCTCCGTGCAGAACGCGCTGGACCAGGCGGCGCGGGTGGCCCGGGCCCGGCACCTGCCAGTCCAGCAGGTGATCGCCGTCGTGCACCGTGACACCCAGGGCCGCGAGTGGGGCTTCCTCAGCGAACCCACGGTCAACGTGCTCCAAATCAACCTCGCCCTGGATGGTCAGGCATGAGCGTCTCAGGCTGGGAACAGCTGCTGTTCATCCTCGCGGTCACCGCGGTGGCCGCGCCCCTGCTCGGGCGGTACCTGGCCGCGGTCTTCAGGACTTCTGTTTCCGGTGGTTCCGGTGTTTCCGCCCCGGGGGACCGGGTGTTCCTCCCCATCGAACGCCTGGTGTACCGGGCCCTCGGCGTCGACCCGGAGCGGAGCTGGACCTGGCGGGCCTACGCGCTGGCGGTGCTGACGTTCGGGCTCGTATCCACCCTGCTGCTTTACGCCATCCTGCGGCTGCAGGGAGTGCTGCCGGGCAACCCGACCCACGCGCCGGGGATGCCGCCGCTGCTTTCGTTCAACACCGCGATCAGCTTCGTCACCGGCACCAACTGGCAGGCGTACGAGGGGGAAACGCAGGCCAGCTACCTCGCGGACACCGTCGGGCTGGTGGTCGCGCAGTTCACCGCGGCCGGCGTCGGGCTCGCGGTGGCCCTGGCCGTCGTCCGCGGCATCGCCGGGAAGGCGCGCACGATCGGCAACTTCTGGCGGGACTTCACCCGGTCCCTGGTGCGCGTCTTCGTCCCGCTGTCGGTCCTCGGCGCGCTGGTCATGGTGAGCCAGGGCGCGGTGCAGAACCTCAGCGGGTTCCGCACCGCGACGACGCTCGCGGGCGGGACGCAGCAGATCCCCGGGGGCCTGGTCGCCTCGATGGAGGCCATCAAGCTGCTCGGCACCAACGGCGGCAGCTACTACGGCGCCGGCGGCGCGCACCCGTTCGAGAACCCGACCGGGTTCACGAACCTGTTTGACCTGCTGTTCGTCATCGTGCTGCCGGTGGCCATCATCTTCATGTTCGGCCGGCTTATCGGCCGGCCGCGGCAGGCCTACGCCATCCTCGCGGTCATGGCCATCATCTTCGCCGGCCACACCGTCATTTCCATGCAGGCCGAACGGCACGGCAACCAGCTCATGCCGACCTCGGTCTCCCAGGTGGCGAGCAGCACGAACCCCGGCGGGAACATGGAGGGCAAGGAGACCAGGTTCGGTCCCGAGGGCTCCGCGCTGATGACCGTCGGGACGATGGGCACGACGGCGGGCGCCACCGATTCGGCGCTCGACAGCTACACCGCGGTCGGGGGGACGGGGGCGTTCGTCGCCCTCCTGCTCGGCGAGATCAGCCCGGGCGGGGACGGCGGCGGGCTCTATTCGATCCTGGTGCTCGCGTTGCTCGCCGTCTTCGTCGCCGGGCTGATGGTCGGCCGCACCCCGGAGTTTCTCGGCAAGAAGATCCGCGCCACCCAGATGAAGCTGGTGCTGGCGTACGTGCTGGCCATCCCGGTCACGGTCCTCGTCCTGGCCAGCACGTCCCTGGTGATCTCGGCCGGGACATCCTCGATCCTCAACCCCGGCCTGCACGGCCTGACCGAGGTCACCTACGCCTTCGCCTCGGTGGCGAACAACAACGGGTCCGCCTTCGCCGGCCTGGCGGCCAACACGCCGTGGTACGACACGACCCTCGGCCTGAGCATGCTCATCGGGCGTTTCGCGCCGATCGTGCTGGGCCTGGCCATCGCCGGCTCACTCGCCGGGGCGCGTGTCCACGCCCGCACCCGGGCCACCCTCGACACCGCCGGGCCGACGTTCGTCGCGTTCCTGCTCGGCGTGATCGTGATCGTCGGCGGCCTCATCTACTTCCCCATGCTCATCCTCGGCCCGATCGGAGAGCGCTTCATCGGCTGAGCCGGTTACCGGTACTGAAGTTACTGCCGGTGCGCCTGAGGTTGGTGGCGGACGCTGGTGGATCGTTACCTCCCCTCTGGGGAGCGTAAGAAAATAACGTGAGTTTCCGGCGTGCAGCGGCCGGCGGACACCACCGCACCATTTGCACAGTTTGTCAGGATTGATCCCAGGCCATGCCGCAGCGCGGCGTGCTTCTGGCCCTACGTCGACGCTTCGCTACCGTGAAAATTCCGCCAGAGGGCGGGCCAGGACGCGGGTGAGGACGGCGCGGGTGTCGGCCGGGTCGATCACGTCGTCGACCTCGAACGCCGCCGCGGTGCTGAGCGCCTTGCCCCGGGTGTACTGCTCGGCCACCAATTCGTCGTAGCGGGCCCGGCGGGCGCCGGGATCGGCGATCGCGTCGAGTTCCTTGCGGTAGCCGAGCCGCACCGCCCCCTCCAGGCCCATGCCGCCGAACTCGCCGGTGGGCCAGGCGACCGTGATGGCCGGGCGGTGCAGGTCGCCGGCGGTCATTGCCATCGCGCCGAGGCCGTAGGCCTTGCGGAGCACGACCGCGCAGACCGGCACGGTGAGCCGGGCCCCGGCGACGAACATCGCGCCGAACCGCCGGACCACCGCGGTCCGTTCCGCGGCGGGCCCCACCATGAAGCCGGGGGTGTCGACGAGCGAGACGACCGGCAGCCGGTGAGCCTGGCACAGGCGCAGGAACGCGGTGGCCTTGTCGGCGGCGTCGCCGTCGATCGCCCCGCCCAGGTGCAGCGGGTTATTGGCCAGCAGCCCGACCGGGTGGCCGCCGATGCGGGCCAGGGCGGTCAGCACGCCGGCGCCGAATCCGGCGCGCAGTTCCAGCACGCTGCCGGCGTCGCAGAGGGTCTCGATGACCGGCCGCACGTCATAGCTGCGGGCCCGGTTCTCCGGGAGCAGGTGGCGCAGCCGCCGCTGGTCGGCGTACAGAGCGTCAGGTGGTGTGCCGGATCCGCCGAAGTACGACAGGTACTGCCGGGCCGCGCTCACCGCGGTGGCCTCGTCGGCGACGAGCAGGTCCACCACGCCGTTCGGCACCTGGACCGACATCGGGCCGACCTCGTCCGGGGCGACCACGCCCAGGCCGCCGCCCTCGATCATGGCCGGGCCGCCCATGCCCAGGCTGGCCTCCGGCGTCGCGATGATCACGTCGCAGGCGCCGGCCAGGGCGGCGTTTCCGGCGAAACAGTAGCCGGACACGACCGCGACCAGCGGGACCTGACCGGAAAGCTGGGCGGCCAGGCGGAAGGTCGGCACGTCGAGCTGCGCGACGGCGGCGGTGTCGGTGTCGCCGGGCCGTCCGCCGCCGCCCTCGGCGAACATGACCACGGGCAGCCGCTCCCGGCCGGCCAGCTCGAGGAGCCGGTCGGTCTTGCGGTGGTTCATGATGCCCTGGGTGCCGGCCAGCACGCTGTAGTCGTAGGACATCACCGCGACCGGCCGGCCCTCGATCGTCGCGGTGCCCGTGACCAGGCCGTCGGCCGGCGTCCGCGCGATCAGGTCGTCGAGCGAGCGGCGGCGGCGCTGCGCGGCGATGGTCAGCGCGCCGTATTCGACGAAGCTGCCCGGGTCGACGAGATCGGCGATGTTCTCGCGGGCCGTGCGGCGCCCGGCGGCGTGGCGGCGTCCGGTTACTTCGGATCGGCCCTCGTCGAGCCCGATCCGGTGCCGCTCCCGCGTCTCGGCCAGATCGGGCCGGATGTGTTCCAGGGGGACGGCGCATGCCTGCGCCCGCTCGGCGGCATCGGTGCCGGATTCGGCCAGCACGACCAGCACGGCTCCGGCCGCTACCGTAGTGCCTGGGGCCACCAGCACCTCGCGTACCAGGCCGGCGGCTTGGGCCCGCAGTTCGTGCTCCATCTTCATGGCCTCGACGACGAGCAGTTCGTCGCCCGCCGCCACCTGGTCGCCGGGCGCGACCGCGACCGACACGACCGTGCCCGCCAGCGGGGCGGCCACCGCGGCGTGGCCCGGTGGCACCTCCGCGGCGGCAGGCGGCGGATCAGCGGCAAGTACGGCGCCGCGGGGATCGGCGGGTGCGGTGTCGTGATTGGCGGGTGAAGTGTCGTTCGGATCGGCGGCGGGGATCAGGGAGATCGCGGGCGCAGTGGCGAGGTCGGCGGCTTGCGCATCGACCCAGCCGGTGTCGAGCGTGCCGAACCCGGGCGCCTGCAGCAGGGCCTGCAGCAGGGCCACGTTGACGGGCACTCCCGCGATGTCGAACTCGGCCAGCGCGCGCACCGCGCGACGGGCCGCCTCCTCTAGGGTGGCGCCTTCGGTGATCACCTTGGCCAGCAGCGAGTCGTAGCGCGGATTGACGGTGTAACCCGGGTAGCCCGCCGTGTCGACGCGCACGCCGCGCCCGGCGGGGGGCTGGAACCGGGTAAGCGTGCCGCCGCCGGGCTGGAGGGTGCCGTCGGTTCGCAGGGTCTCGGCGTTGACCCGGGCCTGGATCGCCGCTCCGGCCCGGGGCAGCGTATCCAGGGCCAGTGCGTCCAGGGTCGCGCCGTCGGCCACCCGGAGCGCGAGCTCGACGAGGTCTAGGCCGGTGACCTGCTCCGTGACCGTGTGCTCGACTTGCAGCCGGGGGTTCACCTCGAGAAAGGCGATCGTGTCGGCCCGGACGAGAAACTCCACGGTGGCCAGGCCGGCGTAGCGGACCGAGCCGGCCAGCGCCACCGCGGCCTGGGACAGCCGGGCGCGGATCGCGTCGCCGATCGCGGCCGGGGCGATCTCGATCAGCTTCTGACGGCGCCGCTGCAGGCTGCAGTCGCGGTCGCCCAGCACCGCCACGGCGCCGGTGCCGTCGCCGATGACCTGGACCTCGATGTGCCGGGCCCCGGTCAGCAATTGCTCGACGTACACCGCGCCGTCACCGAAGGCCGCCGCCGCCTCGGAGGAGCACCGCCGCATCGCCGGGGCGAGATCGGCCTCCTGGGTCACCGGCCGCAGGCCGCGCCCGCCACCGCCGGCGACCGCCTTGACCATGACCGCGCCGTGCTGGCGTAGCAAGGCGCTGGCCCGCTCCAGCGAGGCGCTGTCCATCGTAGTGACGGCGTCGGTGCCGGCCAGGACGGGCACGCCGAGCTCGCCCGCCAGGGTCCGAGCCGCAGTCTTGTCGCCGAACAGCGCGAGCGCGTCGGGCCCGGGACCGACGAAACGCACCCCGGCCCGCGCGCAGCGGATAGCCAGCTCCGGCTGCTCAGACAGGAAACCGTACCCGGGATGCAGCGTGTCGCAGCCTGATCCGGTGGCCACGGCGATGATGGCGTCCGCGTCCAGGTAAGCCGCGGGGCCCGCCCCGGGCAACTCGACCGCCGTGTCCGCCCGGCCGACGTGCGCGCAGGCGGCGTCGTCGGCGGGATAGACCGCGACCGTCTCGATGCCGAGCACCGCGGCCGTGGCCATGATGCGGACGGCGATCTCGCCCCGGTTGGCGACGAGCAGCCGCTTGATCACCGCCTGTCCCAGATCACGGATGGCCTCGCTCGTAAGCGGCGATCAAGGCGCGTTTGCCGACCGGGGGCAGGTCACGTCTCATGGGGGCAACTTTACGGATAGCGACCAACCGGGAGCCTGCCCGGCCGGCCAGGCGATCGCGGCCGTTACCCAGTCCCGCTACCCGATCTGTGATTCGCCTGCGGTAGCTTCGCTGCGTGGGTAACTCGGCATGGGGATACGCGGTCGCCACGATCGCGCGGGACGCGGCTCCGCTCAGCTTCTGGTTTCCGGCGCCGCAACTGGGAATGCCCGGCGCCGCCGACGGCGCGGAACATGATCTCCCGGAAGAGCGGGAAGACCCGGTTCGCGGGGTGCAGCTGCGCCGCCAGTTGTGCGTGACCGCTGACCTAGACCTGCCGCCGGCCGATACCGCTGACGCGTACCTACGGCTGCACCTGCTCTCCCACCGGCTGGCGCACCCGAACTCCATGAACCTGGACGGGATCTTCGCCGTCCTGCCCAACGTCTGCTGGACGTCCCTGGGACCCGTCGCCGTCGGCGAGATCGACGCCATCCGGCAGCGGACGCTAGCCCGCGGCATTCATCTCCAGGTCCACTCGGTTGATAAGTTCCCGCCGATGCTGGACTACGTAGTACCCAGCGGGGTCCGGGTAGCCGACGCCGCCCGGGTCCGCCTGGGCGCTCACCTGGCGGAGGGGACCACCGTCATGCACGAGGGCTTTGTCAACTTCAACGCCGGCACGCTCGGGCCCTCGATGGTAGAAGGCCGCATCAGCCAGGGCGTGGTCGTCGGCGCCGGAACGGATGTCGGCGGCGGCGCCTCCATCATGGGCACCCTGTCCGGCGGCGGCATGCAGGTCATCACGGTAGGCGAGCGGTGCCTGCTTGGCGCGAACTCCGGACTGGGGATTTCGCTGGGCAATGACTGCGTGGTCGAAGCCGGCCTCTACCTCACCGCCGGCACGATCATCGCGCTCCCCGGCGGCCGGCAGGCCAAGGCACGCGACCTGAGCGGTCAGCCTGGGCTGCTGTTCCGCCGCAACAGCGTCACCGGCTCTGTCGAGGCCCTCACCCGGCCAGGCAAGTGGAGTGGCCTCAGCAGCAGCCTCCACGCCCACCAGTAACGCGAGCTAGCTCATTCGATATTGGGTGGCCTCGCGGCGCCGGGTTTGCGAGGATGCCGGCGATGACTACTTCGCAGGAGTACCTCAAGGCTTACGACCGGCAGCTGCGGACGGACGCCGAGACGCCCAGCGCGATAGCGGTGGAGCGGCTTGGTCCGCTGCGGTTGGTGACCTTCGCGGGCGGGCGGGGGTTCGTGACCTATCAGGACCTGGGCGGGGCCGACCCGGTGACGATCGCCGGGTGGGTCGGGGAGGCCCTGGCGTACTATCGTCCGGATGCGGCGATCACGCGGGTGGAGTGGAAGACACGAGGGCATGACCACGCGCCGGGGCTGCACGACGCGCTGGTGTCCAATGGCTTCGCGCCGGACGAACCCGAGTCGATCATGATCGGCGAGGCTCGGCGGCTGGCCGTCGACGTCGCGCTGCCGGTCGAGGTTGGGCTACGGGAGGTCACGTCGGAACCGGAGGTCCGGGCGATGTGCGCGATGCAGGCGGAGGTTTTCGGCGACTCGGACACCGAGGACACGGCCAATGCGGTGCTGCGGCGGCTGGCCACCGGGGACGGCATGCAGCTGTGGGTGGCGGAAGCCGGCGGGCAGATCGTCAGCGCCGGCCGGCTCGAGCCGGTCGCCGGGACTGAGTTCGCCGGAATCTGGGGCGGGGCCACGCGGCCGGAGTGGCAAGGCCGGGGGATCTACCGGGCCCTCACCGCGGCCCGGGCCCGTTCGGCACTCGCGCTGGGCAAGCGGCTGA
>PMST01000522.1:0-1962 GCA_003168295.1 Actinomycetota bacterium
GGTAGATCGTGGGCGCCTGCACGCCGGCGGCGAGCGCGACCGAGCGGGTGGTCACCGCGTCCGGACCCGCGGTGGCGAGCAGGTCCGCGGCCACTTCCACGAGGTGCGCGCGGGTCCGGTCGCGCGGCGACACGGGGTTCGGCCCATTCACGTTATCGATGATAACAGAAGTTTGCGATCACTTCGTTTCCCCTGATATCGTCTTTGACATATCACTGGTAACGCAAGGGACGGCAGCACATGATCGTCATCACCGGCGCCACCGGCGCCCTCAACGGCGCCACCGTCGAGCACCTGCTCAAGCGCATCCCCGCGGATCAGATCGGGGTGAGCGTGCGCGACGTCACGAAGGCGCAGCACCTCGCCGATCGCGGCGTGCGGGTCCGGCGCGGCTCCTATGCGGACCCGGCGGCGCTGCTCGACTCGTTCGAGGGCGCCGAGCAGGTGCTTCTCGTCTCCTCGAATGACCCCAGCGCGGACGGGGTGAGCCTGCACCGCGTCGGCATCGAGACCGCCGTCGCGGCCGGCGCCCGCCGGATCCTCTACACCAGCCACCAGCACACCGGACTCGACAGCCCGTTCTTCCCCGCACGCCATCACGCCGCGACCGAGGCGCTCCTAGCGGACTCCGGCGTCGCCTGGACCTCCCTGCGCAACGGCTTCTACGCGCACAGCCTCGACTGGCTGCTCGGGCCCTGGCGCGAGACCGGCGTCATCGCGACGCCAGCCGACGGACCCGTGTCCTGGACCGAGCGCGCCGACGAGGCGGAGGCGGCCGCGGTGATCCTGGCCGGCCAGCCGCCCTTCGACGGCCCGGTCACGCTCACCGCGAGCGACGCCGTGACGTTCGGCGAAATCGCGGGGATCGCCTCCGAACTCACCGGCCGCGACATCCGGCGCGTCGTGGTAGACGACGAGAAGTGGGTGGCCGAGCAGGCCGCGCACGGCACCCCGGAACCCATGGCCCGGTTCCTGCTCGGGTTCTACCAGGCCGCCCGCGCGGGGCGCTTCGCGGGCGTTGACCCGCTCCTCGGCGACCTGCTCGGCCGTCAGCCGCGTACGGTGCGCGACCTGCTCGCCGAGCGGCTGGCGCCCTGAGGGCACCGGCGGCCTATTTCACGGCCTGCTGTACCGGCCGGCCCTGCGCACCGGCCGGGCCTGAGGTCACCCGCGGCTTGAGGACTGCCCAGGCGATCACGATGACGACGGCCGTGACGACCGCCGGCACCACCGGGGCATAGGGGTGCGCGTGGCTGAGCATCAAGTCGCCGGGGCAGGCACCGGCGGCCATGGCGGCCACGGAGGCGGTCAGGCGCCGCGCCGAGTGTGCGGTGAGCGACCAGGTAACGAGGCCGCTGAACAGGTCGATGTCGGTGGCGGTAAAGGCCGTGGTGGAAATGCTTGGCACGTTGAGTGAGCGGATGGCGTTCGCCTGCAGGACCAGCGCGATGGCATTATGGCGGAGGCCTCCGCCGGGCCAGCCGCCGATGATGGCGGCGGCGAGGCAGGCGGCAGCGCCGAGGCCGAGGGCGTACCGCGGGCTGGCCGCCTCGGACAGCGCGCCGATGACCGGTGAGCCGATGGGGGTGCTGCCGACCAGGGCCATCGACCACAAGGCGGTGACCCGGCCGCGGTACTCAGGATCGGAGGCGAGCTGGATGGTGGCGTTGCCCGTGGTCAGGAAGATGACGCTGGCCACGCCGGCCAGCACGCACGCGGCGATGGCGGTCGCCAGCGTGAGCGCGACCGCGACGAGGCCGACGGCGATCGCGTAGCCGACCGCGGCCTTGACCAGCCGGGCCACTCCGGTGCGGGGCGATCGGGCCGCGTACAGGCCGCCCACGACCGCCCCGGCGCCCAGGGCGCCGATCAGAGCGCTGTAGGTGGTGCCGGTGCCGTGGAACGTGGTCTCGGCCGGCAGGCTGACCTCGAACTCGAAGGTGAACGTGCCGACCAGCGCCA
>PMST01000522.1:1986-2534 GCA_003168295.1 Actinomycetota bacterium
TCAGGCTCAGCGCCTGCCCGGACACGTAGCGGCGAAAGTTCGGCACCGCCAGGGCGGCGAACATCGCCGGGTGCGCCGGTAGCACCGAGGGCCGGGGTGCGGTCATGTCTGCATGGCGTCTTTCGTGCGGATGGGCTGGCCCAATGCCTTGGTGCCGGGCTCCACTCAGCCTCACGCCCGGCTTGGTGAGCCGGCATCACCAACTCTGGTGAATTGAGGCGGATCCAAATCACGCGGCCATGTGACGCGCGAGCGCACAGCGCTGGCCGGGCACTGTCATCACCGTCCGTTCGGAATTAGCGAGAACTTCCCGAACGAACGGGGCCACCTCTTCCAGGGAACCGCAGCGGCCCGCGGCGGGCCGGCCCGAGCAGGCCCGGTTCAGCGCGGCCAGCGGACCAGGATCGACGGATGGGCACCAGCCAAAAAACTCCCGAAGACTTTCCCGAAGAAACAACACGACAATGTCAGTATATCGACCATAGATTCGATATACTGACAGGGCAGGTTGAAGATCTGATCTTCCGAACGAAGGGTGGTTCATGCCC
>PMST01000510.1 GCA_003168295.1 Actinomycetota bacterium
CGGCCGCCGCGGCGTCGTCGAGTCCGCGGCGCAGCCGGAAGGCGGTCAGGCGGCGGCCGCGCTCGGTGAACAGGAAGTCCGCGGGCCGGTTCAGCCGGGGATGCGGCAGGGCCCGCTGCGGGCCGCGCCGGGTCATCCATTCGTCCAGGGCGGTCAGGGTGGGCTCATCCAGCGGCACGGTCCGCTCGGTGGCCAGCTTGCCGAGGGGGACCTTCAGCCAGCTGCCGTGGCTGGCGGAGTCCCAGATGCAGTCCAGCTCGAGGTCGAGCAGCTCGCCCAGCCGGATGCCGGTGCCGCGCAGCACGGTCAGCCCGGTGCGGGCGAACGGGTCGGCCAGCTCGCTGATGGCCGCCATCAGGTCCCGGTCGGCGTCCGGTGGCAGGGCGCGGGGCAGCGGCNNATGACGGTCCGCTTGCTGACCACCGCGGAGACGGGCTGGTCGCGGGCGACCCGGCCGCGCCAGGGCCGCTTGTGGTTGTGGGCCAGGAATCCTTCGATGTGCTCCCGGGTGAGCTGGGTCAGGCTGCGGACGTCCGGATGAGCGGCAGAAAGATACTCGGAGAACACGATCAGGCTGTCGGCGCGCAGGCCGGCCGTGTTAGGCCGCAGCGTGGCCGCCACCGTGGTCAGGTAGCGCAGCGCGGCCGCGCGGATGCCGGGCTGGCTGATCGCCTGCACCCGCTGGGCGATGGTCGCCTGGCCGGGCCTGGCCTGCCGCGGCGGGTGCTGGCAGATCCGCAGCTCATAGCAGGCCTGGTGCAGGCTGAACGCGCGGGAGGAGTTGTGCACCCAGGTGTGGTGGCCCGCGGCCGGCGCCTCGGCCAGCGCCTGGGCGAACGCAGCGAAGTCGTCATCGCCGAGCTGGCTGAGGGTTTTGCCCGCGGTCAGGCAGATCAAGGCGAGCCCGCCGCGGCAGACATCCCGGGTCCAGTTCGCGCTCCACCCGAACTGCTCGGCCACTTCGGTGATCTGCTGGACATCGCCGGGATGCCGGGCCGCCCACTGCAGGTAAAGGTCACCGGGAGTCTTGGCGAGCAGCAGATCCAGGTCCGGCGTGAGGTGGCCTTCCGCGAAACACCAGCTCAGGAACGGCCACGCGCCGGTGCGCTTGAGGTCGGCGAGCCGCGCCAGGGTCGGCCGTCTCATCCACGCCGTCAGCTGCGGGTGCAAGTCCAGCAGCCGTGCGGCGGCGTTACGCCGGATCCGCCGGCCGTCCGGGCCGATCGGCAGCGCCGCGACCGCGTCAGCGTAGGCAACCAGCAGGTCCGGCGCTCCCTGGCGGCGCAGCGTGACGGCGGCCGGGGCGCTCACCGGGCCGCCGCCCTGGCCCGGGCGTACTCAGCCGCCAGCGTCTGCGGTGACAGGTGCACGTAGGCGGCTGTCGTCTCCGGGTTAGCGTGACCCATCAGCTCCCGCAGCGCCAGCAGGTCGATGCCCGCCGAGGAACTGGTAGGGAGCGGATTACCAACCACGCTGAATACCTCAGCGTGCCCGACGGCGAGATGGCGCATCTGCCCTCGTCGCTGCTGCTTTGACGTTGAGCTGGATGCAACATGCTGGCATCGAACGCAACGGAACTGGATGCAACATCGTGGCATCTGATGCAGCCGGATCCTTGCAGACCCACCCTGACCTGTGGTTCTCGCATGCTGGCCGTCAGCGGCGGCGAGAGCGCGCCTGCTGGATCGCCTGCGCCGTCGAGCCGGACCACTGGCTGGCCCGCAGTCCTGGCCGGACGCTGCTGCCAGTCCAGGTAGTCGAACAAGTCCATCGCCACCACGTCGGCCAGCCGGGCATCCCGCCCGGCCAGGAACCGCAGGAAGTTCAGCAGGTCATAGGCGTAAGCGCGGACCGTGGCCGACGAGAACGCCCGCGCCCCCAGATGCGCCAGGAACCGGTTGACCAGCTCACCGTCAGCGCCGCACCCATCGACCCGGTAACCATCGCTGACCAGCACCACACGCTGCCCCATCGACCCTCCCTTGGGACACCTGATCTCAGTGTGACGCCACCGGCTCCAGGTGACGGGATGTCAGGAAACCCGGGCGTGTCGCCGGGCTGAGGGCCGGTTAACGGGGACCCTGTTGATCCACGAGGGCCGCGAGGGCTGTCAGCGCTGCTCGTGGCGGTCAACGTTCCGCTTGCGGGCACGTGTGCTCGGCTGTTGTCCGGCTATCGGGTGATGTGCTCTTCTTGTTAGTTTCATCCGATTCGCGGTCGCCGCCGTTGAACAGTTCCGCAAGCGCGTGTGGCGCGCCGGCGCCGAAGATGAGATCGACCGTCTCGCGTGCTGCGATCGCTTCGGCTTCACTTCGCGGGAACATCACCGTCTCGTATGCGGTGAGAGCCGCTTCGATGTCGTCAGGGTTCGCGGCGATCGCCTGGGCGAGTTCAGCGCCGTCGAGCATGGCGAGGTTGGCGCCTTCGCCGCCGGGAACGGTGACGTGTCCGGCGTCGCCGATGAGTGTCGCGCCGGGAACCCGGGACCACTGGTGCTGGTCGGGGAGCTGGTAGATGCTGCGCAGGACCGGCGCGGTGTCGCTGTGGGCTATGAGCGCGGTGAGTTCTGGTGCCCAGCCGTCGAACTCGGCGGTGATGGCGGCTCGGGTGGCGTCTGCGTCGGTGAAGTTGATGCTGTCGAACCAGTCGGCGGGCCGGGGCACGACGACGTAGGAGTGGATGACGTTACCGGGCTCGCGGTGGGCGAGGAAGCCTTTTCCGGGCTCCAGGGCGTACAGCGCGCCGTCTCCGACGACCGCGGCGGATGCGGGGTGCCGGTTGTCGACGTCATGCAGGTACGTGTCGATGTAGCTCATCCCCGCGTAGGCCGGCTTTTGGTCCGAGACCAGCGGCCGGACCTTTGACCAGGTGCCGTCCGCGCCGACCAGCAGTTCGGTCGTGACGGTCGAACCGTCGGCGAACGCGAGTTCGCGCCTCCCGTTGCCAGCCACGGTCGCGGCGATGAGCTTCTTTCCCCACTGCACCGTTCCCATGGGCAGCGAGTCGAGCAGGATCCGGCGGATGTCGCCGCGCAGCGCTTCGGGCTTCGCCATCGATCCGTCGTCGGGGACGTCGCCGAGAATGACCGCGTGCCGGTCGGCAACCCGCTGCGCGGCGCCACCCCCGTGAAGGATTGACCGGTATTCCTCGTCCAGGCCGGCGATGTGGATGGCCAGTTGCCCGTTGTGCTCGTGCAGGTCGAGCTGGCCACCTTGCGTCCGGACCCCCGCCGATGCCTCCGCCTCGTAGACGGTGACGGGGACGTCGTGCAGATGCAGCACGCGGGCCAGGGTCAGCCCGCCCAGGCCGGCGCCGACGATGGTGACAGAAATCGTCATGGGATACCTACCGATTCATGGACCGTTGGTCCAATGTCAAAACCAGTTTGGACCGCCGGTCCATTTATGTCAAAATGACGCTATGGCGACCCCGACTCCGCGTAGGCCGAGGCGGGCTGACGCGCTGTCGCGGGAACGGATCGTCGAGGCCGCAATCGAGATCCTCGACAGGAACGGCGAGCAGGCGCTTACCGTCCGGGCCTTGACCAGCCATCTCTCAACGGGTCGCGGCGCGATCTATTACTACGTCTCGGGTATGGACGACCTCCTGGCAGCGGCAGCGGACGACGTCATCCGTGCAGCAACGGAGCAAGCGGCCGGCGATGGCGACCCAAATTCGGCTATCCGCGGCCTCTCGCTCGGGATCTTCGACGCGATCGACGCCCACCCATGGGTCGGCTCCCAGCTCGCTCGTGAACCCCTCCAGCCGGCAGTTTGGCGGATCTGGAAGAGCATCGGCGTGCAGCTGCAGGGTCTTGACGTCGTTGGATCAGCTGCATCGGACGCCGGAGCAGCCTTGGCGAACTACATCTTCGGGTCCGCTGCCCAGTTCGCTGCCGGTGCGCGTCGAACGCGCAACCAGGCCGAGCGTCAGCGCTACCTCGACGCACTGGCAGCCGCGTGGACGGAACAGGACGCCGGCCAAGTCGTCCGCGAAGCAGCGTCAGAGCTTCGCGATCACGACGACCGGCACCAATTTCTCGCCGGCATCGACATTTTCCTCAACGGGATCGCGACAAGGGCCAAGTGAACGGCATCCACGTGAACCCGAATCGCGCGCTGCCCTGCCAGGGCGGCAAGTTGACCGTGCGGCTGCAGGAGGCCGCGGAGGCCTCGGAGGCCTCAGGAGGAAGTCGCCGGGTCGTTGCGTGCCCGGCTGGTCCCGGATGAGGTGAGCCTGGAGTTCGGGTTGAAGGTATCCGGCGGCATGAACTGGTTCTTTGCGAAAGCGCAGGGGGAGGGCGCCATCAAGGTCACCGTGAAGTGGGCTGGGAACCCGGCGGCGGCCACACCGCTTCCCCGGAACCGGACAGGACCCGGGGAAGCGATGACGTCCGCGGGCCAGGCCGCGGTGGTACGGGCATAGGCCACTTTCGCGGGCACCACGGTGGTGTCCGCGCGCACCGCGAAGCCCGCAGCAGCTTCGCCCTCGCCGCCTTGGCCAGCAGTGCCTCATTCAGCCCGGCCACCGCCCCGTCCCCGCACCGGGTGGTCAGCTTCATCAGCGTCGTCGGATGCGGCACCCTGCCATCCAGCGGGATCCAGCAGAACCGTCACCAGGAGATCGAATCGCTCACCTCGGCGCACAGGCTCTCATAGCCAGCCGGTACCGGAACTTCAAGAACATCAGCCGCAGATAGCACTCCACCGGCGTAGACGGCCGGCCCATCACCGGGTGAAAATGCGGCGCGAACGGCGCGAAGAACGCCGCGTCACCCCGTAAAGCGTCCACCCACGCGAGCTCTTCCGGCAGCCGCAGCACCTCCGGCAGCAGCAAGGTCTCCCACAACGCGGGATGATCGCCTACGGTACGGAACATGATGGCCTCGATCCCTTCTAGCCCAAGGGGTCGAGGCCATCCTTTTCGCCATACCGGCCAGGATCACAGACCAGCGCGCAGGTTTTTCAGGTCGAAGTAGCTAGATGTTCTGTGCGTTGGAAGCCGCGCCCGGAGGCGGAGACACGAGTACGTATTAAGCGATCTGTAATTGTTCGAGCGAATTACAATGTTCCCGCACGTTACGCTACGCGACCGCGAGGCACTAACCAAGCCTGTTGCGACCTACCGCTTAACAGAAGGTCTCTCATTAATCTGAAAGCTCTATCTGATGTAGTTCCGCAGCCCGCTTTACCAGCAGATGGGCCCGACGAGAGCTTGCGGCAGCAGCCTGGCAGGTGTGCCGACGTGTGCCGGGTAATGCCGTTTCGTCCGTGTTATCCGCGTGTTGGCTTAGGCCTCTTCTTCCATATCGCCACGCATCACCATTCGCTTTGTGCGACACTTACGCTCCGGACGGCCGCATGATAACGTTCTGGCGAGTTTCTGGCGCGCCGGACCACGCCATCCACAATCCAGGATACAGAGGCCCTTGCATAATCTTAAGCAGACCGCCGGCTTCGGTTTAAATGGCCTGGATCGCGCGTCACGGGGCCGGTTATATAAGAGTCTGCCACATACGGGGGTATGCCTACTCAAGGGGGTATGACGACATGCACCACAAGCTAGCACGAACTACGGCAAGGACGGCCATTATCGGTGCCGTGATAGTCCTCGGCAGCACGGCCGCCGCCCAGGGGGCGATGGCCAAGGCGGCGCCCGGCGGCATCGTGTACGTGCCGTGCCAGACACCGGCGCTGATATCGGCCCTCGCCAGCGCCAGCAGCGGCGAGAAGCTGCAGCTGGCGTTCGGCTGCACCTACCGGCTGACCGCGCCGCTGCCCGGCATCGACACTGGCCTGACCATCGTGGGCTCCGGCGCCACCTTGGAGCGCAGCGAGGCTGCCGGCACCCCGGCCTTCACGATCCTGACGGTAGACGCAGGAGACGTCAATCTCGTCGAGGTGAACTTCCGCAATGGCGGTGGCGCCGCCAACGATAATGGCGGCGCGATCGACAATGCGGGCGGGAATATCACCGTGCTCGGCGGTACCTTCACGGACAGCTATTCAGGCGGTGGCGCGATCTACAACGATTCCGGGACCCTGACAATGACCAGCGCCTACTTCATGCACAATGCCGCCGAATACGGTGGTGGCGCGATCGCTAACGACGCCACCATGACACTGCGCAGCTCCCGCTTCTTCGGGAACACCGCAAATTTCGGCGGCGCGATTTACAACGGAGGCACCGCAGCGATTACCGGCACTACCTTCACCGAGAACGAAGCCTTCGCAGGCGGGGCCCTCGTCAATTCCGGCCGGGCGGCACTGATTTACGTCACCATTCAGGACAACTCCGCCATAATCGCGTTCGGCGGCGGTATCGTCAACAACGAGGGCACGCTGACCGCGGCTTTCAGCAATATCGTCCACAACACCGCCAAGGACGAGGGCGGCGGTATCGAAAACGGCGGTAGCGTGACGCTGAGCCAGACCAAGGTCTCCGGCAACACGCCCGACAACTGCGAGCCGGTCGGCACGATCGCGGGCTGCTCGGGCTAACCGCCGCGCGATTCCGGCCGCAGCATCCGGCAGCGTGGCACGGCCGTCGGCCACGGCGCACTACCGGATCGCGGCCAGCGGAAAGCTTGCCGCTGCGACCCCCTACTGGGCAGGGCCGTCAATGATCAGTTGGACCTAGGCGTCGGCGGCCCGCTGGGGAGGACGAACTCTTCCGCGGGGGTTGGCCGTTATCCAACGCTGGTCACGACCGTCTACGGCGGCACCTCGGAGATCATGAAGACCATCATCGCCCGCGAGGTCACCGGCCTGCGGATCTAGACCTCTACTCATCTGGTCCATCCCGATTCTAACCCGATGTTAGACGGAATGTTAGAACTGAGAGCCTCCGGCGAATCCGTGCCGCGTAGTGGAGGTTAGTGGCGCATGTCCGGCCGGGAGGGCGGTATGAGGAGCTGCGGATTTCGCGCGACGTTTGGCAAGCGCTCGTCGTCGGCGACGTCGACCCCCGGCTCTAACGAGGTTCTCGATATCGTCTGCCTCGTCGGCGACTTCCCCGACACCCTCCTACCTCTTCGCCTATGACCGCCATTGTCACCGGCGGCCAGCCCGGCCGACCCGTCAGGCAGGGCGAGTACGTCGTGGAAGTGGCCGCCCACCTCGGCACCCCGGTCACTTGGGGGCAGCTCGCGGCCTTGCGAAGTGCGCTAGCCCCTGAATATGGCGCTTGACGTGCGGGAACGTGACCTGGCCTAGCTGGATGGCGTGTGGCCGCCGAGTCCATGCGATTGCAGTACGGGCTGGCAGAACGCGCGGTCGCGCCGGCAGGTCTTGTGCCGGGAGGTCCCCGGTGGCACGTTAGCTCAAACTGGCAGAGCAGCAGACTCTTCATCCCCTGGTTCGGGGTTCGAGTCTCTAGTGGCGCACCCCCCTGAACTGGTGTTATGACCGTTAGGGCCTTCCTGGCCGGAATGGCCTGCATCCACGCCCCGGGCACCCCGGCGGCGTCATCGTTGCTAATCTGCTGGCTCCTGGCCCGCAGATTGGGCTGCCTAAAGGTGGTTCCAAGCTCACCGGCAACGCCCTATAGCCAGTACCTGACCCGACGACTGGATCGGTAGATGAGCATCAGCCAGCCGCCGCAGGCGGCGATCTAGGGTGTGGGGGCATTCAGCTCGCTAAGGCAGCTTTCAAGGGCGTTGCGGAGGCCCGCAAGGCGCGCAGCGGACAACTGGGCCGTCATCCGGTGATCGAGCTGATCCAGCTCGCGATCGCATGACGTCATCACCGACTCGCCTGCGCTGGACAGGCGCAGTTGCAGGATCCTCCGGTTGGCCGAACTCTCCTGACGTTCGATGAGTCCCTTGCGGGCCAGCGATGCTATCACCTGGTTGATCGCCTGCGGGCTGACGAAAACCCGCCGGGCGAGCTCGGCCGAGGAGATCCCGGGATACCGCCGAATGGTGCTGAGGAGATTGAACTGCGGCCCGGTGACGCCGAACTTCATGGTCAGAGATTCGACCTGGGCCCGCAACGCCACCTCCAGCTGCTTGATCAGGGAGGTGATCCTCGGCGGATGCATGGACGCAGGGACTGCCAAAGATGCCTCCGTGGGTGGGCAGCAATGCTTGGGCGGACCGGTGACGGCACGCCCAGCAAGAGACATCATAATCCAATATCAAGGAGCTTGACTCAAGGTCCTTGATATGTGACGATGGTCACGACCGATGAGCCGATAAGCGCAGGGTGATGCGAGCGATGATACAGACATCCGGGGTCCAGTTCGATGTTGGAGGCGTCCTACTGCCCAGGCCCTTCAAGGTTCGCCGACTGGGCCATTTCGGCTACTACATGAACGACCTCGACGCGGCTGCCGCGTTCTACACGCAGCTTCTCGGATTCCGGATCACGGATGCGCCGACCATGCAGCAGCTGCTTCCTCCGCATCTGCAGCATATCGCCGCCGGGGTGCTCGACCCCCGGATGTTCTTCACCAGTAATGGCTCAGACCACCACGTGCTCCTGTTCATGCACTCTTCGCTGGCCGCGACGTCACCTTTCCCCACGCCGCCGCAGATGACGACTAACCAGCTCACCTGGCAGGTCGGCACGCTCGAGGAGGTAGTTGACGCTTACCACTTCCTGAAGAAGGCAGGGGTGCCGATCGTGCGTGCCGGGCGCGACATGCCCGGCGCGAACTGGAACGTCTACTTCCAGGATCCTGACGGATTCACCGTCGAGCTGTACTACGGCATCGAGCAGATCGGGTGGTCGCGGCACAGTCGGCCGATGCAGATGTATGACCGCGGCTTCCAGGACGTCCCGCCGCTGCCGCAGATCTCGGAGTACACCGAGATCGCTGAAGCGCTCGAGCGTGGCGTGGAGATCACCGCCGGGTACCGACCGCAGCCTGAGGAATCCGCGCATGACGTCGGCGGAGTGCTGCTGCCCCGGCCGTTCAAGGTAACCAAGCTCGGGCCCGTCGGGCTGTTCGTCACCGACCTGAGCCGGTCCCTGGACTTCTACACCAGGCTGCTCGGATTCGAGGTAACCGAGACCGTGGAGGTCGAGGGGCAAGAGGCGGTTTTCCTGCGACACGGCGGCGACCACCACAGTCTGGCGTTGTACCCCCGTGAGCTTCGCTCGGTGCTCGGCCTCAGCGAGCACACGGTCGTGGCCAGCCTCGGCATGGAGGTCGGCACCTACCGGCAGCTGCGCGACGCCGTCAGCTATCTCAGTGCTCACGGCAGCAAGCTGATCGATCTGCCCGCGAGCTTCTCCACCGGCATCGACTACGCCGCCCACCTGAAGGATCCTGACGGCCACCTGGTGCAGCTCTACTACTACATGGAACAGATCGGCTGGGACGGCAAGCCGCGGCCGGCCCACCTGCGCAGGCAAGCCGAATCCAGCTGGCCGGCCACCGTGGCCGCGCTGTCCGACACCTATGTCGACCAGGTCTTCCAGGGCCCGCTCGGATGAGCGTCCCCCCTGCAGGGCGGCCGGGTCCTGACTATGACGTAGTGGTCGTCGGAGCAGGCTCAATCGGGCAGCTGACCGCGCTGATGCTGGCCAATAAGGGGCATCGAGTGGCCGTGCTCGACAAGCAGCCGGCACCGTATCCGCTTCCCCGTGCGGTCGGGATCAGCGGGGAGGGCATGCGGCTGCTGCAGATCGCCGGCCTGAGTGATGTCATGGACGAGGTCATCGAGCGCATTCCGCCGGAGGCCGGCCACGGGGTGTGGCTTGCCGCCGACGGTACCGAGATATTCCGGCACCCGATTCCGAATAGCGACGAGGGCGCCGGGTGGCCCGGCTTCGCCGGTTTCAGCCAGCCCGACCTGGAGCGAATCCTGGAAGACCGGCTCGCCGGCCACCCGGGCGTCGACCTGCGCCGCGGACAGCTCGTCACATCCGTGAGCCAGGATGCCGACCGCGCGCTCGTCAGCACACGCGCATGTAACACGCAGTTGCCGGCGGCGGCCAGTGCGGGCACCGAAACACTGACTGCCCGGCTGGTGCTCGGCTGTGACGGGGCGAACAGCGTCGTCCGGGATTTCATGGACACCAAAGTGGAGGATCTCGGCTTCAGCTTCGACTGGCTGGTCGTCGATGTCCAGCCGAACGACGGCCGGGTCTGGGATCCTCCTTACGCGCAGATCGTCGATCCCGCACGCCCGGCAACTGCGGTGTGCGGCGGGGCGCCAGGGCGGCGCCGGTTCGAGTTCATGCGGCTGCCAGGCGAGACGATCGAGGAACTCAACCGCGCGGACACTGCGTGGAAACTGCTCGCCCGGTGGAACCTTAATGCGGACAACTCGACGCTGCTGCGGCACGCGGTCTATGCCTTCTGCGGCCGATGGGCGATCTCCTGGCATCACGGCCGCCTGATCCTCGCCGGCGACGCCGCGCACCTCATGCCGCCGTTCCTGGCGCAGGGTTTCAACAGCGGGGTCCGGGACGTGGCCGCGCTCGCGTGGCGGGCGGACCTGGTCCTATCCAATCGCGCGCCGCTGGACATCTTCGCCAGCTACACCAGCGAACGACTGCCGCACGTCCGGCAGATCATCGAAGAAGCCGTGCAGGTCGGACGGATGCTGTGCATCACGGATCCGGGCGAGGCTGCCCGGCGCGACCAGTTCATGCTGGCCGCCCAGGGCCATCCTGAGATAGTGCCACCTCCCCCAGCCTGGCGGCTCGGCCCCGGGCTCGGCGCGCACGACGATCCAGGCGCCGGTGTCCTTGGTATCCAGGCCGTCGTCGAGCACGACGGGCGCACCGGGCTGTTCGACGACGTTTTCGGCGGCGGACGGTTCGTCATGCTCAGCCGGGCGGGCGACCCGCGCGGTGTCCTCGGCGAGTTCGCCGCGCATGCGTGGGGGCTGCTCGGTGGTGTCACCGCCACCTTCGGGCCCGGCGGCGACACCACCGATGTGGGCCAGGCCTATGCGCGCTGGTTCACCGAGCTCGGCGCCGACCTGATCGTGGTAAGGCCCGACTTCAACGTGCTCGCNNGATTTGCTCCTGGTCCAGCCGACAGCAAGAGGAGGACGCCATGACGTTCTGGGAAGACCTGATGACCGTACCGCACGAACTGCGCTTCGTTGATGTTGATGGGGTGCGGACCCGGGTCCTGCACGCCGGCAGCGGCACGCCGCTGATTTTGCTGCACGGGATCAGCGGGCACCTCGAGACCTACATCCCGGTCATGGAGGCCCTGAGTGCCGAATTCGACGTCCACGCGATCGACATGCTTGCCCACGGCTTCACCGGCAAGCCCGGCGGCGATTACCCCGTCAGCCGGCTGGCGGCGCACGTTATCGGCTATCTGGACGCGATCGGTGCCGAGAAGGCTCACATCCTGGGCCTCTCGCAGGGCGGCTGGACCGCTGCGTTCCTCGCCGCTGAGCATCCCGAACGGGTTGAGAGGCTGACCCTGGTCGTCAACGTGGGCAATCCGCACATGCCGATCGAGGAACTCGGTGCCTTGCTCGCCGAGACCACCAACAAGGCGGTCTTCAGCGACGACCGGGAAGACACCCGGACCCGGATCGAGACGGTGATCTCGGACAAGACCAAGCTGACCGACGAGATTGTCGACATCCGCTTCCGGATCTATCAGCAGCCCGAGCTGCGCGCTGCGATGCCCGGCATCCTGGCCTCCACCGAGCCGGCGGTGTACCGGCGGGATTCCCTGACGCCGGCCCGGCTCGCCTCGATCACAGCAGAGACGCTGATCGTTTGGTCCGAGGACGACCCGTCCGGGGCGCACGGCGGCGACTACTACCGCGACAATATCGCCAGCGCCAAGCTAGTCCTATTCCGCGATGTCGGCCACTGGCCTCCGTACGAGCGTCCCGACGAGTTCGCCAAGCTGGTGATCCCGTTCCTGCTCGAGGGCCTGGACACGGTTCAGGAAGAGACGATCTGATGCCGCTGGCCAGTGACCGGGAGCAGTTGCGGTACTTCGAGGACTTCGAGGTCGGGATGACGTCGGAGTTCGGCCCCCGGGCCATCACCGAGGCCGAGATCATCGACTTCGCCGCTCAATGGGACCCGCAGCCGTTCCATCTCGACGGCGAGGCGGCCCGCGCGTCGATGTACGGCGGCCTCATCGCCAGCGGCTGGCACACCGCGGTCGTCACGATGAGCATGCTGGCGACCAAGAGGCCGCTCACGGCCGGTGCCGGCTCGCCCGGGCTGGACGAACTGCGCTGGCTTGCCCCAGTGCGGGCCGGAGCGACGCTGCGGGGGTCGAGCGCCGTTTTCGAGACGCGAGCGTCGCAGTCTCGCCCCGCGATCGGCATCGTCCGGTCACGGGTCGAGACGGTCGATGACAGCGGTGCGGCCGTGCTCCGCTACCTGAGCACATTCTTCGTCCGCCGCCGGTGCTCTTCCGGAGACGTGCCGCCGCACCTGCTGGCCGCAGGCAAGAAATAGGGTCGCCATGACGGTTCAGCCGCCGATCCAGGGTTTCGCAGAGGCTGCCCGGGCCGTGACAGCCGCCGGCCAACGTTTCGAGCTCGTCACGGTCAGCGTCCGCGGACAGAGCTACCCCGCGTTTAAGGCGGCGCCGCCGACGCTGGGTCAGCTGTTCAGCGCTGCCCGCCAGCATCAGGACCAGACGTTCGTGGTCTACGAGAGCGAGCGCTGGACCTTCGGTCAGGTGCTGGGCCAGGCCGACGCCCTCGGTGCCGCGCTAATCCGCCGTTACGGCGTCCGGCACGGCGACCGGGTGGCGATCGCCATGCGCAACTACCCCGAGTGGATCGTTGCCTTCGCTGCGATAACGTCCATCGGCGCGGTGTCGGTGTCGCTTAATGCCTGGGGGACGGAGCCCGAGCTGGATTTCGCCCTGGCCGACAGCGGTGCCCGGCTGCTCATCGCTGATGGCCCACGGATCAGGCGGACTGCCCAGACGCGACGGCGACTTGGCATCCGCGCGGTGGCCGTCCGGTCTCCGGCCGGGCCGGGCGAGGGCGTGGACAACTGGGCCGACGTTCTCGCGACTGCGGCCGGTCCACAGCCAGCAGACGTGCGCCCCGACGACGACGCCACTATCCTCTACACATCGGGAACTACCGGACGGCCCAAGGGCGCTGTATCTACGCACCGGTCGATTGTCCAGGCCCTTTTCGGGTTCGCCTGCCGGACGGCGATCGACGTGCAGCGGCGCCCGGAGGTCGCCGTCCCCGCCGGGCAGCGCGTGATGATCCTGGTTGTTCCGCTGTTCCACGTCACGGGATGCGTTCCCATCATGCTCTCGTGCTTCATCACCGGCTCTAAGCTGGTGATGATGCACCGCTGGGACCCGGAGAAGGCCCTGGAACTCATCGAGCGCGAGCGGGTGACGACCTTGCTCGGAGTACCCGCGCAGAGCTGGGACATGCTCGACTCGGTGGCCGTGAAGGAACACGACCTGAGCAGTCTGCGGTTGATCGGTGGCGGGGGCGCACCAGCACCGCCAGTCCTCGTCCGTCGGCTGGCCGAGCAGTTCCCGGCCGCCGGCCCGGCGATCGGCTACGGACTGACGGAGACCAACGGATACGGCACGGCTAACACCGGAGCGGACTACGTCGAGCATCCGGCCAGCGCCGGACGGCCTGCGCCCATCCTGGAACTCGACATAAGGAATGAGCAGGAGCAGTCGGTTCCAACCGGGCAGTCCGGCGAAATATGGATGCGCGGCGTGCATGTGTTCCGCGGCTATTGGCGGCAGCCGGACGCGACGGCGAGCAGCCTCGTCAACGGCTGGTTCAGGACGGGCGACATCGGGCACCTCGACGAGGAGGGATTCCTCTATATCGAGGACCGGCTCAAGGACGTGATCCTGCGCGGCGGCGAGAACATCTACTGCGCCGAGGTGGAGGCCGTCCTGCATGAGCATGACGGCATCAGGGATGTTGCGGTATTCGGGCTGGCAGATGCGAGGCTCGGGGAAGAGGTTGCCGCGGCCGTCGTCCTGAAGGCGGGCTCGGCTGTCTCAGCCGAGGATCTAGCGGACTTCACGGCCGGGCGTCTGGCCCCATTCAAGGTTCCGTCCAGATGGTTCATCGTGGCTGGGCAGCTGCCGCGCAGCGCCGTCGGCAAGGTGCTGAAACGAGAGCTGCAGGAGCGCTTCAGCTCGGCCGCCGATGGCGATCAGGCCGCCCGGCACGTTCGCTCCTGATCAACCAGGGAAGCGCTGGCCTTGCACTATGGGCTCCCGTAGGGTATCAAGGAACTAGATATCAAGAACCTTGTCACTTAGGACGGCTGTCAGGCGGCCGAAAAGCTGAGGCCGCCATATCACGAAGCGAGAAAGTGAGGCGAGGACGCCATGACCGATTCCGCCTTGACAGGCCGGGTCGACACCGGCACTGCCTACGGCCTGAAGCAGGGCACGTATGACGCGGCACTTACCGAGGTTGGGCCGGGTACTCCCGGCGGCGAGGCGCTGCGCAGGTACTGGCAGCCCGTGGCGTTGTCCCGCCAGGTCAGTGATCTTCCCAAGAAGGTCCGTCTGCTCGGCGAGGACCTCATCCTGTTCCGAACCAGGCGGGGCCGGGCTGGCCTGGTGTACCCCCGCTGCATCCACCGTGGCTCGACCCTTGCCTACGGCAAGGTCGAGGACGACGGCATCCGGTGCAACTACCATGGCTGGCTGTTCGGTCCCGAGGGTCACACCCTCGACCAGCCCTGCGAGCCGGACGGTGGCCTGAAGAAGCACAAGTACCGGCAGCCCTGGTATCCCGTCGAGGAGCGCTACGGCATCGTGTTCGCCTACATGGGCCCGCCGGAGCGCAAGCCGTCGCTGCCGCGCTACAGCGTCCTCGAGAATGTGCCCGAGGGCCGGGTGCAGATCGTAACCGACCGGACCCGCATCCTCGGCGGTCCCGAGATTCTCCCGGCCAACTGGGTCCAGTCATATGAGAACGTCGTCGATCCGTGGCACGTGTATGTCCTGCACAGCACATTGACCGGCACTCAGTTCTCCCGGCTGCTCACGGTGGTCCCGAAGATGACCTGGGAGTACTCGGAGATTGGATTGCGTTCCATCAGCCGCCGCACCCTCGAAGACGGCACGATCTTCCGGCGGGTTTCCGAGCTGGTCCTGCCGAACGCCTGGATCGTGGCGCCGCCGACCGATGTGGAGTTCGGCCCCTGCCAGGAAGTCATGTGGCACCAGCCGATCGACGACACCCACACGCGGGTCTTCCTGGTCAAGAACACCACCCCCGAGCTGGCCGAGGGATGGCTGGATCGCTCCCGCATGCCGCTGTATGACGGCAACACCAAGAACTGGTGGGAGCTGGACGAGGAAGGGCACCAGCGCTATCCGGGGGATTACGAGGCGCAGGCTGGCCAGGGCCCGATCACACTGCACTCGGAGGAGCACCTGGCTAGTAGCGACCGGGGCGTCAGCATGTACCGGCGGCAGTGGAAGCAGATCATCAAGGCCGTGGAGGCCGGCGAGCAGCCGATGAACGCCGACCTGACCCTGATAACGATCACCGCAGGCAATTACCTTGACAAGCCGACGGGCGCCCCGCAGCCGCCGAGCCCATCGAGCCGGGTCGGCGCGCCGCCCGCGCGGTAAGGAAGCGCCGGCGATCATGTCCTCCTGGCTGCGGACGGCACCGCGCCAGCCGACCCCGCCGAGGATGTCCCTGGTGTCGAGGCCGTGCCGTGCGGGACGTTCGGCCTGACGCGGCAAACTGGAGTGCACGTCGCCGTAGCCAGGGTTGAGCGTCGCCCGGTCAACCAGTGCCGACCCGTCCTGCAGCGAGCGGTCCAGGCCGCCGGCTGGAGGCGGCGCGCAGCACGGCGACCCGGAGTCCGGCCTCTTCGACCCGGCACGCCCCCGGCACGGGCCTGTGCGGGGGATCCCTCCCCGGTCTTGCCCGAACTCTTCCACCCAGCCCCGCGGCCATCATTTATCAAGCTTCATGATAACAAGGTTCTTGACATTGGTAGGCAACAATGTCACGCTGAGCGCACTATGGCGGATGCAGTACCGATGTAGCAGGAGCGCGAGGAAGCTCGCACAGCACGCCGCTCCGGAAAGCCGCCGCAAAACTAAGGAGAATCATGAAATCGCGCTATCTCCTCGCGGCGGGTGCGCTCACCGTTGCCACGGCTCTCATGCTCACAGCATGCAGCTCGTCCTCGGCCACACCGACATCCGCGAGCGCCTCGGCGGCGTCAGGGAAGCAACCGATTCAAATCGCCCTCCTCGGTGACATCACAGCGCCCTCGCTCGGCGGCGGCTCCCCGGAGACGGGCCAAGGCGCGACCGCCGCGGTGAACGCGATCAACAAGGCCGGGGGCATCAACGGACGCAAGCTCGAACTCACGATCTGCAACACCGAGGGCGACCCCAACCAGGTGCTCGCGTGCGCGCGCCAGGTCGCCGACAACAAGAGCATCATCGCGGTCGTCGGTTCCTCGACGGTCGTCGGAAGCCCCGAGTCCGCGCTCCAAGACGCAGGACTCGCGGACTTCGGAGAGTTCCCAATACCCGGGCCGGACACCTCCAGCGCCGTCTCCTTCCCCATCATCGGCGGTCCGATCGTCGAGATCGAGTGTGCCTTGTCCCTCACCGCCCAGCGAATCAAGGCACGCAAGATGACCGTCGCTTACGAGGAGGTCCCCGCGGCCACTGCCGTCCTGCCGTTGATCTCGTCCATCGCCGGGGCCGAACACATAACGGTCGTCCACAAGATCGGGCTTCCCTCCACCGCGACCGACCTCTCGCCACAGGTCGCCACGGCGGACAGCGGGGTCGGGGCGACTATGTTGGCGACAGACCCGCAGCAAGAGCAGCAGTTCATCCTGGCGGCCAAGTCCAGCGGGTCGACCGTGCCGCTCGTGGCAGGCGACACCCTCACCCCGGCGTCGATCAAGGCGATGGGCTCGGCAGCCAACGGCGTGTACGAGTGCGACGCGCTGCGGCCGGTTTCAACGGCCTTTGCCGGGGGGCGGCAGTTCCTCGCCGAAACCAGCTACCTAGGCAAAGGATTCGCCGTGGACGACACCTCCAAGAACGCCTGGCTCGCTGTCCACATGTTCGCCAACATCTTGAAGACGATGCCGACGATCACTCGCCAGTCGGTGCTCGCCAAGCTGAAGAACCTGCACAACGTCTCCGCTTACGGCTTCACGACGCCACTCACGACGGCGAGCACCTACAGCGGCCTCGGCGGCCAGTTCCCGAGGCTGTTCACGAGGACGGCCTTTTTCGAGAAGATCGAGAACGGGAATACCGTCGAGCTGCCGAACGGCGAGGTCCACTTCTAGCCCTGGTTGCCGATCGGCGTGGCCGCCGGCGCTCCGGGACGGCGGCCACGCTGCACGGGCATTGCTGGCCGGGAGATTGCAATCAGGTAGGAGTTGGTAAGGATGACCGAGACCCACCACATCGGTGCCTGCCGAACAGCACACCCCGGCACCCTGGCGAGGCGGTCGGCGTGAACGGGTTCATCGCCTTCGTCTTGCTCGGGCTCGGTGTCGGTGGAGCGTATGCGCTCGCGGCTCAGGGAATGGTCCTCATCTACCGGGGATCCGGCGTCGTCAACCTAGCCCAGGGTGCCGTCGCTGGCTTCGGAGCTTTCTCCTACCTCGCCCTGACCAGCAGCTTCGGCCTTCCTCCTCTCCTGGCCGTCGCGACTGCGACACTCATCTGTGGCGCCATCGGACTGATCGTCCATGCCACGGTGATGCGGCCGCTCAAGGACTCGTCACCACTCATGAGGCTCATCGCGTCCACCGGAGTGATGACCGTGCTGAGCGCTCTGCTCCTGCTCAGGTACGGCAGCAACGTCCAGGTCATGGAGCCGCTGTTCCCGCGTACTCCGATCCATTTCTCCTCCGGAGTGGTGTTGTCGGAGGACCGGATCTGGCTGCTCGGGATCGCCCTGGTGCTCACGGTGGTGCTCAGCGCTTTCTATCGGTACACCCGGATTGGCATCGCAAGCAGCGCGACGGCTGAGAGCGAGCAAGTCGTCGCCGCACTCGGATGGCCGCCGGGACGGCTCGCCGCGTTCAACTGGGTCCTCGGTTGCGCTCTGGCTGGACTTGCCGGAGCACTCATCGGACCGGTCGTCAATCTCACGCCAACCTCGGCAACGCTGCTCGTGGTGCCGGTCCTCGCGGCGGCACTGCTTGGCAGCTTCCGGTCCTTCACCTGGGCCTTCGTCGGCGCACTCGGGGTCGGGGTCGGCGAATCACTGCTGAGCCGCTACGTCAGTGCGCCGGGCTGGGACACCTCGTTGCCGTTCCTCGTCGTGCTGGTCATCCTGGTCTTTCGCGGCCGCTCAATCCCACAGCGCAGCCACGTCTTCGACCGGCCACCTCGGGTCGGCGACCCCAGGACGCGACTCCCCGGCATCGCGCTCCTCGCGTTGCTCGGCATCGTCTTCGTGACGTTGCTCCCGGCAAACTGGGCTGCTGCTGCTGCGGTCACCGCCGGAGTCGGCACGGTAGGGCTCTCGGTGGTTGTCGTCACGGGGTACGCCGGTCAGCTCTCGCTCGCGCAGTTCGCGCTCGCCGGGATCGGCGGGCTCGTCGCCGCCCGCATGGTCGCCGTCTGGGGGGTGCCTTTCTGGGTGGGTCTGCTCGGGGCAATTGTCGCCGCCGTTCCCGCCGGGCTCGCCGTCGCGTTGCCGGCACTGCGCGCGCGGGGAGTCAACCTGGCGATCGCTACCTTCGGCCTTGCCGTTGCGGTCGAGAGCGTCATCATGGACAACCCGAGTTACACCGGCGGCCTCGCGGGTACCACCGTCTCGCCCCCGCGCATCTTCGGCTTCACCTTCGACCCCGTTGCCACACCACAGCGCTACGCAGCGCTCTGTGTCATCGGATTCGTGCTCTGCGCCATTCTCGTCCGCAATCTGCGCCGTGCCCCGGGCGGTCGTCGGCTCATCGCCATCCGGTCGAACGAGCGGGCCGCAGCATCGCTCGGGATCAACGTCACTTCGGCGAAGCTCACCGCCTTCGCGCTCGCTTCCGTCGTAGCGGCGGTCGGCGGCGTGCTCATCGCGTTCGAAACACCGTACGTGCTGTTCAGCCAGTTCACTGCGCTCGACAGCATTCAGATAGTGGTCTTTGTCGTCATCGGCGGCGTGGGCTTCGGCATGTCCGGGCTCCAAGCAGGGATAGTGGCCACGGGTGGGCTCGGTGTCTACCTGATCAGCGAGATTTTGCCAATCGGCAACTGGATACCGCTTATCGCCGGCGTCGCGCTCCTCATCGTCATCGTTACGCACCCCGACGGTGCGCTGCCTCCCATGATCGACAGGCTCGCGCGGCTGACCCGACGACTTCCGTCGTGGCTCTGGCGAGAGACGGACACGCAACTCGGGGACACGTCGGGCAGCGGCGCTGCGAGGGTCACCCCGAAGGCGCTCGAAGTCCGTGACATCTCGGTCCAGCTGGGAGGCGTCCGGGCCGTCGACCATGTGTCGTTCTCGGTCCAGCCGGGTGATGTCGTCGGCCTCATCGGCCCGAATGGGGCCGGCAAGACGACCTGCATCGACATCATCTCGGGCTTCACCACGGGAACCGGCGACGTGCTGCTCGGTGGGGAAGCCTTGACGCGGTGGAGCGCCACCAGGCGGGCACTGGGCGGCATGGCGCGATCATTCCAGTCACTCGAGCTTTTCGAGGACATCTCGGTATGGGACAACCTGGCAACCGCGTCGGAGGGCAGGCGGGCGCGTCGATTCGCGCTCGACTATCTGCTCCCGCGTCCGCCGAGACTGTCCGGGCCGGCCTGGCATGCGATCCGGATCTTCGGACTCGCCGAGCATCTGAGCCTTCTGCCGTCGTCGTTGCCGACCGGCACGCGGCGCGTGCTCGCGATCGCACGAGCGGTCGCAACCGGCCCTTCGATCCTTTTGCTCGACGAGCCCGCTGCCGGCCTCGACGAGGTCGAGTCGCGAGAGCTCGGCGTCCTGATTAGCCAGATGGCCAAGCAGTGGGGACTGGGCATCCTGCTCGTCGAGCACGACATGACCCTCGTCATGAAGGTCTGCGACCGGGTAGTCGTTCTCGACAACGGCCGCATGATCGCGGATGGTGCCCCGGCGGACGTTTCAAGGGACCCCGCCGTGATCAGCGCTTACCTCGGGGAGCCCGCCCACGAGTTCCGGTCCGACGAGCTCACCGCTGTGCCACTCGCCGCGGCCCTGCTGGGTGATCCGGTGCTCGACGCCGCGCATCTGCCCGCCCGCCGACCAACGCCGGGCTCATCCGCTGACAGCTCCGAGACGGGGACGCCGTGACAAATGTCCACTTCGCGGCCGTTGGCCTCGCCGCCGGCTACGGCGGAATCCCGGTCATAAGGGACGTCAACCTCGAGTTGCGTCGGGGAGAGGTGACCGTCATGCTCGGCGCGAACGGCGCTGGGAAGACGACGACGCTACTCGCGTTGAGCGGCGACCTGCCGCTCACGGAGGGGACAGTCGAGTTCCGTGGTGCGACCCTCACCTCCAGCCTCTGGCAGCGGGCGAGAAGCGGCATGTCGTACATCTCCGAGGAACATGGCGTCATCCGCAGTTTGACCGTGCACGAGAACCTGCGCCTCGCCCTGAAGAAGCCGCTGGCGGCACTCGAGCTCTTCCCCGAGCTCCGCGAACACCGCCATCGCAAGGCGGGCCTGCTCTCTGGTGGCCAGCAGAAGATGCTGACGCTGGCCATGGCGATCGCGCGCAAGCCCGATGTGCTGCTCGCCGACGAACTCTCGCTCGGCCTCGCCCCTCAGATAGTCCAGCGACTGTTGCGCGTAGTCCGCGGCGCGGCCGACGGCGGGAGTGCCGTTCTGCTGGTCGAGCAGCACGCCCGCCAGGCGCTCGCGATCGGAGATCAGGCCGTCGTGATGGCCCGTGGCCGCGTCATGCTGACCGACAGCGCTGAGGCAGTACGCGCGAATTTCACCGAGCTTAGCGCTGCCTACCTTGGCAGACGCAGCTGATGGGCATTCGCCTCCGGTGGCCTGCGGGGCCACGCACCCTCATCGTTCGCCGGAGACCAGCCGCCGGGGGGAGCGGAACCCCGTACGCGCACCGTATGGCCGGGGGCCTGGCGCAGGCACCGATCCGACGGTGGTGTCCCTGGTCGGCCAGGGACGGCTGCCCATTGGCCGACTCATCACTGAATACGCATTCGAGGACATCGGCTGGGCGGCGCAAGACATGACGACCACCAGGGCCATCAAGCCCGTCCTGCGGCTCTCAGCCTGGGTCCAAGCCACCCCGCCTCTGCGACGACACCAAGGCGCAGGTGCTGCGGCTATCGAAGGAGAACATCATGAACCTGTCCGGCACGGTCGCTATCGTGACTGGCGGCGGCCGTGGCCTCGGGCTGGCCTACGCGCAGGCACTGGCCAGCGCCGGCGCCGCCGTGGTCATCAACGACGTGGACCAGGCGGCCGCTGATGCGGCCGTGGCGCTGGTCACCGGGGCTGGCGGGCAGGCCGTCGCCCATGCTGGGGCGGTGGGGCCGTCCGCGGTGGCGGACGCGCTCGTTGATCAGGCTGTTTCCGCGTTCGGCCGTCTGGACATCCTGGTCACCAACGCCGGGGTCCTGCGGGACACCGTGCTGTGGAAGATGACCGATGAGCAGTTCGACCTTGTTCTGGACGTCCACGTGCGCGGCACGTTCAGCTGCGCCCGGGCGGCGGCGATCCGGTTCCGCGAGCAGGGTGACGGCGGGCGGATCATCTGCGTTGGTTCGCCGACTGGCCAGGTCGGCAACTTCGGGCAGACGAATTACGCGGCGGCGAAGGCGGCCGTCGTCGGCATGGTGCGCACCTGGTCGCTGGAACTCGCCCGGGCCGGCGTCACCGTCAACGCGGTCATTCCCGTCGCCGCAACCGGAATGACAGAGACTGTTCCGTTCCTCAAGCCCTACGTCGAGGCCCTGGCGGCCGGGGTGGCCCTCCCGGCCTACGCGCGCCGCGAGCTGGGGTTCGGTTCGCCTCAGGACGCCGCGGGACTGGTGGTCTTCCTCGCCTCTGACGACGCAGCCGGCATCACCGGGCAGGCGATCGGCATCGGCGGTGACCGGCTCGCCCTGTGGTCCCACCCCGCCGAGACCGTCGTGGCGTTCGCTGACGGCGACGGGTGGAGCGCGGACGCCATCGCCAAGGTGTGGCCCTCCTCGTTCGCCGAACATCAGCAGAGCGTAGGCCAGCAGTTTCCGGAGCCGCCGAGATGAGCATCGACCTCGCCGCTGTCACCGTGATCGACAGCCATGTGCACATCGAAGCCGACGCCCACGGCTGTCTGGCCCTGGATGAGGAGCTGACCGCCGCGTCCGCCAAATACTTCCGGGCCGGCGCCAACCGCACCCCCACCCTGGACGAGGTCGCCGGCTACTACCGGTCCCGGAACATGGCCGCTGTCGTCTTCACTGTTGACGCCCATACCGCGACCGGTCATAAGGCGCTGTCGAGCCGCGAGATTGTGGAGGGGGCCGCCCAGTACGCCGATGTGCTTATCCCGTTTGCGTCCGTCGACCCGCACGACGGCGCCGCGGCGGTCAACTCGCTGAGCGAGCTGGTCGCGGCGGGTGCGCGCGGGCTGAAGCTGCATCCATCGCTGCAGGGGTTCTGTCCCGGCGATCCGGCGTTCTACCCGCTGTACGCGGCTGCGGCGGATCTGGGCGTGCCGGTCATCTTCCATACCGGGCAAACCGGAATCGGTGCTGGGCTGCCGGGCGGACGGGGCATCAAACTTCGGTACTCCGACCCGATGCTGCTCGACGACATAGCGGCCGATCACCCGGGCCTCACCGTGATCATGGCGCACCCGTCAGTGCCGTGGCAGGACGCGGCGATCTCGGTGGCGACCCATAAGGCGAACGTGTACATCGATCTGTCCGGCTGGTCGCCGAAATACTTCCCGCCTCAGCTGGTCCGGGCGGCGAACGGGCTGCTGAAGCACAAGGTCATGTTCGGCTCCGACTATCCGCTGCTGACCCCCGACCGGTGGATGAAGGACTTCGCTGCCCTCGATATCAAGGACGATGTCCGGCCGCTGATCCTTAAGGACAATGCGATTCGCGCTCTGGGGCTGGACCCGGCATGAATAGCCAGCCGGTCGACAACGGACTGGGCTCCTGGCCGGCGAGACGCGCCCGGATGGAACCCGAAGCCATCGCCCTGACTCAGGGCCGCCGGCAGCTGACCTACCGGCAGCTGCGCGATCGCAGCGCATCCCTCGCCTCGGCCTTGGCGGCGTTGGCCGCCGGGCCCGGCGACCGGGTCGCCTACCTCGGGCCGAATGGGATCGCCACGTTCGAGACGCTGTTCGCCGCCGCTTCCCTCGGGGCCATCTTCGTCCCGCTGAACACGCGCCTTGCGGCGCCGGAGATTGCTTACCTGCTCGACGACAGCGCTCCTACCGTGCTCGTTGTCGCTCCCGAGCTCGAACCGATCGCGGCGGCGGCACTGGCCCGTAGCAGCGTCGCCGTGCATGTCCTGCGCCTCCAGGACGGGACCGGCACCGGGTACGAGGCCGCAATCACCGAGCATGCGGGCTGCGTTCCGTCCCCGGCCGGCGTGGCGCTTTCCGACCCGGCCCTGATCCTCTACACCTCCGGTACCACCGGCCGGCCCAAGGGCGCGGTGCTCACGCACGGCAACCTGACCTGGAACACCGTCAACCAGTTCGCGCACGTCAACATCTCACGTGCCGACGTCAGCCTGTGCTCCGCTCCGCTGTTCCATATTCTGGGACTGGGCCAGATCACCCTGCCGACACTGTTCGCCGGCGGCACCGTCGTGGTCATCCCCAAGTTCGACCCCGGCGCGTTCCTCGCGACCATCGCCGCCGAGCACGCGACCGCGTTCCCGCTCGCGCCCACCATGCTGCAGATGCTCTGCGAACACCCCGCCTGGGAGAGCACCGACCTGTCCAGCGTCCGCTGTGTCGCCTACGGCGGCTCTCCGGTCCTGGAACGGGTGGCCAAGACGTGGCTGGCGCGCGGCATCCAGGTCCTGCAGGGCTACGGCATGACCGAGGCATCCCCGGGGGTGTTCATGGCGCTGCGCCACGGCTCGCTCGAACGCCCGGTATCGGCCGGCGTACCGCACTTCTTCACCGACACCGCCCTGCTCACTGACGACGGCCGCATCATCAGCGGGCCAGGGCAGGGCGAGCTGCTCGTCCGCGGGCCGAACGTGTTCAGCGGTTACTGGAACCGGCCCGCCGAGACGCAGGACGCCTTCCATGAAGGCTGGTTCCGCAGCGGCGACATCGTGCGCGTCGACCCGGACGGCTGGGCCTACGTCGCCGGCCGGGTCAAGGACCTGATCATCTCCGGCGGGGAGAACATCTACCCCGCTGAAGTGGAAGCCGCGATCGCCGAGATCGGCGCCGTCGACTCCTGCGGAGTGGTCGGCGTTCCCGACGACCGCTGGGGCGAGGCGGGGGCAGCCTTCATCGTCGTGCGGGACGGCGCAGACCTCACCGCCAGCGACGTCCGCGCGCACCTGGACGGCCAGCTGGCCAGATACAAGATCCCGAAGCTGATCGAGTTCGTCGCTGACCTGCCGCGCAACGCCACCGGCAAGCTACTCCGGCAGCCGCTCCGCGAACAAGCCCGCAACCTCACGACACCACCAGGAGAGCCAGACCAGTGACGACCACCATCAAAGAGCCAGCGGATCTGCTCGACCTGATCGGGCAGCAGCTCGGCACCAGCAACTGGCTCGCCATCCCGCAAAGCGACATCAACCTGTTCGCCGAGGCCACGCACGACAAGCAGTGGATCCACATCGACGTCGAGCGCGCCAGAACCGGCCCGTTCAAGGGACCCATCGCGCACGGCTACCTCACCCTGTCGCTGCTCATCCCGCTCTGGTCGCAGATCCTCACCATCGAGAACCTCGGCATGGCCGTGAACTACGGCCTGAACAAGGTTCGCTTCCCGGCCCCGGTCCCAGCCGGATCACGCGTCCGGCTCACCGCCACCCTCGCCGCCGTGCAGGAAGTCAGCGGCGGCATCCAGGCGAGCATCGATGCGGTGATGCAGCTCGAAGGCGCCAGCAAGCCTGCCTGCATCGCGCAGATGGTGCACCGCTACTACCCGTAACACACGCCGGCTGGTCGGAGGACCGTACCTCAGCGCCGGATGCTTGGCTCCTACCGGACCGCATCGGCTACGCCCAGATTGCAGCTGCTTCAGTAGTGGCGATCGCCCCTACCAGACAATCGCTGCGGTCATCGAGCGGCTTGCCACCGGGAACACCGGCTGGGGGGTACCGGCGGTTCTAGAGGGAGCTCCTGAAGCTCAGTCATCGCGTCAGCGCATCCACCGATCCGCCGGATCCAAGGGAGAAGGGACTGACTCGAAAATAGACCAGCCTGGGCAGGCGGCAGCGAACCTTGGGGATGAGGCGGGATGACCCGCAGGCCAAGGACGCGCTGGTCTCGGCCCTGGTAAACGACGCGAACGCGCTGGTAGCCGTGCTGGAAGGCCGTGACCTCGATGAGCCCGGCTCGTCCGCAGTGGCGTTGCTGGCGCTGGTCGCCGGGCAGGACGTCGAGCCTGCCGACGGCTCGGATGGCACGGACGGGCGGTGGCGGATCGCCCGCAAGGTCGCTGAGGACAGGGTGATCTCCACGGTGGACCCGGAGGCGCGGCATACCCGCAAGTCGCCGGAGAACCGCCGTGATGGGTATCGCGCCCACGTCGCTGCGTGCCCGGAGACCGGGATCATCACCGGGGAGGAGCTGACCAGGGCCGCGGGAGAAGAAAACAGCGACGCCGCGGTTGCCGCGACGCTGCTCGCAGCCGGGGACGAGCCTGCCGAGGTTTACGGCGACTCCGCCTACGGCACCGAGGACCTGCGCGCGGCAATGAAACAGGCCAGGCACACGGCGGTCATCAAGCCCAAGCCGCTCATGCCGGCAGTCGAGAGCGGGTTCACCCTGGATGACTTCAGCGTCGATGAAAGTGCCGGGACCGTGACCTGCCCAGCCGGCCTCACCCGGCGCATCACCGCCCGCCGCAGCGTGACCTTCGGCGCGGCCTGCCGTGGCTGCCCGTTGCGCGCCCGGTGCACCGCGAGCAAGACCGGCCGTGCCCTGATGCTGCACGAGCACGACGCGCTGCTGCGTGCCGCCCGCCGCGACTGGGCAGCCCAGCCTGGACTGCGCGCGGACTACAAGAAGTACCGGCCCAACATCGAGCGGGTCATCTCCCAGGTATCCAGCCGCGGCGGACGCCGGCTCAAACTCCGCTACCTGGGCACCACCAGGAACAACGCCTGGCTCAAGAACCGCACCGCCGCCCTGAATCTGCGCAACCTCATCAGCCGCGGCCTTGCATTCGATAACCGGGCATGGGTGCTCAGCTGACCACCGCCTGGCAGCTGCCAGGCCCGCTTGCAGCCGCCCGCTAACGCTGCCAGGCTAGTACTGGCGGGAAGAGCGACCACGTTGCCGGCCCGGACGGGCCTGGCTCACTGCCGCACAGACGGCCTTGTCGGCGCTCTTCCCGTCCCAGATCACCCCTTATTCAGAGGCCTCCTAGAGCTGAGCAGTGACGGAGTCCCGGTCATGGCGATCGGCGGCTTCACCAGCAGTGACCCGGCGCCGACCCTGACCGAGTTCAAGCAGTTCGTCTCACAACACAAGATTCACTACTTCGTGACCAGCGGGTCCGGCGGGGGTTTTGGCGGCAGCTCCGGCGATTCGGCACAGATCACTTCCTGGGTCGAGGCGCATTTCACGGCGCAAACCGTGGGCGCGATGACCGTTTACGACCTCACCGCGCCAAAAGCGCGCTCGTGACGAACCGCCGCCGCGGCTGTTACCGGGGTAGCTGGCCGGCCTCCGCACTGGCGCCGGCCGTGAACTCAGGCCCCCGGCTGAGAGCCGCAAACCGGCCATCCTCAGAGGGAACACGTCCACCTCGCCAGTGAGCGGTTCGGCGCAACGGCAGGTTTTAGCCGCTGCGTCTGGCCACGTTCATGCGGGACCTCGCCGTGGTCCAAGGCCTCGATTCGTCCAGCGAAGGGTCTAGGGTGCTGGACGACGCTTCCCTGGTGGCCAGCACCCCGGGCCGCCTGGCCGTGACCGACGGCCCGCTGGCTGTCCCGGGGAAGCGCGCTAGCCGCGTCAATCCCGCACTGGTTCGCAGGGCGATGCAGGCGCGATGAGAGAGGCGCTGGGGGACGGCTCGGGCCTTGAGGGCCTGCCGCCGGTGTGGAGACGCTCCGGATCTACGGGTGCAGCACCGGTGCCCGGTCGCCGAGCACCACCACGGAGTCGGCTTCGGCGGCGAACCGCGGGTCGTGGGTTATCACTATCGTTGTGCGCTCTGGCGCCGGTGATATCAGGAGGTCCCGGATGGCCTCGGCGCTGGCTTTGTCTAGTCCGGTCGACGGTTCGTCGAGTACCAGGATGGGAGCGTTGCGGACGAGCGCTCGGGCGATGGCGATTCGCTGACGCTGGCCGCCGGAAAGCAGGCGTCCGCGCTGGCCCATCAGCGTGTCATAACCCTGCGGCAGCCGGGTGATGAACTCCTCCGCGCCCGCGGCCTCGGCGGCCGCCATGATCTGGGCCTCGGTAACAGATGACCCGCCGTAGGCGATGTTGTCCCGGACGCTTCCAGGGAAGAGCAGGTTCTCCTGGTCCAGCAGCGTTATGTTGTGGCGCAAGGTGTGCAGTGACATGCGGCGGATGTCCACGCCATCGAGCAGGATGCTGCCCTGGCACGGGTCGTACATGCGCAGCAGCAGCCGGGCGACCGTCGACTTGCCCGCGCCGCTCGGTCCCACGATGGCCACAACGCTCCCGG
>PMST01000479.1 GCA_003168295.1 Actinomycetota bacterium
TGACCAGCCTGGCCGACGGGCCCAGGCACGGCTACGCGATCATGACCGACGTCGCAGCCTTCAGCGGCGTCCGGATGGAGCCGGGCACCTTGTACGGGGCGCTGTCCCGGCTGGAGCGCCGCGGCTGGGTCCGGCCGCTGGATACCGACGAGCGGCGCCGCCCGTATGAGATCACCGCGGCCGGGCAGGAGATCCTGGCCGAGCAGGTCACCACGATGGAGCAGATCGTGCAGGTCGCCCGGCTGCGCACCGGCATGGCCTGGGGGGTGTGATGCGGCCCGGGCTGGCCGGCCGGCTGTCCCGCGCCCTGGTCAGCTGGCACCCGCGGCGCTGGCGGGACCGCTACGGCGAGGAGATGCTCGACGTCCTGGACCAGCACCAGCCGACCGCGCGGACCGTGGCTGCTGCGCAGCGGGCGGATCACCGCGGGTGCCATCTTCGCCGGCATCTTGTGCCTGTTCGAGATCCTGGAGTACCCCAGCTGGCACAAGCACGGCACCCTGGACTGGACATATCAGACCGCCTACGCCCTCTTGTCGCTGGCTGGGCTGATGGGCGTTATCGTCGTGCTCGCCGAGCGCCGCCGGCGCCGGGTGGCGGCCTGACGTGCTGCGCGACACGACCTGTGACTCTGGCTGCGGGTGCGCGCGTGGTGCACCATGAGCCTATGGGTCCCCCGCCGTCGGCGCCGGTCAGCGGCCGCTTGACCGTGGTCGCGGTCGGCGCCGCGGTCCTTGGATTGATCTGCGCGTTGCCACTGCCGGTGATCTGCGGGCCGTCCGCTTGTCCTGCTATCGGGGTCAGCGGAGCAGGGGGGAGAAGCGGAGCAGGGGGGAGAATGAGATGGTGGCTTCGGATTCCTCGGTGCGGGTGAGCCTTGCCGAGCTGGTCGCGACATTGTCGCTAGTGGCCGACCTTGGGATGGGACGGCCAGTGGAGCGGGTGCTGCGCCAGACCGTCATCGCGATGCGGTTGGGGGCGGTCGCCGGGTTGGATCAGGCGACCCGCGCGTCTGCGTATTACACGTCGCTGCTGACCTGGGTGGGCTGTGCCGCGGAAACCAGTGAGGTGGCGGCGCTGTTCGGCGAGGAGACCGAGTTGTACGCCGACACCCGTGACGAGGACCTCGGGGGTATCAACCTGGCGCTTTTCGTTGCCCGTCATCTCGGCCGCGGTAAGTCGGGTTTCCGCCGGATCGGGCTGGTCGGGAAGTTCCTGGCCTCCGCGGGCCACTCGGTGCAGCAGGTGATGATGGAGCACTGCCAGGCGGCGAGCGATTTCGCCGGGTGGCTGGAGCTCGGGCCCGCGGTGTGCGAGCCGCTGCTGCAGGCATTCGAACGGTGGGACGGGCGAGGAGTGCCCGGCTCGGCCGGCGCCGAGGGTCTTGCTCCCGCCATCCGCCTGGTCCACCTGGCCGACCTCATCGAGGCGTTCTACCACACCGGGGGCACCGAGGCCGCCTTGCGCGTGGCCCGCGATCGGCGGGGCACGCAGTTCGATCCAGATCTTGTGGATTGTTTCTGCGCCCGTTACCGCGAGATCCTCGACGGGCTCGGGGACATCTCGGCGTGGGATGAGGTGATCGCGCTGGACCCGCAGCTGGGCGCGGCATTGACTGACGACCAGCTTGACCGGGCGCTGGCGGCCTTCGCCGACTTCAGTGACCTGAAGTCGCCGCTGCGTCTTGGCCATTCCCGGGGCGTAGCCGAACTGGCCGCCCAGGCCGGGCCGATGCTCGGGCTTTCGCCTGCCGATATCGTGATGCTGCGCCGGGCGGCGCTGGTGCATGACATCGGCATGATCGGGGTTCCCAGCGGCGTCTGGGACGAGCCGGGGGAGTGGAGCGTCTCCCAGCGCGAGCGGGCCCGGACCCACCCGTACCTGACCGAGCGGATGCTGGCCCGAACGCCGCTGCTGGCGCAGGTCGGGCACTGCGCGTCGCTGCACCATGAGCGGCTGGACGGCTCCGGCTACCCGCGCGGGCTGCAGGGCGAGGCCATCTCGCTGCCGGCCCGGATCCTGGGCGCCGCCGATGTCTGCAACGCGCTGCGGCAGCCGCGTCCGCACCGTCCGGCGCTTGCGGCTGGTGACGCCGAACGGGAGATGCGCGGCGAGGTGCGCGCCGGGCGGCTCGACGGCGAAGCGGTGCAGGCGGTACTCAAAGCCGCCGGCCACCGGCCGCGACGCCGGGCAGGTCTGCCGGCCGGGCTGACGGCCCGCGAGGCCGAGGTGTTCGTGCGGCTCGGCCAGGGGCGGTCCAACCCCCAGATCGCTGCCGAGCTGCACGTCAGCCGTAAGACGGTCTCCTCCCACCTGGAGCACATCTACGCCAAGCTCGGGGTGAAGACCCGGACTGAGGCTGCCCTGTTCGCGATGCGCCACGGGCTGATCGCAATGGCAGCGAACCCGGGACCTGACGAAAAGATCGGGTAGTTACCCGATTCGCTCCCGCCGATGGATCCGTACAACGGAACCATGACGACGACAGCAGATAATCACAGCGCGGCTGCAGCGCCGCAGTTCGCCCTCGCCGGGTCGTTCCTCGAGGGCCTGGCCGCTCAGGACTTCACCAAGCTCGGTGGCGCGCTCGCCCCCGGCGTCCGGCTCCGCGCCCTGCTGCCCCCGGGCCTGAAGGAGTGGACCGGTGCCGAGGTGATCGCCGGCCGGTTCGCGCGCTGGTTCGGCGACACCGAGGATTTCGAGCTCCTCGAGGCCACGGTCGGCGAGGTCGGGGGCCGCCTGCACTTGCACTGGCGGCTGCGGCTGCGGGCGGAGCGGCTCGGTGCCGGCTGGTTCACCGTCGAGCAGCAGGTCTACGCCGACACCGACGAGAGCGGCCGCATCGCCCGGCTCGACCTGCTCTGCACCGGCTACCGGCCCGAGGTCAGCCATGGCTGACACCCTGGCCACCTGGGGCGGCTGGGAGCCGGCCATCCGCGACGACCCGTTCGGTCACTTCGCCCAAGCCCGAGCCCGGTGCCCGGTGCAGAAGGTGCGCCTGGCCGACGGTCACCCGGCCTGGGTCGTGCTCGGCTACGACGCGGCCCGGCACGCGCTGGGCGACCCCCGCATCTCCAAGGACATGATCGCCGCCTTGCAGGAGGCCGGCGATGTCGTGGCCGAGGGCTTGCCCGGGCCGGCGTTCTCCCGGCACATGCTCAACGTCGACCCGCCCGACCACACCCGGCTGCGGCGGCTGGTGTCCCGGGCCTTCGCGCCGGGAAGGATCGCCGCGCTCGAGCCGGCCATCCGGGCGATCGCCAGCAGCCTCCTCGACGAGCTGGACGCGGCCGGCCCCGGCGCCACCGTCGACCTCATCGAGGGGTATGCCTACCCGCTGCCGTTCGGAGTGATCGGCGAGCTGCTCGGCATCCCCGCAGCCGACCGGCCGCGCCTGCACGCCTGGTTCGGTGTGCTGCTGACCGGATGGGCCGGTGACCCGCCGGCGGAGGCCGTCGAGGCATCGGACGGCATCGTGGCCTACCTGCGCGACCTGGTCGACGCCAAGCGGCGTAGCCCGGCCGGCGACCTGGTCAGCGTCCTGGTCGCCGCCACAGAAGGCGACGCGCTCACCACCCAGGAGCTGCTGTCGAGCCTGTTCCAGCTCATCGTCGCCGGCCACGACACCACGGCCAGCCTGATCGGCAACGGGGTGGTGGCCCTGCTGGACCACCCCGGCCAGCTCCAGGCGCTGCTGGCCGATCCGGGGCAGCTTCCCGCCGCGATCGACGAGCTCATCCGGTTCACCGCCCCGGTCCCGCATGCCACGTTCCGGGTGACGGCCGAGCCGGTGACCCTCGGCGGCGTGACGATCCCCGCGCGCGAACAGGTGCTGGTGTGCCTGGGGGCGGCCAACCGCGATCCGGGCCGCTTCCCAGCCCCCGACGTCCTCGACATCGGCCGCGGCGACGGGCCGAACCTCGGCTTCGGCCACGGCATCCACTACTGCCTCGGCGCCCCTCTGGCCCGGCTCGAAGCCAAAGTCGCCTTCCAGACCCTGCTCGGCCGTCACCCGGACCTGCGGCTCGCCGCCGACCGCGGCGCCCTCGCCTGGGCGCGCGGCGACGGGCTTGTCCTGCGCGGCCTCCTCTCGCTCCCCGTCGTGCTCGGTCCGAGCCGGCCGCAGGGATAAACAACCATCTGTTCCCATCCAAACCAAGGAGACACCGATGACCATCACCGACAGCCCGGTCGACAATGGCGTGAACGTCCAGGCCCTGCTCGGGGCACGCGAGGCGCTGTCCGCCGCCCCGGACGCGGCCCAGTTCACCTGGCGGGCCAGCTGCACCTGGCGCAACGGCACCCACAGCCATTCCACCGTGGCCGGCTTTTCCGGCCTGGGCGCCGAGCAACAGCACCGCAGCACGTACGAGTTCGACGTCGACCACCCCGAGTGCTTCGCCTCCGAAGACAACGGCGCCACCCCGGTGGAGATCGTGCTGGTCGGCCTGGTCGGCTGCCTGACCGCCGGCGTCGCCTCGGTCGCCCAGCACCGGGGCATCCAGCTCCGGTCGGTCACCGCCACCATCGACGGCCAGATGAACGTCCTGGGCATCCTGGGCGGCGACCCGGATGTCCGCAACGGCTTCGAGGCCGTCACGGTCCGGTTCGCCATCGACGCCGACGCCTCCCGCGACGACCTCCAAGCGCTGATCGCCCAGTCACAGAAGCGCTCGGCGGTCTTCGACATCGTGACCAACCCGACCAAGGTGTTCGTCGAGCTGGCCTGACCGCCACGGCCCGGACGCCCGCATGATCCACACCACGGCCGTCGTCGTCGGTGCCGGGCACGCCGGCCTGGCCATGAGCCGCCGCCTCACCGAACGCTCGATCGACCACGTCGTCCTCGAGCGCGGTGAGGTGGCGAACTCGTGGCGCACCCAGCGCTGGCCCAGCCTGCGGCTGCTCACCCCGAACTGGCAGACCCGGCTGCCCGGCCACCCCTACACCGGCGATGACCCGGACGGATTCATGCCCGTCGCCGACGTCGTCGCCACCCTGACCCGCTACGCCCGTCTCGTCGGCGCACCGGTCCGGACCGCCACGACCGTGCACACCTTGCGCGCCGCGCCGCACGGTTTCCAGATCCAGGCCGGCGACGACCTGCTCTGCGCCCGGGCCGTGATACTGGCGACCGGCGCGTGCACCCGGCCGGCCATCCCGGGCGTCGCCGCCGCTGTCCCCCCCTCGATCACCACGCTCACCCCGCTCGCCTACCGCGATCCCGGCCAGCTCCCCGACGGCGGGGTCCTCATCGTCGGCGCCTCGGCCACCGGCATCCAGCTCGCCGCCGAGATCCACCGGTCAGGCCGCCCGGTAACCCTGGCGGCCGGGGAACACGTCCGGCTGCCCCGCACCTACCGCGGCCGCGACATCTTCTGGTGGCTGCAGGCAGCCGGCCTGCTCGCCGAGCGATACGACCAGATCGACGACCTCACCCGGGCCCGCCACCTGCCCTCCCCGCAGCTCACCGGGATCCCCCAGGCCACCATCACCGACCTCAACTCGCTCGCGGCGCAAGGGATCCGCATCGCCGGCCGCCTCGGCCGCGTCACCGACGGGGTGGCCCAGTTCTCCGGGGCACTCGCCAACACCTGCGCGCTGGCCGACCTGAAGATGAACCGGTTCCTGAACCGGGCCGACCAGTGGGCCACCGCCGCAGGCCTCGACGACGAGCTCCCGCCACCACACCGGTTCGCACCCACCCACGTCGACCCCCGCACCCCCCTCGAGCTGGACCTCGCCAGCGGGGAGATCACCACGATCGTGTGGGCCACGGGCTTCCGCCCCGACCACTCCTGGCTCGACATCCCCGTGCTTGACCGTACCGGCCGCATCCGCCACGACGGCGGGGTGGTCACCAGCGCCCCCGGACTCTACCTCCTCGGCCTGCCGGTGCTCCGGACCCGCGCCTCCACCTACATCCACGGCGCAGCCACCGACTCCCAGGCCCTAGCCAGCCACCTCCACTCCTTCCTCAACGCCCAGCACCGATGACAACCCGCCGCCACACCAGACCGGTAACCCTGAGGCAGAGCCCCTTGACAAGGCGGACCTCGGTGCCACATAGTCCTAACTATGATTGGTCTGCCTAAGCGCGATAGGCAAGCCGAACGACGTGAGGCTACGCGGCAGGAGATCCTCGCGGCGGCATGGCAGATCGCGCACGAGAGCGGCCTGATCAGCGTCACGCTGCGCGAGATCGCGGCCCGGATCGGCATGCAGCCACCCTCGCTGTACTCGCACTTCGCGTCCAAGAACGCCATTTATGACTCGATGTTCGAGCAGGCGTGGCGTGAGTTCCGCGCGGTGCTGGAGAAGGAAGCCCCATCATTTCCCGCTGATCCGCGCGGGCGGCTGCTGGCCCTGGCGAACACGTACTTCGACTTCGCCGTCAGCAACCTGGAACGGCACCAGCTGATGGACATGCCGATGCTGCGCGACTTCACCCCGAGCCAGGAGGCCTACCGGCCCGCGGTGGAGTGCTACCAGATCATGCAATCGGTCCTGGCTGAGATCGGTATCCGCCGCCAGGCCGACCTCGACATGTTCACCGCCATGGCCGGCGGCTTCGTCAACCAGCAACTGGCCAATGATCCCGCGGGCGATCGCTGGCGTGTCCTGCTGCCGCGGGCGCTGACCTTGTTCGCCGACGACCTGGGCTTGCCGGCCCAGCCACCTGCACCCAGGAGGAAGAAATGAAGCCTCGGACCCCGGCCCTGGACCGCAAGACCGCGATGCGGCTGGCCGCCACGGAGTACCAGCGGTGCGCGGAACTGCTGCGGTCCCTCGATACCCGCGAGTGGGGGGCGCCGACGGCCTGCCCCGCGTGGGATGTCCGTCAGATGGCGGCGCACATGCTCGGCATGGTCGAGATGGCTGCCTCGATCCGCGAAGGCGGCCGGCAACGGCGCGCGGCCACCGTCAACGGGAACATAGACATCGACTGCCTCACCGCGCTGCAGGTCAGTGAGCGCTCGAGCTGGTCCGGGCCGGCGATCAGCGACCGGTTCGCCGCGCGTGCCCCGAAGGCGGTCACCGGACGCCGGATGACACCAGGGTTCATCCGGCGCCGGACGATGATCGGCGGAGTGATCAACGGCGTCGAGGAACCGTGGACGCTCGGGTACCTCATCGACGTCATCTTGACCCGCGACCCCTGGATGCACCGGCTTGACATCTGCACCGCACTGGACCGGACGCCGGATCTCAGGGCCGATCACGACGGGGTCATCGTCGCCGATGTGGTCAGCGAATGGGCCGGCCGCCACGGCAAGGACTTCACCCTGCACCTGACCGGGCCGGCCGGCGGGACCTGGACGGCTGGCACCGCAGGCCCGCGTATCGAGCTCGACGCCGCCGGCTTCTGCCGGGTAATCGCGAAACGGGCCGGGCCGGCCGACCTCGCCGAACTCATGAGCACCGAAGTTCCCTACTAGCATCGGCAGGAGCCAATAATGGCCGCGAATCAGTACGACGTCATCGTCGTAGGAGCCCGGTGCGCCGGATCCCCGACAGCGATGCTGCTCGCCCGCCAGGGCTACCGGGTCCTTCTCCTCGACCGGGCCACTTTCCCGGCCGACACGATCTCGACCCACGTCATTCAGCCGACCGGGATTGCCGCGCTGAACAGGTGGGGGCTGCTCGGCCAGCTCCTGTCGACAGGCTGCCCGCCGGTCGGCACCTATACGTTCGACTTCGGCCCGTTCACCATCGCGGGCTCGCCCGGCACTGACGACTCGCCGGTCGCCTACGCGCCGCGCCGCACCGTGCTGGACAAACTGCTGGTCGACGCGGCAGCCTCGGCGGGAGCCGAGGTCCGCGAGGGATTCACCGTCCAGGAAGTCCTCACCGGCGGCGGCCGGGTTACCGGCATCCGCGGCCGCGGCCAGGGCGGCCACGTCGTGTCCGAGCACGCGCCGATGGTGATCGGGGCGGACGGGCTGCACTCGGCCGTCGCCGCCGCCGTCAGGCCACCGCACTACCACGACAAGCCGCCACTGCTGTGCGGCTACTACGCGTACTGGAGCGGCCTGCCGATGGCCGGGCGATTCGAGAACTACATCCGGCCCCATCGCGGCTGGGCCGCCTGCCCCACGCATGACGACCTCACCATCGTCGTCGCCGGCTGGCCAGCCGCTGAGTTCGCCGCGAACAAGACCGACATCGAAGCCAACTACCTGAAGACCTTCGACCTGGCACCAGACTTCGCCGAGCGGCTCCGCGCCGCCCGCCGCGAGACACGCATCGTCGGCACCACCGTGCCCAACTACTTCCGCGAACCCTACGGTCCCGGCTGGGCGCTGGTCGGCGACGCCGGCTACAACAAAGACTTCATCACCGCGCAGGGTATCTCTGACGCCTTCCGGGACGCCGAACTGTGCGCCACCGCGCTGGACCAGGCACTGTCCGGCACCCGGCCCTTCGGCGAAGCGATGAGCCGCTACCAAGCGGCCCGGGACGAACACGTCCTGCCGATGTACGAGTTCACCACCCAGCTCGCCACCCTCGAACCTCCGCCGGAGGAACTCCGCCACCTCCTCGCCGCCATCCACGGCAACCAAGAGGCCATGGACGGCTTCGCGCGGACCAACGCCGGCGTAACCTCACCAGCGGACTTCTTCTCCGAAGAAAACACCGGACGCGTCTTCACCGCATCCCGCGCGGCTGCCACGCCCTGAGGAACGTCCCGTCAGTAACCCAGTCATCGCGGAGCCGCGGGCCATTCAGCGGCGGGAGCCGGAGATGACGACGAGGACCCGCGAGTCACTCAGCACGAGACTTGCGGCATGACCTCGCCCGCGATCAGCTCTATCTGGCGCCGCTCGTCACCCACCGGCCAGAAGTGGACTCGCTGGCACCCCGCCCGGGCATATCGGGACAGCAGCT
>PMST01000500.1 GCA_003168295.1 Actinomycetota bacterium
GTACCTCGCGTCCGAGTACGGCAAAGAGGTCGTGGAGGACTCCTTCCGCATCCACGGCGGCTACGGCTTCTCCAAGGAGTACGAGATCGAGCGCCTGTACCGGGAGGCGCCGATGCTGCTCATCGGCGAAGGCACCGCGGAGATCCAGAAGATGATCGTGGGACGCCGGCTGCTCGAGGAGTACAAGATCACCGACTAGCCGCCGGACCGGTCGAATCCCGGACCCGCAGCACGGTCGGCAGCACGATGCGGGCCGCGCGCCCGACGTCGCGCCCGTCGAGCAGCAGGTCGATCAGCGTCCGGCCGGCCTGCTCGACCGGGGCGGTGACGGTGCTGAGCGGCGGACGGCAAAAGTCCGAGCCGAAGATGTCGTCGAAGCCGACCACGCTTACGTCACCGGGAACATCGATGCCCAGATGCTGCAGTCGCTGCAGCACCCCGATGGCGAGCAGGTCGTTGAACGCGACCAACGCCGTCGTTCCGCTGGCCAGGCCGATGTCGGCCGCCGCCGACCCGGCCTCCAGGGTCGGGGCGAAGGGTCCCCGCCTCATCACCTTGATGCCCGCGCGTTCGGCGAAATCCGACAGCGCGCGCGAGCGCTCGCCGTCGACCCACGCGTTCGCCGGGCCGCCCAGGTAGGTCAGCGACCGGTGGCCCAGCGCCGCGAGGTGATCGATGATCTGCCGGCCGGCGTCGGCGGAGTCGCTCACGACGCTGGGCAGGCCGGCCACCTGCCGGTTGAATAGCACGACGGGCCTCTGCTCGGCCAGCTCGAGCAGTTCGTCGTCGGGCAACCGGCTGCCGGCCAGCACGAATCCGGCTACCGCGGAGTCCAGCCGCTCGGCGTGGGCCCGCTCGAACTCCGGGCTTTCCTGTGTGTTGCCGATGATGAGGGTGTAGCCCGCGGCCTGGGCCTGCGCCTCGGCACCGCGGATGAGACCGAAGTTGTGCGGATTGGTGACGTCGGCCACCAGCAGGGCCAGCATGGGCGTGCGACCCGTCTCGGGGGGCGTCGCCATCCGGTTGTGCCGGTAGCCCAGTCGCATCGCGACGCTCTGCACGTGGGTCCGTGTCGGCGCGCTGACCCGGTCCGGGTTGGACAGCGCCCGCGAGACCGTAGACACGGCCACGCCGGCTTCGTCGGCCACATCGGCCAGGGTGACCCCTCGCCGCCTGGCGGCGGCCACTTCAGGCTCGGCGGCCGGATTCATCCTCTTGGGCCCATCACATGCACAGCCTGATGCTACGAGCATTGGCAAACTATGGCAAATGTTTGCCAAAATTGGCAATTTTTGCCATACTAGGGTGGTGGCGGTAGCAGAGATAGAAGCGCCAGCGGCCCGGACCGGGGAACTGATCACCCGCGGACGAGGGTGGGCCGTGTGGGCCGTCGGGGTCCTGACCTACATCCTGACCGTCATGCAGCGGACGTCACTCGGAGTCGCCGGTCTTGAGGCGGCCAAGCGATTCGGCATCACCCCGGGAGTGCTGGCGGCTTTCGTCTTCATCCAGGTCACCGTCTACGTCGCCGCCCAGACTCCGGCCGGCTTGCTCGTCGACCGGTTCGGCCCGCGGGTCATGCTCGTCATCAGCGGGGTCTTCCTGACCGCCGGCCAGCTCCTGCTGGCGAGCGCCACCGCCCTGCCGCAGGCCGTGCTGGCCCGGGTCCTGGTCGGGCTGGGGGACGCCATCGTGTTCGTGGCCGTTCTCGGGCTCATCCCGCGCTGGTTCGCGGCCCGGCGCGTCCCGGTGATCACCCAGCTGACCACCATCCTGGGCCAGCTCGGTCAGATCCTGTCGGCCGTGCCGTTCCTGATCCTGCTGCATCACGCGGGCTGGTCCACGGCCTTCGGCGTCGCCGCCGCGGGCAGCGCACTCGCGGCCCTGCTCGTGGTCGCGGTGGTCCGTAACGCTCCCGCGGGCCGATGGTCGCCCGCGCCGTCGATGTCCATGCGGGAGGTCGGACGTCAACTGCGGGAAGTCTGGAGGCGGCCGGGTACGCGGCTCGGATTCTTCGGCCACATGGGCACGCAGTTCTCGATGATGGTGTTCGCGCTGCTGTGGGGGGTGCCCTACCTGGAATCGGCGCAGCACCTGTCGGCGTCGGCCGCGGGCGCGCTGATGACACTGTTCGTCCTGGGCATGATCTGCATAGGCCCGGTCGTCGGCATGTTCACGTCGCGGCATCCCGCGCGCCGGTCCTGGCTACTCCTGGCGGTGATCGCCGCGGACGCGCTGATCTGGACTGCGGTCCTGGCGTGTCCGGGCCCCGCTCCGCACTGGCTGCTCGTACTGCTCGTCTTGGTGCTGTCGGCGGGTGGCCCAGGCTCGGTGGTCGGGTTCGACATCGCGCGGACCTCCAACCCGCGCGCCAACCTCGGCGTGGCGCAAGCCATGGTCAACATGGCCGGCTTTTCTGCCACGTTGTTTGTGCTCGCCGTGATGGGTGCGGTCATGACCGCGCTGGGCGGCTTCACGCCGGAGGCGTTCCGCGTGGCCTGGCTGGTGCAGTACCCGGTGTGGCTGGTGGCGGTGATCGGCGTGCTCGTGATGCGGCGCCAGGCCCGTGCCCACGACGCGGCCCGCGGCCAGGACGCGGCCCGCGGCGAAGTTACCCGCTCGGCGGGTCGGTGAAGCCGAACAGCCGGTTCGGAGTGTGCCAGAGCACCTTGGACCTGTCGGCCGGCTCCGGGACGAGGCGCTCGATCAGCTTGAGCAAGGGACCGTAATCGATCCGCTCGGGGGCCCGCAGGAATGGCCAGTCCGATCCCCACACGCAGGCATCTGGGCCGAATGAGTCGATCAGGCTCTGCACGTAAGGCCACGCGTCCCGGTACGGGTAGGACTGAGCGGAGAATTTCGCGTACCCCGATATCTTGACGAAGACCCGGCCCGTGGCGGCCAGCCGCAAGAGCGCCGCGAAGCCCGGCTGATCGAGTCCGGCTCCCGGCCGCGGGCGCCCGCAGTGATCGACGACGATCCGCGCATCGGTCGCTTCGAGCAGCGGGAGCATCTCCGTGAGCTGGTCGGCTTGGACCTGGAGATCGACGAACAGGTCCAGGTCAGCCAGTTCGGCCAGCAGCCCAGCCGTTTTCGAGTAGTACTCCACGCCCAGTTGCGCCGCGTTGAAGGTCACGCCGTTTATCCGCAGCGCGCGCAGCCGTTCGAGCTCACGGCGAGACGTGTCGTTGGCGATGACCGCCATGCCCCTGAACCGGCCCTCCCCGTGGGCCAGGACGTCGATCAGGCAGCGGTTGTCGTCGTCATAGCCGGAATTCGGCTGGATGACGAGCGCCCGCTGTACGCCGTAAGCCTCGAAGACCGCGGTCAGCTGTGATCGGGTCCCCAGTTCGGCCCCGGCCGGGAAATAGTACGCCTTCGGCGAGAACTCGAACCGGACCGGATCGAAGACATGGTTATGACAGTCGATCTTCGGTTCATCGAAGATACTCAGGTGTCGCTCCCTTTCATCAGCGTCGCCCGGCGCACCGCCGCGGCCTGGCGCACGACCGTCGTTTGTTCAGCCCTCTTCG
>PMST01000126.1:0-6349 GCA_003168295.1 Actinomycetota bacterium
GGAAGGGCCACGCCGACCTAGGTCAGCAGCTGTCGGAGATCAGTAACCGGCTGGCCGACGTAGAGCGCCGCCTCGGTGCCACGCCGGCTGAGGTGGCCGCCGTGGATGCTGCGGCAGACGCCAAGTCCCGGACGAATGAGCCGTCCAGACCAGATCAGGGAGCAGCCGCCTCCTGAGCGTGGGAATATCGCTCACATGAAGGGCACCCTCACGCAAGACCGCGTAACCAGCAGCGCAACCCAGCAGGGGATCGAGCGGGCAGTGGCCGGCGGCGAATTTTTCTGGCTCGATCTCGACCTCCACGACCCGGGACCCGACGACGATGTCACGGGGATGCTGACCAAGACCTTCCACTTCCACCCCGTGGCCGTCGAGGCGGCAGATCATTTCGGCCAGCGGGCCCGCATCGACGACTACGAAGACTTTGTCCACATCATCACCTTCGGCATGGCGGGCGACGGTAAGAGCGTGGCCGAGGTGCACTGCTTCGTCACCGAGAAATTCATCATCAGCCTCCACCAGGGTGACTGCCCGGCACTGGGTACGGTGTGCGACCTCATCGGTACCCATCGTTCCTCGGAGGTAGTGGCGCCCCAGATCGGCGTGTTCTACCTGATCATGGATACGCTGATCGACTCGTTCTTCCCCGTGCTGTCCGATTTCGACGATTCGATCGACAATCTCGAGGGCGCCATCCTGAAGAATCCGACCGAGGAGCAGCTGGGGACGCTTTTCTCCATGAAGCGGCAGATCTTGTTGATCCGCAAGGTCGTCACGCCCCAGCGCGACATGATCTCCAGCCTCAACGCCGGCATGGTGGCAATCCCCGGGATGACCGATCAGGGATCGGCCTATTTCCGCAGCCTCTACGACCACCTCATCCGCATCAGCGACATGGTGGACGGGTACCGGGACCTGATCGGCGGCGCCATGGATACGCACCTGTCCATGGTGTCCAACCGGCTGAACGTGATCATGAAGCAACTGGCCATGATCGCCACCATTTTTCTGCCCCTGGGCTTCCTGACCGGGTTCTTCGGGCAGAACTTCGCCTGGCCGATCGCTCATCTGCAGGTCGGCTTCAGTTACTTCCTCTTCCTCGGCATCGGGTCCGAGCTGGTCGCGATCGTGCTCCTGGTTGGTCTCTTCAAACGGCGCGGCTGGCTTGGCAGTGGCCCCACGGCCTGAGCGGGCCGACCGAATCAGCCGCTACTCATCCCCGCGCACTCGGCCTCGTGCCGGAATGAAAGTGACCGTCGGTCAGCCCGCAGAGAACCGACGTGCGGCTTTAGCCCAGGCTTCCGATAGCCCTGAGGAGGTTGTAGATTCCCAGGCCGGTGAGCGCTACCGCGCCGACCAGGCGAACCCAGCGCATCGGAATGCGCTGCAGCAGCTTGGCGCCGCCGAACACGGCCAGCGCCGACACGGTCCACAGTGAAGTCAGGGCGGCTACGCCGATCACCAGAGGGTCGTTGTAGCGGGCCACGAAATTGGCGGTCGTGATCTGGGTGACGTCTCCCCATTCGCCGATGAACACGACCGTGAAGCTGGTGGCAAACACCCGCAGGACGCCCGGAGGCGGCGCTCTCATCCGCGCCGCATCTGGGCCGGGCTCGTTTTCGTCCTCCGACGCGGACCGCAGCATCCAGATTGCCCGGCCAGGAACAACCCCGCCGTGACGAAATCGATCACGGACTTCGGCGCCAGAGTGAGCAGTCCCCCCGCCACGACGGACAGGGTGACGTGCACGGCGAAGGCTGCGGCGACGCCCAGCCAGACATGGCCCGGCCGGTAGTGTGTGCCCAGCACCAGCGAAGCAAACAGGGATTTATCTGGCAGCTCCGCCACGAACGTGACGGCGAAGACAGTCACCAGCAACAGCGAGCTGGACACCAGGGCGAGCCTTTCCGGTTCAGCCCGTCCCGGCAGGCACAAAAAGGACCCCGCCAAGATGAGCTGAACTCATCGGCGAAGGTCTCATTCACCCCGTGTCTGGGGCCTGACGACCGGGTGCGATCGCGCACCAGCATGTCGATCAGCCAGCGAGGAACTACTCCCCTTCAGGCCCCAGTTTAAGACACACCACCCGACGCCTGCCGCACGGATCCCCGCTGCTTGGCGTTCGTCTCGTGCGGAACTGACTGATGCCTTTAGCTGTAGTCCTGCTCCCGGTAGCGTGCTAGCTGCGGACAAGTGACAGCGAGGTAATCCGGTACAAAACTGAGCCTGGCCTGAGCCGGCACACCCGTCCATCGTGCCGGCCAGATCTGGCCCCGGTCCACTGCGTTCGGTCTGGGGCGATGGGGGCGAAGCCACCGCGGGAGCACCGTGCCAGCGGCGTGTGCGGAGCGTGCCAGCCGCGTGTGCGGCGCGTGCCAGCGGGTGCGGGCACGCGCGGTGTCATGACGGAACTAGCGATTGAAGCCACCGGGCTGACCAAGTCCTTCCGCGAGACCAAGGCCCTCGCCGGAGTGGACCTCGCGGTGCGCCGGGGCAGCGTGCTCGCCGTGCTCGGGCCGAATGGCGCGGGCAAGACCACCGCCGTCCGCATTCTCGCCACGCTGCTGCGCGCTGATGCGGGCACCGCCCGGGTCAACGGGTTCGACGTGCGCAAGCAGCCCGGCCAGGTCCGCGAGAGCATCGGGCTGACCGGCCAGTTCGCCTCGGTCGACGAGGACCTGACCGGCACCGAGAACCTGGTCATGATCGGTCAGCTCCTTGACCTGTCTACCCGCGCCGCCCGGCAGCGCGCCGCCGAGCTGCTCGCGTGGTTCGACCTGACCGAAGCCGCCGGCAAGGTGGCCAAGCATTACTCCGGTGGCATGCGGCGGCGCCTTGACCTCGCCGCGTCGCTGGTGGGCCGGCCGCAGGTGATCTTCCTGGACGAGCCCACCACCGGCCTTGACCCGGCTAAGCGCGAGGACATGTGGGACGTGGTCCGCAGCCTGGTCAGCGACGGCTCGACGGTGCTGCTCACCACGCAGTACCTGGAGGAGGCCGACGCGCTCGCCGACGAGATCACCGTGATGGATCACGGGCGGGTGATCGCGCACGACACCCCGAACGGGCTCAAGCGGGTGGTCGGCGGGCAGCGGCTGACCGTCCGCCCGGCCAACCCGGCGCGGCGTGACGATCTCCTCGAGGTGCTGCGCGACATCAGCGGGCAGGCGCCGGAGGTCGACGGACGGGGCACGGTCACCGTCCCGGTCGACGGCGACGACGTGCTGCCGGACGTGGTGGCGCGGCTGCGCGCCGCCGGGATCGCGGTCGAGGAGTTCTCATTGCACCTGCCGAGCCTGGATGAGGTCTTCTTCACCCTCACCGGCACTAGATCCCAAGACGACGAGAAGGCACTGGTATGAAAAAGCGTTTCCGGCTGCGGCCCGCGCTCGTGCTCTGCAAGCGCAACCTGATCAAGCTCACCCGCACGCCCGAGCAGCTCATCGACGTCACGTTGCAGCCGATCATCTTCCTGGTCCTGTTCCTGTTCGTGCTCGGCGGGGCGATCGCCCACGGTTCGCGCCACGACTACCTCGAGTTCCTGCTGCCCGGCCTGATCGGCCAGACGATCGCGATGAGCAGCATCTCGATCGGGCAGAACATGAACGCCGACATCGCGAAGGGGGTGTTCGACCGCTTCAGGTCGCTGCCGATCGCCCGGTCCGTGCCCCTGGTGGGTGCGGTACTCGCCGATTTCTTCCGGTACCTGCTGCTATGCGTCATCATGCTGGGCTTCGGTTACGCGCTCGGCTTCCGCATCACGACCAGTCCGATGCTGCTGCTCGCGGCGCTAGGCCTGTCGATCAGCTTCGCCCTGGCGTTCGCGTGGGTCTCACTATGGGTCGGCATGACGGTGCGCACCGCCGGCGCGGTGCAGGGCGTGATGTTCCTGCTCATTTTCCCGCTGTCGTTCGGCAGCAACGTGTTCGTGCAGGCCTCCACGATGCCCGGCTGGCTGCAGGCGTTCGTGAGCGTCAACCCGCTCTCGCACCTGGTCAGCGCGGTGCGGGGCCTGCTGCTCGGCGGCCCGGTCGCGGTCCAGATCGGCTGGACGTTCGCGTGGATCGCCGGGCTGCTCGTGGTGTTCTTCCCGCTGGCGCTGCGCGGCTACATCCGCAGGACCTAGCCGAGTCCGGCCGGGTCCAGCCGCTCGATCGCGGCGGCCCGGGTGAGGGCCCGGCCGGACGCGTAGCAGGCCTCGTAGCGATCGTCGCCGATCCAGGCGCGCAGCAGCGGCACCAGCTGCAGCGCCGTCGGGTCGGTCGGGTCATCGGCGCCGCGCACCACGTCGCCCGCGCCGAGCAACTCGGCGGCCCGCTCGGGCTGGCCGAGCGCCAGGGCGAGCTCGGCCGTCGTGCCCGACGCCTGGGCGAGCAGCGGCCTGTCCTCCGCGCCGACCGCCGCGCGGTACGCACGGACGGCCTGTTCACGGGCCGTCCGCAGGTCCCCCTCGGCGATGGCGATCCGCGCGCCCGTGGCCGCCACCATGGCCTCCAGGTGCTCGCGGACCGGGTGCGCGGGACCGAACTGCGCCAGGTGCCGCTCAGCGGCCGCCTGGTACGGGCGCGCCGCGTCGATATCGCCCCACCTGGCCTCGAACGCCGCCCACCAGGCCGCGGCGATGCCCCGGTCCATCAGCGATCCCTCCGCCTCCACGGCCGACCGGGCCGCCGCGGACAGCTGACGGGCCTTGGCCAGGTCACCCCGCCTGGCGGCGATCTCGGCGAGCCGCAGCTGGACCTGGGACAGATCCTCGACGTGCCCGAGCTCCGCGAGCAGCTGGCTAGCCTCGGTAAACGCCGCGTCCGCGCCGTCCAGGTCGCCGTCCAATACCCGGATGTTGCCGGTGCTCCGCAGCGCCATGGACAGGCCCCACCGTTCGCCGAGCGCCCGAAAGCGGTCCAGCGCCTCGACGGCGGAGACGCGCATCTCGCCGAAGTTCCCGTGGTTTTCCTCCAGGCCCGCGGTCATCAGCCAGGCCGTGGCGCTCAGCCACACATCTGCGGCGGCACGCGCCTGGTCAAGGTACCCGCGCACGCGCTCGTCCTCCTTGGAGAATACGGCGTACACCGGGCGCACCATCCCGGCGATCGGGTACGCCTCGATGTCCATGGCGTCAAGCCGCTCGATGAGTCCGGGGTAGGCCACGGCTCCCGTGCCGCCGGCCGCCGGGTCCATGACGCTGGTTACCACGTGCAGCGCCTCGGCGATGGCCCGCAGGCCCACGGCCGTACCCCCGGGCACCGCGAGGGCCTCGCCGAGCCACTCCGCCATGTCCGTCTCGTTGCCGAGCATCAGCGCCATGACGCTGAGCGCCACCGCCAGGCTGACGGCGTTCTCGGCGTCGCCGGTCTCGGACCAGTAGTGCAGCGCGGCGAGGATGTTGTCGCGGTCAGCCCGCAGCGGCGCCAGCCAGCGCACCTGGTCGCGGGTCAGCAGAATGGGCGCCGCCGCACGCATCAGCGCGGTGTAATGCGCGGCGTGCCGCCGCCGCAGATCGTCGGCCTCGCCGCGCCCGGCCAGCTTCTCCGCGCCGTACTCGCGGATCGTCTCCAGCATCCGCAGCCGCGTCCCGTCGCCGAGCGGCTGCAGCAACGACTTGTCGACCAGGGACGAGAGCAGCTCATCGGCATCGGCGAACTCCTCGCCGGCGCACACCGCGGCGACGGCGGCGGGTGTCGCCCCGGCCGGGAAGACGGAGAACCGCTCGGCGATCAGCCGCTCGGCGGGGGTGAGCAGCTCCCAGCTCCACTCGACGACGGCGCGCAGCGTGCGGTGCCTCGGCAGCGCCGTGCGGCTGCCGCCGGTCAGCAGCCGGAACCGGTCGGTCAGCCTGCGGGAGATCTCGGCGAGCGGCAGCGTCCGCAGCCGGGCGGCGGCGAGTTCGATCGCCAGCGGCAGGCCGTCAAGCCGCCGGACAATGTCGGTGACCAGCGGGCGGGTCTCGCCGTCCAGCGCGAACTCCGGGCTGACCGCCGCCGCCCGGTCGGCGAACAGTCGCACGGCGGGATCCTCGGCGAGGGGCGGGACGACGAACAGCGACTCCCCGGTGATGCCAAGAGGCTCTCTGCTGGTCGCCACGATCCGCAGCCGGGGGCTGTGGGCCAGCAGCGCGTCCGCCAGGTGAGCGCACGCGTCGATGAGATGCTCGCAGTTGTCCAGGACCAGCAGGGCGCGGGCATCGGCGAGCCCCTCAAGCAGCCGGGTGCGTGCGTCGCGGCTGGTGATCCGCTGCGTGCCGTCGGGCAGCAGGCGCGATTCCCGCAGGCCGATCGCGCCGAGCACCGCCTGCGGCACGTCGGCGGCGTCGGTGACCGACGCGAGTTCCGCGAGCCAGATCCCGTCCGCC
>PMST01000126.1:6359-8835 GCA_003168295.1 Actinomycetota bacterium
GTGCGGCCGACGAAGCTGGTGAGCTGCGCCCGCAGGTTCGTGCGGGCGCGGCCGGCGGGCGCAGGCGCCGCGGCTATCTCGCCGCGCAGTACCTCCAGGTGCACAGCCCGCGCTTCGGGTCCCGGGTCGATGCCGAGCTCGTCGGCGAGCCGGGTCCGCAGCGCCTCGTAGGCGGCGAGCGCGTCCGCCTGCCGTCCGGTAGCGGCCAGCGCCCGCATCGCCAGCCCGGCGAGCTTCTCGTGCAGCGGGTGCTCCGCGGCCAGCGCCTCAAGCTCGCCGACGCGGGCGGCGGCCCGGCCCGCGTCGAGCTCCCGCGTGAGGAAGGTAACCGTCGCGTCCAGCCGCAGCTCCTCAAGGCGGCGAGCGAACGGCTCGGCAAAGTCCCCGGCATCGGCGAGCGCCGGCCCGCGCCACAGGGCCAGGGCCTCGGCCACGGCCCCCTCGGCCACGAGCCGCTCAAAGCGGAGCGCGTCGACGTCGTCGGGGGTGACCGCCAGCCGGTACCCGGCCGCCGACTGCTCCACGGCCGCTGGCCCGCCCAGTGCCCTGCGGGCCCGCGAGACCAGGGTCTGCAGCGCGTTCGCCACGTCGGCGGGGGGCGCGCACTCCCAGACGGCCTCGGCCAGCGCGCCGGTGCTCACCGGCTGCCCGCCCGCCAGCGCCAGCCGGGCGATCAGGCCGCGCANNGGCCCCAGTATCGCGACCTGCACAGTACTTATTGTGCCTGCGGTGGCGACCCTCAGGCCCCCGGCATGGGAGCGCGTCGCCCCGCCGCGGGCCTCCGCGGTTCCGTGGAGGAGGTGCCACCGTTCGTTCGGGAAGTTCTCCTCTAATTCCGAACGGACGATGACGACTGTGCCCGGCCGGCCTTGGGCGGGGCAGGGCGAACAGATCGAGTCGGCCACAGCCGTCCCGGCTCCGTATTACGCAACAAGGATCGGTCTAGCTGGCCACCGGGCGCTCCGGGCCTCGAAGGCCACTGGCGCTGATATCGAGCACCTGGGCCTGGAGCGCGGGCATCAGCCGGGGCGGGCGTCCGGGGCGGCAGGCAGTGCGGGGGTGACGTCGGTGTGGCCGAAGTCGTTCCCTTTGAACAGCAGTTCTTCTCCGGTGGTCTTGGCTAGGGCGTACGCGAAGCAGTCCCCGAAGTTCAGGCCGGCCTTGTGGCCGCTGCCCTTGCCGAAATCGCGGTATGCATCACGGGCGATGCGGGCCTGGTCGCGGGTCACTGGTTCGACGTGGAGCTCCGCAGTCTGCACGAGTTCGTCGAAGCGGCGGCTGGCGACCGGGTCCCGGCTGGCGTCGATGACGACCGCGGTCTCCAGCCAGTTCGCGGCGGAGATACGCCTGGCCTGTGCGTTCTCGATGGCGTGGGCCATCTGGCTGGCGTCCGGTTCGGCACGCAAGATGGCGATGAGGGCGGACGTGTCGATGATCACGCGGGAAGCCCTCGCTGGTCGTAGAGCAGGTCACCGTGATCGGCGCTGCGGAACGGCTCGCGGAGCCGGGGCGCGGTATCCGCGCCGATAGCCAGGAGCCGGTCAGCCAGGTCGGCCTGGTGAAGGTGCCGTACCCTATCCAGGCGCTCGCGGACAGCGACAGTGACCGCCGTCGTCTGTGTCTCGCCGGTCAGTGCGGCGAGTTCCTGGACTAGCTGGTGAGTCTCGGCGTTCTTGATGTTGAGGCTCATGTTCCGCCTTTCTACCCTTCTCCTTCTACCAGGGTACCTTCCCGGCCTAGACCGTCCACACCAGACAGAAGGGCTTGCCGGCTGGATCGGCGTAGACGCGCCAGTTCGGGCCGGCGCCGTCCAGCCGGGTGGCGCCGATGTCAAGGGCGGCCCGTTCCGCCGCGTCCACATCCTGGACCGTCACGTCGAGGTGGACCTGCTGCGGGTACGCCGGATCCGGCCAGCGTGGCGCGGTGTACCGCGCCACCTGCTGGAACATCACCGGCTGCGCGCCGTCCTCGCCGATCATGGCGACCCCGTCCGCCTCGTACGTCACCGGCTTGCCGAGCAGCTCCGCGTAGAAGTGGCTCAGCGCCTTCACATCGGGGCAGTCGAGCATCACGCCCATCAGGGTGGTCCGCGGATCGTCCGGATTGCGGCACAGGTCGAACGGGTGACCGGCCGGGTCGGCCAGCGTGTGCCACCGCTCGTTGCGGCGCAGCGGGGTGGCGCCGAGTTGCTGGGCGCGCTCGGCCGCCGCGTCGATGTCCGGTACCCGGAAGTCGAGATGGGCCTGCTGCGGACGGTCCTGGTCCGGCCAGCGGGGCGGCAGGTGGTCGATGGCTCGTTGCAGGCCCATCCGCCAGCCGTCACCGGTGTCGAGCGTGATCCAGTCNNGCGGTTCGGAGGTCATACCCCCGATCCTGCCGATCCCGGGGCCGGCCCGCCACCGGAATACCTGCGTCGAGAAGCCCGGCACCACTAACCGAGCAGGTCGGCGACGGCGGCGATGGCGGGTTCGATGGC
>PMST01000071.1 GCA_003168295.1 Actinomycetota bacterium
GCTCGTATTCGGGCTCGGCGGATCCGATGTTCTCGAAGTCGAGCACCAGCCGGAGCTCGTCGTGGTCCTATATCTGGTTGTCGCCGTGCAAGTCACCGTGCACGAGCACAGCCGGGCCAGGCGAGCCGAGCACGGCGTCGGCCCAGCCGCACCAGCGGACGACAGCCCGGTACTGATCCGGCCGGATCCACTTCCCCAGTCGGCTCCAGCGCCTCACGAAGCGCCGCGACAGAGCACTCAGCCAGCCATCTCATCTCCGGCACCCTACCCCGGCGACCGGGATGCTGTTCTCGCATGGCACCGGGAGTGATCGGCACCGTTACCGGGATGTCAGAGCGGATAGGTGGCCTCGATCACGAGACGCCGTGCTGAGCTGGCCAGACGGTTGTGGGACTTAAACAAGTCCTCTTTCGGGTGGGGTGCCACATCCATACGTTTCGGCCCGAGGGCTTGGGCCAGGGTGGCGGACCGGCAGGCGCTAGTTGGCGTCCTTCGCTATCCTGGAGGGGTAACGGGGCGGGCATAAGGGCGGCTGATCTGGTGCTCCTAAGTACTAGGCGGAGCCAACGGAAGCGGCGACTTTCCGAAAATGTCAGACCCCCCGGCTACCATCGCCAAGCGACCCCGTCCACCCGTTTCCAGAGCCCCAAGAGAGCAGAGGCGCAGTGGCTGACCGGCTTGTCGTTCGCGGCGCCCGCGAGCACAACCTGAAGGACGTCTCGCTCGACCTGCCGCGGGACGCCATGATCGTGTTCACCGGGCTATCCGGCTCGGGCAAGTCGAGCCTGGCTTTCGACACCATCTTCGCCGAGGGCCAGCGCCGGTACGTGGAATCGCTGTCCGCCTACGCGCGCCAGTTCCTCGGCCAGATGGACAAGCCAGACGTCGACTTCATCGACGGGCTGTCGCCCGCGGTCTCGATCGACCAGAAGTCGGCCAGCCGGAACCCGCGGTCGACCGTCGGGACGATCACCGAGGTGTACGACTACCTGCGGCTCCTGTACGCCAGGATCGGCAAGCCGCACTGCCCGATCTGCGGGCGGCCGATCGCGCGGCAGGCTCCGCAGCAGATCGTGGACCGGGTGCTCGAACTCGAGGAAGGCACCAGGTTCCAGGTGCTCGCTCCCGTGGTCCGCGGGCGCAAGGGGGAGTACGGCGAGCTGCTCAGGGAGCTGCAGACCAAGGGCTACTCACGGGCGCGGGTCGACGGCACCATCGTGCGGCTCGATGAGGCGCTGTCCGGCCAGCTCCCGGCGCTGAAGAAGTACGAGAAGCATGACATCGAGGTGATCGTCGACCGGCTCGCGGTGAAGGAAAGCGCGCGGCGCAGGCTGACCGACTCGGTGGAGACCGCCCTCGGCCTGTCCGCCGGGGTCATCGTGCTCGACTTCATTGACCTGCCGGAGAACGACCCGCACCGTGAGCGCATGTACTCCGAGCACCTGGCGTGCCTGTACGACGACCTGTCCTTCGACGAGCTCGAGCCGCGCTCGTTCTCGTTCAACTCGCCCTGGGGAGCCTGCCCTGACTGCACCGGGCTCGGCACCAAGCTCGAGGTCGACCCTGAGCTGATCGTCCCTGATGAGGCCAAGTCGCTCGCGGACGGTGCGATCGCGCCGTGGAGCGGCGGGCATATCAGCGATTACTTCGTCCGGCTGATCGAGGCCCTCGGCGACGCCCTCGGGTTCCGGATGGACACGCCGTGGGCCAAGCTGCCCGCCAAGGCCCGCAACGCGCTGCTGCGAGGCTACGACCTGCAGGTGCACGTGCGGTACAAGAACCGGTACGGCAGGCAGCGCTCCTACTACACGAACTTCGAGGGTGTCATCCCGTGGGTGGAGCGGCGGCACTCGGAGGCGGAGTCGGACTCCAGCCGGGAGAAGTTCGCCGGTTACATGCGCGAGGTGCCCTGCCCGTCCTGCCACGGCGCCCGGCTCAAGCCGGTGTCGCTGGCGGTGACCGTGGACGACAAGTCCATCGCCGAGCTGTGCGCGCTTCCCATCGGGGAACTCGCCAAGCTCCTGCTCACGCTGGAGCTTTCCGAGCGTGATCAGCAGATCGCGCAGCGGATCGTGAAAGAAGTCAACGCGCGGATGGGCTTCCTGCTCGATGTCGGCCTGGACTACCTGACCCTGGACCGGGCGTCCGCGACGCTGGCCGGCGGCGAGGCGCAGCGGATCAGGCTCGCGACCCAGATCGGCTCGGGCCTGGTCGGGGTGCTGTACGTGCTCGACGAGCCGTCCATCGGCCTGCACCAGCGGGACAACCACCGGCTGCTTGAGACGCTGCTGCGGCTGCGGAACCTGGGGAACACGCTGATCGTCGTCGAGCATGACGAGGACACGATCAGGGCGGCGGACTGGATCGTGGACATCGGGCCGCGGGCCGGGGAGCACGGCGGGAACATCGTGGTGTCCGGTACGGTCGAGGAGCTGCTAGCCAACCCCGAGTCGCTGACCGGCGCCTACCTGTCCGGCCGGGAGTTCATTCCGGTACCCGCCCACCGCAGGCAGCGGAGCAGGAGCCGGGAGGTGGCGGTCAAGGGCGCCAGCGAGCACAACCTGCGCGGCGTGGACGTGGCGTTCCCGCTCGGCTGCCTGGTGGCCGTCACCGGAGTGTCGGGTTCGGGTAAGTCGACGCTGGTCAATGACATCCTGTACAAGGCGCTGGCCCGCGAGCTCAACGGCGCGCGGACGGTTCCCGGCAAGCACACCCGCATTACCGGCATGCAGCACCTGGACAAGGTCGTCCACGTTGATCAAGGTCCGATCGGGCGCACCCCGCGATCCAACCCGGCCACCTACACCGGCGTGTTCGACCATGTCAGGAAGCTGTTCGCGCAGACCACCGAGGCCAAGATCCGCGGCTACCAGCCCGGCCGGTTCTCCTTCAACGTCAAGGGCGGCCGGTGCGAGGCCTGCTCGGGTGACGGCACGATCAAGATCG